>CAZXCK010000148.1:0-9654 GCA_964639225.1 uncultured Anaerolineaceae bacterium | reverse complement strand
ACCCCCACGCCCGTGGGGAAAACGACGGCAAGCTCATAGCCCGTGCCGCCGTCATTCGGAACACCCCCACGCCCGTGGGGAAAACCCTTCCGTAATACGATGAAAGATTCAGGTGCGCATAACCAAACGCAATCCTTCAATGTCTACGATTTCCCGGCGGACTACGCCATGAACGCGCACATCAAACCGCTGCTCGTTATTTGTAGACCATATCTGAATAACACCCCCTTCGTCAACACCCCGGCAGCACATTGTCCATAATTTGTCACGCACCATTGCATTCACATGCCCAACAAAAACACCGGCTTTCGGTTCAATCAGCCAGCGGGACAACTCGCCGCGCAGGCCAATTGGCACATTTTCCAGTATCATCACGACCATGTCTCGCCATCCTCATAGTCTTCCGAGGCTTCATCATCCCAGAGTGGTGTCGGTAAGGCGCTATCCTCGTCGAGTATATCGTCCTGGTTATCGGTTACATTGAGCAGTTGATCCAGATCCGGCAATATCCGTTCCAACAGCTTGGTTTCTCGTAATCTCTGGCGCATAAGCTGACGTACGCGAGATTCGATATTGTCCGTTCCCAGAGCAGCCGTTTCGAAGGCTGCCGGAATTGTGATTTGAGTTTTGTACAAATCGGCTACGTCATAGACAAACGAGAGCTGTTTACCGGTATGGATGAAACCCAGTCCGGGCGAGAAGCCGCCGCTGACGATGGCCGCATGACACAGACCATTCAACAGTGCATTGGCCGCAGATAGTGCCCGATTGACTGGATCGCTGCCATCCCAGCTATTTCGATCATAGCGCCGCCCGTGCCATTTAACGCCGTAACGACGGCTCATCATGCGATAAGTGTTACGCACACGCGCCCCCTCATGCCCGCGAATTTGCTCTATCGACAGGTCCTCTGGTAAGGGTTCGTCAAAACGGTACGCATACATGCGCATGGCGACTGTTCGATGTTGTACCGGATCGCTCACCAGTCCAGCCTGGTGCAGCAGACGATAGGCCTTGCGTGTTTCGCCGGTCCCCTGCGCATAATAGCGTGTGCCGTCTTCGCCTACCCACACAATCGAACAACCGTTACGTGCCAGTAGCTTGACCGCCTCATGTGTAATGCGGGTTCCAGGCCCCAGTAGCAGTACAGCCAGCGAGGCGATGGGCAGGGCGGTTCGTCCGCGATCGTCTACTTTTTCCACAGATTCCCGGTAACGCTGAATGATCGCCTGCTCAACATAGATGTAGCTCAGGCTGTCCCGCAGTTTGGGCAGAATACGTAAGTCCTGCATGACTTATCCCCTCTGGTTCTGATCCGCCGTCTCGCCACCAGTGTGGAGATTTGACCAAGACACCCCCACGCCTGTGGGGACCACTAGCAACTGAGCGACTTAAACGCGACCATACGGGATCGACAGCATACCAAATCCGAAAGCTTTGGCGCTGCCAATTCCCTGTCGCAATGCTTCAGCGAATGCTGGTGAATTTGTTACCGTTAGTACGCCATCAAACTGGACGCCATGCCACACCTGTTTACGGCCTTTACCATGCTTATTGCCCAACTTGGCTATCTGAACGTCCAGTTGCCCCAGGGCAAAGCCGTGCTGATCGCCTTTTCGCTGTAACCACCCCAACAGGGCCTCATCGGTATACAAGGCATGACGCTTACCATCCCGTTTGACTGTGGGGTTGGCCTGCAGGCGAAAGCGCAGGCGCTGATTGTCGGCTACGCGAATGTCAATCCGGCGGACATCAGGGTCACCCATCAGATAGCGGTCGTTCAACCGTGGAACGCTGTACCAGTCTGGCTCAGTCTGAGACTGCACCAGCACGCGAACAATCGGTTCCAGTGTCCCTTCCTCGATGCGATATAGTACGCGCTCATTATCGGATAGGGTTTCTGGGAAAGCGTTTAGTAGTGTACGGTGCATTTCATATCGATCTGCCAGATCAATCCTTACCTGCCGTGAACGGAGATTGAGCATTAATCGGGATAGATACATGGTCAGACCTCCTCTATCGGATAAGATGGGTTGGGCACAAAACCAACACGCATCCGACGTGGCAGGCAGCGGCGTGGTGCAAACGACACCGGATTGTCATTGCGAACGATAGACCCTTCGGGGTCATCAATGACCAGACGTAACTGCTTGGGCGGATTAGCCCTGCCCAACCAGGGGTAAGTTGCCAGCGCCTCTTCCAAACGAACTGGCTGAAGCCCATCAGGCAGCCATACACGTTCGGATGGGATGAATGCCTTGCGCCCAATGAACAGAAACCATTTTGGACTTTGCAGTGCTGAAAGCAAAGTCTGCAGCAGGTTGGTATCACCTTCTAGCCCAACCAGAAAGCGAGCATCTGAAAGATAATACCGATCGGAAGTGATGAGACTGTCTTTGACACCACCACTGACCTTATAGATGCCACCGATGCTGCCTGCCGTATGGAAATCTCTGCGCATGACCCCTTCCTGATCAATCCGTACACCCATACGCAATGCCATCAGATCGTCCAGAAGGGCGTTTCGTGGTCGTCCCAGGGCGGCACACAGCAGGCCGATCACACCGCTTTTTGACGGTTCTCGCCCTGTGTCGCGGTGCCCGAAGTGACTCTGTGTACCCCAGGCCTGCATTGGGGCACTGAGTCGTAGCAGCAGTGTAGACATCAGCCCTGCTCTCCCGGCAACGAGGTGACGATCGTATCGATCCAGTTCTGGAGATTGGGCTGCTGTGCTGTGGTCAGTTCCTCGGATGGTAAATCGTAATTGCGCGGGTTGAGAACGGATACTACTGGATCGGCCAGACGGAAAGCCTGCTCAACCTGCTCCCAATACGCGGCCAGCGCCTTAACCGATGACTCTGCGTAACCGCTTCCCTGCCTGGCGCGTACGGGTTGTTCAAAAGCGTTGACGAGAGACTGACCATCGTTGTTAGGGCGGGCAGCAGCCAGCAGGAAATCCGGAGCATGCTGGTTAACAAAGGAATTCTTCATGCCGGTGGGCACTACCAGCGCAAAGGCGCGCATGATGGCGATAACAGTGCTGCGGGCCAGATCGACATCACCGTTCAGATTGGTGACCAGTTGTTCCCAATCGATGCGGGCGCAGCGATAGTATGTCGCTGAATTGAACGCTACCAGGCCGAGCATTCCCGCCCCGGATTCATCGCCAGGCATCAGATCGTCAACGGCGGTGAAGTAATCGAACTCCGCGCTGTTAACTTCATGAGTCGATAAGGCGTGAGCCACCTGACAGGCAGCGTCAATGTTCATGTCAGGATGTTCAGCCAGCATACGTCCAAACAGAGCTACGTCCGGAGCCAGGCTGCGACCCTTAAGATATTTGCCCAACTCTTTCTGCAGCTTTTTGGTATCAATAGATGTGTCTGCCCGGTACGCTTCCAGTATCTGGTCAACCAGCACGTCGATTTCGCTGCTACTGATATAGACCAGTACACTCGTCTTATTTGCATTCTTTTTGTCCGGTTTGGCAAAGGTCGCCTCGATGACTCCCGCTGCCGATTGGCGCGCGTGGTCTTCTGGCACATCACAGGCGATTAACCGGGCTGTGATTTCGTCGACCAGGGCTTTGGTGCGTGTCCCGGTGGGGACCTGAATCGACTGGGCGAAAATATCAGATACGCGCATGGCCCGTTTGGCCGACTGTGACGAAATTCGTGCCCGACGAACACCCCCGAACAATGCTTCTTTCGGGTTACCTGTATCGTCACGGTTGAGGTTTGATGGTCCGAAGGTCTGAATGACGTGCAATTCGATCAACATGGATTCCGCTCCTATTGAATAGATAAGTTGGTTTTGAGACAACCTGACGTTGCCTGCGTAATCTGACTTATGAACGCCAGTAGGCACTGGCCCAACGTTTCTGTACGTATCGTGCCGGATGGTCCCAGTTCCGGATATCGGATAGTAGCTGATTCCAGTTGATAGGAATCTCCTTCGCTTTAAGAATACTGATGTGCTGGCGCAGCGGGATGTCGAGATCGCTGCGGCTTCGGTTCAGAAGCTGAACAAAGCGGCGCGTTGTAGCAGCATCATCGCCCAGGGCTTTTGTCAATGCATGTAGGTGATCGCCCATATTTCCATTCGATGTTGAAGATGGATGCAGGGCAAATAGTGATGCAATCAGATACAGATTGCCCTCGTCGTACTGGTCATGGATAAAAGGCACAACGTAGGGAAACATGCCTGGGGCTTCTCCAGGTTTTCGCCCCAGACCACGTCGCAGTTCGGCCAGCATGGCACGGTTGTCGACGTGGCTTTGTAGATAGGCGATAAATGGGTGTTGCGTGGTTGGTTCCGACATGTCTACTCCTTTGATGACTCAAAGATCTTGCGAATTCCTGCCTTCAGCTTACGTTCAGCAGCGACCTGTCCATGCAAGGCAGGCGCACTGGTACCACTCATCTGGCTGGCTCTGGTTAACGCGCTGGAAGCCGCATGGCGCAATGCCTGATACCAGTTGTCAAGAGCATCCTCCTCATCGTTGCTGAGTGCGATGATGAAATCCCAGAATGGCGATTCGAGTTGGGACCAGTACAAAGACCGGACATCCCACTGAGAGAGCAGGCTCGTGATGTCGTTGCCATCGGGTTTGCGATCTCCGCCACGCATGAGCAGTCGTTCTGCGAGTACTCTCGCTGCGACAACAAGTCTGTCACAGACCTGGTCTGCCTTTGTTATCGCATGGGTGATCGGCGTGACTTTGTACTCATCACTTAAGAGGTTGGCGGGTAGTGGTAGCTGTTCCTGGCGGTAGAAGAATGGTTTGCCGGGTTTGCCTCGCTCAGTTAACAGGCCAATGGCTTCCAGATTGGTATTGAGGGGCATTTTGAGAAGATCATAGTCTATCAGCAAACGCAACCAATCAACGACAGCAGGTGGTTTTGCGTCTTCACTGGTTCGCGCAATAAGACCATGATAATCGCGCCATAGCGCCTTCTCAGCACTAAACTGCATCAAGTTCCATGTGACGACCCCCTCCTTATCCTTGTGGCGTATGTAACGTTGTAAAGGACTGTGCAAATTGGGATCTAGCCGCATGACTGGCGCAATCGCAAATTGCCGTACAACGATGCTCTTCTGATCCATCTCTGGAATGAGGAGAATATTGTTGGTTTGCCAAGTCAGGTAATCCAAATAACCTTTTGGTACGGCATTAACCTGATTTGCTGGGAACTTCTGAGCCCCACGCTCCCAATTTGGTCGGTCTTCCTGATCTGACAGCATGATGTGCTCAGCCGGATAAGGAAGTAGGTTGAATAGCAAAGTCTGAAATACAGTGGAACCTGTTGCAAAAAACAGTATGCCTCTTGTGAACGCACTGTCGATGAAATTCCGCGTAGATTTCCCTGAAACACCACCACCAAGCCGAAAAGCCTGTGACGTGACGAGTGTGCGTGCAGCTTCGGGAGCAGTTAGAGCATAATCATAAGTTTCGGTTCTATGATCAAATATAGTCGGTGTGTTGGCGATGGTCTCGGCAAGGTAAAGTACCGACTTCGGTTGTACCCGATCATCTCTCACCTGATAAAAGGGGTACTCCGGATGGAACAGATCGAATCTCTCGTACCACTGATCCAGGTATTCGCTGATGGGTGACATTGGGAAAGCACCCTGTTGCCACAATAACTCCCAGGCATCGGTATCTTCAGGCCCGAATATGCGATGGAGGAGCGCCAGCGTCACTGGCAGGATAGATGCCGTCATTATTGGTGTTTCACAGGCAATCTCGCGGAGTTGATGAGCGTTCGCCAGCAAGTCATACAGGCTGAGTTCGACATATTCATCAGCCAGTGTGACACAGGGTACCCACGGTTGGTCAATCAGGTTGAAGCTGTAGTTCATAGTTTACCCTCCAGTATTTCCAGGCCATATTCTGGGGTGAGACGCAAGACAATGTCACTGTCTGGTATCCGATACTCATTTTCACTAAATACAATAGGACGGGCATAACGTAGTTGTGGAATACGGTCCCAGTGAGGGTGAAGGGGTAGATTTTCCAGGGCAATTCTGGCGGCCAGTTTGCTAATACCGACACGGAATTGCAGCAGATGGGCGACCTCATCCCGTGTTGGCATACGATCAGTTAGCATTGGTAGCCGAGCATCCTCTATCGATGAACGCAGACAAATGATGTCAATCGAGGGCCTGATGTCGCGGGTTACGATGTTGCGATCATCATCTGGCATGTCGTAGCCTGTGCCACCTATTAGAGATAGGTCATTTGGTTTCCCGATGCGATACCTCGACCCCTTGAATTTCTTACCATTTTCACCTGATGTCATCTCTTCAAAGGCAGTTGTTAGAACATCTGCAAGTGGCTCGTTTGACGACGCTGCAGGCGGTTGTTCGTTGTAAACGACATCTATCAAACTGTCGATGTCATCAGGTAGCCGTAACGCCATGCGATCATGGACATGCAGCCAGGTCTGCAGCAATATGTACTTTTCATAAATGACGGCATCGACCCCGAAATCAGGAATACCATTTGTTTGATCTGGAGCACGTATAACAAGTGTTGGCTGCTGCAGATGCTCAGGGCGTGTACGCCATTCATGCCGATGCAGGCGTCCGGCTCGCTGGATGAGCAAGTCAACAGGGGCGGTACGGGTAATCATGAGGTCGAAGTCGAGGTCCAGACTTTGCTCAATAATCTGAGTGGCTACGAGTATCACCCGTTTTGGACGTTCGCCTGCCTTGCCGAAGTTTGAAAGAACTGTTTGCTCAATGGTCTGACGCCAGGCGGGTGGAAACCGTGCGTGAAACAGCAGAACCTCGCTGGCATCAATCTCTGGTGAAGCCCGGAGGTCGCGTGCAACGGCGATGGCCTCATCCACCGTATTACATATGATGGCAATACAGCCACCGTACTCGTAAATCGGTGTCAGCCATTCGGACAGATCAATGTGGCTCTCAAGATGATAGAGCTGTAAGTTACGGGCAGGCGGAGCTGGTAGCGCGTGAACCTGCACACTACGATCATAGTTAACGATGGTTAGCCGGGGATAGGGTGCTTCGGTCATTTCATCTGGCGAAACGCCTACCTGTTCGAGTAAACGTTCCCGCGCAGGTCGAGGCAATGTTGCCGAAAGCAGAATAACCGGTGAGTTCAGGGCATCCAGCCAGACTAGCAGGCGCTCGATGATTTTGTTCATGTAAGTGTCATACGCATGTATCTCGTCGAAAATCACCGTCTTGTTGCTCAGACCATACTGTCGTACAAAGTGATGGCGTGTCTGTAGAACACTCAGCATGGCCTGGTCGATTGTTCCAACAGCATATGGCGCGAGCAGTGCCCGCCGTCGATTTTGGAACCATATCTCAGCAGTCGGACCACTTTCATTACCGTCGCGGTTGGCATTAGGGCGTTCCCACTGATAAAGCGGATGCTGGTCTGCCTGCGCGTGGATCAACTGCGTATTGATTGGTTGATGCGGATAGCGCATCTCCAGGTATTGTGTCACACGCTCAAACATCTGGTTGCTGGTCGCCTGCGTGGGCATTGCAACATAAAGTCCGTTCCGCCCCAGCAGATTTACCATCAGATCGGCCAGATACAGGGCAATTTCGGTTTTGCCTCCACCTGTGAGATATTCCAACAAGATCAAGCGGGGCTTAGCGGCAGTTACATCACAGATATCCATGATGTACTGCTGCATCTGGTTTGGTTTGAAAGGGAAGATCATTTCAAAAGACGCTGGATCAGTGGGTTGTGGGTATTGCAACCATCCAGACTGGTTAAGGGCTGTTTCCGCTTGCGTCAATGCGCGCTCGAAGTATTTTTTGGGGTCAAACTGTGTCATCTCATAGGGGAAGAAGGCTTCATTGGAGCCAACCCAGTCACATACGGACACGAATCCCGACATGAAAGTGGCAAAGACGTGGAGTTGAGTTCGTTGGCCTGGAGCGGCGATGGTCTGTACATCGAGAACATCCTTTAACAGGTTAAACAGATCGTGCTGCATCTGACGCCATTGTTTTTTGCCTGCTGCGCCACCTGCATTCTTGGCATCACTCCGATTAATCCACGTACCATGATGACCGCCAATCACCAGCGCCAGAGAGTCCGCGAACCTTTTGTCAATTTCTTCGTCAATCAGTAGTCGCCGCAGGATGACAGCCGATAGAAGTCCATGTGGATCGCCAAATGAGCTTTCATCGTTGATACCGTCATCAAGCAGCGTGGAGTAAATTGGTGGAGCCTTCTTCTGAAATGTGGGGGTCGCTTTGCCGATATCATGCAGACCAGCAAGCCAGGCAACCTGAGAACGAGCAGCAATCTCGTCTGTTGCTAGCAGACTGGTCACCCACTCGCGTTGTCCCTGGCTGAGTACACGATCCCACATCTGCCAGGCCACGGCTGCAACGTCCAATAGGTGATAGACTAATGGGTGATAGTTACTGGTGCTGCGATCATACTTGGCCCACAAACGGTGCAACGATATGCCTTTTTCATTGGGAGCGATATCGGCTATCCCATAAGCACGTACCTGACGCTTCAAACTGTGGATGATGCGCTGTCGCAGCGACTCTGGTTCCTCTACGATGACGCCGGAACCCCAACTTCGAATCCAGGGAACCATCTCATCAGGTTCAGACACTTCAACCGCGTAATACACAAGACCATCATTATCGACATGAATCTGTTGAGAAGGATGCCAAATCGTCTCCAGCAACCGGTCGTAATGTCGCTGCTCGAAACGCAGAAGAACTCGTACCGGCTCACGCTCGCTATTCCAGACGCTCCAGGCATGCCCCCATGAGTCGGAGTAACGAACAACTTCTTCCAGTCCGAAACGCTGGTCTGAAAGCGCAACATCAAGGATTCGGTCAAGCTTAAGTGTCAGAGGCAGAAACACTCCGTCTTCACGAGCGCCAGAGCACACCACATACAATCCATCCGACCAGATGTTGCCAGTGAAACGTAACGGTCGGATACGCCATTGACTGGGATGGGGGCGATTCAGCGCGTGATAGCTGATCCAGGCTTCGCGACGTTCTCGCTTGGCTTTTGCCAGTAGCCTGAAGTATAGATCGGCCGGACGTTCTCCAGCATCAGGATCGATCCGAGCATTGAGATAGTCGGACAGCGGCGCAATCATTTTGTTGCTGAGTTTACGAAGTAAACCACGTAGGGTTCGCCAGCGTGAACTGTGCTGAATTAGTGAACGTTCCAGGATGAGATAAAGAAACTCGCTCTCATCTGCCGTCAGAGTAAAAGCAGCAAAGTATCCCTCATCCAGATAGTAGCGTTTTCGATCCACATATATGGGAATACCGGCGCTTTCGAGGATGTCAATGTACTTGGGAACCAGACGCCGACTGATGCCATACGCCTGGACAATTTCCCCAGTACTGATTCCATCAGGAGAATTTGCCATGTCATAAACGATCGACTGCAAAATACGGTAACTGTCGCTAAGGTCCATAAGCCACCTTCTTCTGATCCAGTTTCCTAAGTATAAATAACTTTGGGTATGCTGCGTGCTCAATCTGATTAATGATATTCTCAATATAACATTAAAAATGGATATCTGGCTTGAGGATCAACAATAAATCACGTCCTTCGCGAAAGCGCGTCGGCAACCATCCTGCAAGGCTCCCGACACTCTCCTCGCACAACGCCGGCGCGGCGAG
>CAZXCK010000147.1:0-9694 GCA_964639225.1 uncultured Anaerolineaceae bacterium | reverse complement strand
CGCGCGTGCAGGTGACTTTCGACGACAGCGCCGCCAATCTGGTGGGCAGCACCAACGGCGGCCTGCCGGAAAGCGGCACCTTCCGCCCTGTGGAAGCGCTGTCCGCCTTCAACGGCCAGAACCCACAGGGCGTCTGGATACTGACTTTCGGGGATTATGTTGTTGGTGACGGCTTATGCTTCTACAGCTTCACGCTGGAACTGACCGACGACGCCGTTGAAGAGACGCCGGAGCCGACGCCGGAAGTCACGCCAGAGGTGACGCCGGAAGTCACAGCCGAGCCGACGATCGCCTACGGCTGCACGTTCGATGGACGCCTCAACGATGACCACTGCGGCTATCCCATCGCCGTTTACCGGGTCAGCGGCGGTTACGACATCTACGCCATCCACCCGACCACCAGCGAGGGCACGCTGATCTTCACCGTGACGGACTTCAGCGGCGACGAGCAGCCTATCGCCGAGGGCGTCCACAGCTTTACCGGCCAACCGGTCGCGGTCTACGTGCTGCCCACTGGCGAAATCCAGATCGACACCTTCTACGCCGACGGCAAGCCCTACAGCTTCGTCATCGGCAGTCGCGGCAATTACCATCTGGCGCGCTGAGCGCGTTCTTTTCGAGCCATGAAAATCGATCCCCTGGCCGCCGCCGGGGGATTTTTCGTTTACTTCTTTTTGCGCGGCGGTGTGGGGCTGGCCTTGAGCGCCTTCTCGATTTCCATCAGCAGAATGTCGCTGTTGACGTAATCGCCGCGCAGGGGGATATAGGCCACCAGTCCGCCGCCGAAGGCCACCAGCGCCAGCAGCGGCTCGCCGACGGCCAGCAGGCCCAGCGTCACCAGCAGCAGCACACCATAAAGCACGCGCAGCCAGTAGGGACTCACCCCGTCGGAGACGTAGCCGCGAATAACCGTCAGGCTGCTTTCGCGGGCCAGCGCGCCAGAGAGGCGCGTCGTGCGCGAGAAATAGCGCCCGATCTTCGACGTGACGGCCAGCGAGAAGGAGCCGCTTTTCTCCACCCAGCCGTCGAGTTCCGGGCGGGTAGCGGTGGGGCGCGCCGCCATGCGCTCGGTGAGGGCGCGCATACACTGGGCGGTCGTCATCTGGGAATAAAGCTCAAACTGCATGGCGAATAACGATGGCCACACGACCCGTGAGGTCGAATAATGCGGACATGGTGATTTGCTTTCTGTGTTGATACCAGTGTGTCTCGTGTGGGGACCATTCTAACGCTGGTGCCCGCGCTGGCCAACGTCAGGATTCCTGAACAATGCTCAAGGCCGGCGCGAAAGTTTTGGTGGTATGATGATTCCATGAAGATTTATGACATCACACGCACCATCACAACGGAGTCCTGTGTCTGGCCCGGTGACGCGCCCTTCAGCTTCGAGCATGGGCTGCGCCTGGACGCGGGCGATTCGGTCAACCTGACGACGATCACCCTCAGCCCGCACACCGGCACGCACGCGGACGCTTATTATCATTACGAGCCGGACGGCCCGCACCCGGCGCAGATGCCGCTGGACGCCTACATGGGACCAGCGCGCGTGGTCCGGGTGACGCGCCCGGACGGTCCGCTGACACCGGCGGATTTCGACCATGTGGACCTGACCGGCGCGCAGCGGCTGCTGGTCCGCAGCCACGTCAGCGACCTGGACGACCGCACCTGGCCGGAACTGTTCCCGTATCTCAGCGTGGAGCTGGTTGAATGGCTGGCCGGTCTGGGCGTGGTGCTGGTGGGCCTGGATTCGCCGTCGGTGGATGCGCTGGACAGCACGACGCTGCCCTGCCATCACGCGCTGCACCGGCACGGCATGGTCAACCTGGAGTCGCTGTGCCTGCGCGATGTGCCGGACGGCGCTTACGAACTTATCGCCCTGCCGCTCAGGCTGGGGCAGGTGTGCGGCTCGCCCGTGCGGGCGGTGCTGCGCACGCTGCCGGTCCAGCCGGAGTCATGGAGAAGATCATCATGAGCCTTGTCTTTTTCTTTCTGTTCGCCCTGGCGCTGCTGGGGAGCTACATCGGCATCCGCCGCGAACTGGCCGCGCCGCTGGTGACCGCCCTGGGCGGGCTGCTGGCGGCCATCGTCACCATGATTCTCTATCTGCTGGCGCGCGGCACCAGTCCGCTGCAAAGCGTGGTGATGGGCGCGCTCATCGGCGGCATTATCGGCGGGGCCACGCTGGCCATCGCCTGGTATTTCCAGAGCAGCGAAATCCGCGCCCGCTATTACGCCACCGAGCAGGGCTACGCGGCGGAGAATCTCGCCCCCACTGACGAATACTACGAGTAAAGCGGCGCTGACTCCGTGCCCACGAGCCGGGGCATATTCACGCAGGGACGGTCTATCCGCGCCAGCGGTTCAAGCGCGGGCGAGCTGTAGCACGCCCTTACGATGGCGCGTAAGGGTGGTGTATACGCCACCCGCCACCCGCTGCCTGCTGCACGTATGTTTTAACGCCGGGCAAGGCAGGTTTGCCCGCAAACCGGATGCACCGCCGCCGAATCACCGCCCACCAAAACACACCAAAGGCGCTATAATAGATGCTGGCTGGGTGACGTTCGCCGCCGCCCGGCCAGCATCCGATTCGTGACGTGGGTTGAAAGTCGAAACGAAAACGCCGTGAACGACGAGACAAACACCAGCAGCAACCGCGCCAGAGAGCGCCAGCTTCGCCGCCAGCAGCGCCGCAGCGCCCAGGCCGAACCGCAGACCGGCGCTCGCCGGGGACCTTCCCGGCTGCGGCCCGCCGGGGGTTTCGAGATGCCGGAGATCGGCGCGCGCTACCTGCGCACGCTGGCCCTGATCGTGGCCGGCGGCATTTTTATGGCGGTGGTGATCGTCGCGGTGGGGCTGTTCAAAAATGACCCGGTGGAGCCGGACCCCAACGCGCTGTGGATCGGCCCGGAGTGGACCTACACCCGCCACGCCGCCGATGACGTTGAGGATTTCGCCCGGATGCTGCGCGACAGTCGTATCGGCGTGGTGTACGCCCTGGTGAGCGAACTCAACTTCGACGGCACCTGGACCGGCAGACCCGACGGCGATAATCTGTTCGAAGAGGTGCGCGAGGACGTGGCCACTTTCCGCACGCAGCTTAAGCAGGCCGACGGCGATCTGCAGGTGTTTGGCACGCTCAACATCCGCGCCGACCTCAGCGCGGGCGGCTACCGGCTGGACGACGAGGCTGTGCAGGAAGCCATCGCCGCCATGAGCGCGACCGTCGTCCAGACGCTGCGCTTTGACGGTGTGATGCTCAACATCGAGCCGGTGTGGAACGGCGATGTGAACTTTCTGGATGTCATCCGGCAGACACGGCTGACCATCGGCGAGGATGCGCTGCTGGCGATATCGGTGCCGCCGGACTGGACGCCGGAAGCTGAGGGCGTGCCCGTGCCGGCGGTGATCGCGCCGGGGACGGTGTGGAGCACCGAGTACAAGCAGCGCATTTCGCTGGCCCCGGTCGATCAGATCGTGGTGCGCTCGTATAACACCTACCTGACAACGCCTGCCGATTACACCGCCTGGCTGGCCTATCAGGTACAGACCTACGCCGAGACCGTCGCGCCGCTGGGCAGCGGCGTGCAGATTCTGATCGGCGTACCGACCTACGCGGACGATCCGCCCGCCCATCGCACCGATGTCGAAAATGTCATGTCGGCTATGTCCGGCTTTGAGCGCGGCCTGACCGCCGCCGGCGACTCCGCTGGTGTGGTGCGCGGGGTGGCCATCTATGCTAACTGGGACATCACCGACGAGGAATGGACCCGGCTGCGCCCGCTGCTGAGTAACCGGCGCGTGGGTTAGGCCATGCCCTGCATCGTGCGCGTCCTGACGCCGGGCGGTCTGTTCCCGGCGACCTACATCGCCGAGTCGCTGGCCGATGCTGCCCGCCACGAACCCGCCGACGGCGTCTACACGGTGACCAACACCGTCGATACATTCAAAGTCCTGAAGCTGGACGCGCACCTGAACCGCCTCGAGGATTCGGCGCGCCGGGCCGGGATGCCGCTGAGGCTGGACCGGGCACATCTGCGGTCGGCGCTGCGGATGATGATCGCGGACTCCGGCTTCGGCGATGTACGCTTTCGCGTCACCGCCCTGCGCGACCAGCCCGAACACTACATTCTGTCCATCGAGCCGTTTTCGCCCATGACGCCCCGCCTCATCGCCGAGGGGGTGCGCTGCGCCACCCTGGCCGGCAGCGCCCGCCATGACGCCGCCATCAAATCCACCGACTGGATGCACCAGCGCGGCCATCTGGCGGAGTCGCTGCCGCCCGATGTCTACGAGGGGTTATTGCTGGACGCCGACGGCTATATTCTTGAAGGGCTGTCGTCCAACTTCTACGCGGTGCGCGAGGGCGTGCTGTTCACAGCGGGGGCGGGCGTGCTGCCGGGGATCGCCCAGCAGGTGGTCGTCGAGGTAGCGGCGGATGTGCTGCCGGTGCAGTGGCAGGCGGTCCACACGCGCGACGTGCCCGGCCTCGACGAAGCCTTCATCACCAGCAGCAGTCGGGGGATCGTGCCGGTGGTCGCCATCGACGCGCACACCATCGGCGATGGCAGGCCGGGGCCGTTCACGCGGCGGCTGCGCGACCGTTACGACGCCTGGGTGCGCGACCATCTCGAAGCACTGTAGGGTTCATGCGGCGCACTCTGTCTGCCGGTCAGTCGATAGGCGCTTTGAAGTCATAGATGCCATCGCGGACGGCGTAACGCGCGCCGGTCTGCGTGGAGATAAGCGTATCGCCCTCACGGGTGAGCGGTCCGCCGGTCTGCGGGCAGGCGAAGATTTCCTCACCGGCCAGCGTCAGATTGTTCTCGGACTGGCCCACCGCCTGACAACCAGCAAACACACTGGGCGCGTAGAGCAGGCCCGTCGATTGCAGCAGGCCGTCCAGCGTCGCCAGCGCGGACGGGGGCACGGTCCGCTTGAGCAGTCCCAACCGGAAAAACGACACCGGCAGCCGCTGGCTGATAGCGAAACCGGCATGAGTCAGGCAGTCGGCGATGTACTGCGGGTGAAAGTCGAAGTTGAGTTCGACGAACTCGACCGGCTCGTGGCTGTACGGACTCCACTTCTGGCGGCCCAGCGCATAACGCAGCATAGCCTTGAGGTTGCGCTTGTTGGCGTGCTCCAGAATGAAGGTGCCGCCGGTAACCATACAGCTTCGCACCTGTTGCAGCACGGCGGGCGCGTTCGCCATGTGATGGATTACGCGAATCATGGTCGCGCCGTCGAAGGTGCCCGGTTTGAATGGCAGATGATAAGCGTCGGCGGCGACGTACACATAACGCTCGGAATCGCCGAAGTGCTCGCGGGCGTACTGAAGCTGCGAGAACGAATAATCCAGCAGGACGACCTGGGTGTAAGCGTCGTATTCGTTGGTGACACGGCCAAAACCGGCCCCGATCTCCAGCAGTCGCCAGCCCCCTGCTGGCGGCAGCAGACGACGCAGCGCGATGCGTTCGGCGCGGTCTTCGTAGTCGCGCCCGCGCCCTTCCCAGAAGTCGGTGCGGTAGGTCGAACCCTCGTAATCGCAGATTTTCGGCGGGCGTGAATCCGGCATGGTGATCTATTCCTCACAATCGTGCCGATGGGGCTGTCCGCCTGTCACCGGCACGAGATATCTGCACAAGCCCCGGCAGACCGTTACGGTTCTGGCGTGGGGATCAGGATGCCCAGGTCCGTTGTGCCACCAGCAGGGGCGGCAGCGGTGACCATCTCTCCGCGAGACACGCTCGGCGGTCGCATGACCTGTCCCAGCCCGCCCTGATAATAACGCGATGGCAGTCCGCGCGTTTGCAGGCTTTGCTGCGCCTGCTGGTTGATGACGTGCGGCCCGCCCTGCTGGTAGAGTTCCGGGCGGAGTTGTTCGTCCAGCGCGCTGATGCCGCCCGGCGGCACAATCCCGGTCCTGATGGGCAGATTATCCGCTGGAATTGGCTCATTGTACAGGTTGTAACCGAGGCCAGCGGTCATCGAGTAGCCGGGCCAGGGACTGCGACTGTAGTCGTTGGGGGCCAGCAGATCGGGCGCGTCGCCGACGAGGACATCGCGGCCCAGGCTGAACGCGCCGCCGAAGTCGTCCGGCAGGTTGTGCAGCGCGACGGCGAACGGTTCCAGCAGCAGGCGCAGGTTATCGGCGACGTCGTGGAGCTGCGTCTCCTCCAGCGGAATGACGGCGCGCACATCCAGCTCGACGGGCATCATCTCATCTACGCCCACGTTGAGGTCCAGCGCGACCGGCAGTTGCAGACCGGTCGGCAGTTGCAGGTTGACCGTCACCGGGCCGCCCAGAATATCGACGCCCTGGCGGATAATGGTGGCGCTGACCGACAGCGGCACCGGGTCGGTAAGGGTGACGACGGTGTTGGTTTGCAGCGGAATATCCAGCACTACCGGAATCTCGTCGCGCACCGGGATGGTCCAGTCGATGGTGGCCTGGTCCAGGCCCACGAAGCTGCTGTGCAGCCCGGCGACCAGCGGCGTGGCGACGTTGTTCTTGATATCAAAGATCAGTACGCCCAGCACCAGCAGCACAACCACCAGAATCACGTTCACCACGAACGAGAAGATCACCATAAAGCGCCAGATCAACCGGCCCAATCTGCGTAACGCCCGCATAAAAACCCCCTCCGAACCGCCTCAAGCGTAAGCAAACCTGAATGAAACCTTGTGCATACTCACCATATCACAGGGTTGGCTGTTTTGCGGCTTGAGCTTCTGTTACAGACTGCAAATGGGTCTGGCTAACCGGTTCGCGTTTACTTCCTGCCCTTCTTCCCGGCGACTCTCTGCAGCCAGTCCATAGCCGGGCGGTCCTTGAGCCAGAAGAAGCGACCATAACTGACATATTCTGCCGCCTCGACGGGGTCGCCTGGACTCATATACATGCCCTGCATGCGAGGCGGTCGTGTTTTGCCCAGCAGCATATCCGGCACATGTTCGTTGCGGTCGATGGCAGCCAACAGCAGATCGCGTGCTTCCTCGCTGTCACCCTGGCGTTTGAAGGCCAGCAGCGCCCGATTGTAATAATGATGCACGCTGTAGTCATCCTTGTACATCGCCATCAGTTTCTCGGCACCGTCATAGTCGCCGGTCTGGATGAGCAGGTTCAGCAGCACATCGCGGACGCCCTGATTGTCGTTGGGGTTGAGACGCAGCATGTCCCAGTAATGCTCGATAGCCTCCTGCGTCTGGCCTGTCTCGGCCAGGCAACCCGCCAGACCTGCACGGGCGCGCATGTAAGGCCGGGTTTCGATCACACTCCAGAAATGCCCGACCATATCCGGGTCATCAAGATAACCCTCAAGGGCGCGCTCACCAGCCTTGACGCCGAGTTCATAGAATTTCAGCGCATCGCGGATATCACGGGCGACCTCTTCGGCCAGCAGCACATAGGCGTCGGCGCAGTCTGGTGAGACTTCCAGCGCCTTGCGCGCCAGCAGCACGCGGTCTTTGCCCGTGGCTTCCCAGGCATCGTACATAATCATCTGCGCGGCCTCGACGGCGCTCTCCGGCTCGTCTTCGGGTACGCCGCCGGAGGCCATGAGACCCTGCATGTAGGCGTTGATGTCATCTGTGGAGTCGAATTCGCGCTTACGCATGTGCCGACCAATATTGAAGGTGTGACGCTCCATCGCCCGGCGATCCATCATAGGTGGCGGCGCGGACTGCGCGGCACGGTGCGCTTTGGCGTCCTCATCAATGTTGCGCTTCTGCATTTGCAGCTTTTTGCTCTTTTTCTTGGCCATTATGGTTATCCCTCTCCACTCAACAACGCCGATTCTAACAAAAAACGGGATGCTCTGTCAGTGAGAGCATCCCGTTTGTAAAGATCAGCGGTCGATTCAGCCCAGGCCGGCCTCGCGGCGCAGCGTCTCGGCTTTGTCGGTGCGCTCCCACGGCACATCCAGGTCGTCGCGGCCAAAGTGACCGTAAGCCGCTACCTGCTTGAAGATGGGCTGGCGCAGTTGCAGGTCGCGAATGATGGCCGCCGGACGCATGTCGAAGTGCTTGTTAATCAGTTCGACGATGCGCTCATCGGGGATAGCGCCCGTGCCGAAGGTCTCTACCGCCAGCGAGGTGGGGGCGGCGACGCCGATAGCATACGATACCTGAAGCTCAAAGCGGCTGGCGATGCCCGCCGCGACGATGTTCTTGGCGATGTAACGCGCCATGTAGGCCGCGCTGCGGTCCACCTTCGTCGGGTCTTTGCCGCTGAAGGCGCCGCCGCCATGACGGGCCACGCCGCCGTAGGTATCGACGATGATCTTGCGCCCGGTCAGGCCGGCATCGCCCAGCGGGCCGCCGGTGACGAAACGCCCGGTGGGGTTCACCAGAATGCGGGTGTCGTCGTCGATGAGCGTGGTGGGGACGACATCGGTGATGATGTGCTCGATGACCGCCTGCCGGATTTCCTTCTGGGTGATGTCTGGCGCGTGCTGCGTGGAGATGACAATCGTATCGACGCGCTTAGGCTTGCCGTTGGCGTACTCGACCGTCACCTGGCTCTTGGAGTCCGGGCGCAGCCAGGGCAGCTCGCCGGATTTGCGGGCCTCGGCCAGCCGGCGTACCAGCTTGTTGGACAGCGAAATGGTCAGCGGCATCAGCTCTTCGGTCTCGTCACAGGCGAAACCAATCATCATGCCCTGGTCGCCCGCGCCGATAGCCTCGATCTCGGCGTCGGTCATCTGGCCCTCGCGGGCTTCCAGCGCTCTATCGACACCCTGGGCGATATCTGGTGACTGCTCCTTGATGGAGACGATCACGCCGCACGTCTCCGCGTCGAAGCCGAACTTGCCGCGCGTGTAGCCGATCTCGGTGACGGTTTCGCGCACCAGTTTTTCAATATCGACATAGGCTGTGGTGGAAATCTCGCCAAAGACCAGCACCAGACCGGTAGTGACCGATGTCTCACAGGCGACGCGGGCGTTGGGGTCCATCTCCAGAATGGCGTCCAGCACCGCATCGGAAATCTGGTCGCACATTTTGTCGGGATGGCCTTCGGACACCGACTCCGACGTGAAGTAATACTTGGGCGAACTCATAAAGGTTGAGCTTGCGCTGCGGGGTTGTACGGACGTATCGCTCACAGTCTATCTCCTCGATCTAAAACAAAACGCCTCTTCGAGTGGGGAAGAGGCGTGCGTGACCTTATTCGTTCGCTCATCTTCCAGAGACTCTCTCTGCAGGATTTGGCACCGTTCCGACGCTTCGGAGGTTGCCGCGGTTTCAAAGGGCCTGATCCCTCCACCGCTCTTGATGAAAGCAGTTGACCTGCCAGATTGTAAACTGGACGAACTTTATCATACCTGCCGCGCAAAATCAAGTCGGTGAAAATGCACCCATTCGCTGAGTTTGCACGGCGGCGTATCATCGGCCATACTAATCGCATCCGACCGGCAGGCAGCCGCTGCAAGCCATATCCAGAAGGGGGTGCGACGATGACCGAACAGAATGCCAGCCTCAGCGATGTTGAACCCATTCACCAGGGAGAGCAGAACTTCCGGGGCAGCCTGCCGGAGTGGATGCGGCAGCTTCCCCGCATCAAATTTCCGCCGATAGACGAGAATTTCCAGCTCATCGACAAGAAAAAGCTGGAACGTATGCTGGCCGAGTCCTCGCCAGAGGCCGCCCAGCGCATCCGCGAGGACATCGACCACCTGGACCGCGAACTGCTGCACCT
>CAZXCK010000146.1:0-9748 GCA_964639225.1 uncultured Anaerolineaceae bacterium | reverse complement strand
GGCGGCATCGGCGGCGTGCATCGCGGCCACCCGTTCGATGTCTCCGCTGACCTGCTGGAACTGGGCCGGACGCCAGTGGCCGTGGTCTCCGCTGGGGCCAAGTCCATCCTCGACCTGCCGCTGACGCTCGAAGTGCTGGAGACGCAGGGCGTGCCGGTTATCGGTTACCAGACGGATACGCTGCCCGCTTTCTACAGCCGGTCCAGCGGTCTGCCGGTCGATGTGCGCGTGGACTCGCCGCAGCAGGTGGCGCAGATCATGACCGCCGCCGCGCATCTCAACGCGACGCACGGCTTTCTGATCGGCGTGCCGTTGCCGGAAGCCGACGAACTCGACGAGCAGACCGCCGAGCGCGCCATCCGCCAGGCCACCGACGAGGCCGAGGCGCAGGGCATTGTCGGCAAGGCGGTGACGCCGTTCGTGTTGGCGCGTGTCGCCGAACTGACCGGGGACGAGTCGCGGCGGGCCAACCGGGCGCTGCTGGTCAATAATGCCGGTGTCGGCGCGCACATCGCGCTGGCGCTGGTGAATTAGCGCATGGCCGTCGCGGACGACTCCGCCCCCGCCATCGTCGGCGTGGGGTCAGTCTTTATCGATGATATCGTGCTGCCGGACGGGCGCACTCATATGGGCCAGCTCGGCGGTGGCACGGTCCACGCGCTGATGGGCGCGGCGCTGTGGGGCGAGCGTCCGGGCCTGAGCGCCTACGCCGGTGACGGACTGCCGCCCGCTGTCGAGGCGCGGCTGGCCCGTCACCTGGACCTGCGCGGGCTGGTGCGCCTGGATCAGCCGCAGATTCGCGCCTGGCAGCTTTTTGAGGCCGATGGCAAGCGCACCGAAGTCCACCGCGTGGCACAGATCGAGCCGTTTGTCAGCGGCACCCGCCCCGACGATCTGCCGGATGTCTACCGGCACAGCGCCGCCTTCTACCTGCTGCAAACATTCGACGGCATCCGGCCCTGGCTGGACGCCGCGCCCGGCCTCAAACTATGGGAACCGAACGCGCTGACGATGCACGCCAGCCAGCGGCAGGCGATGCGCGACATACTGAGCCGGGACGCGCTGGCGGTCGTTTCGCCTAACCTGCCCGAAGCGCAGGCGGTATATGGTCTGCGTGACGCTGGCGAGTTGATCGCCGCCATGCTGGATGACGGCGCGGCGGCGGTGGCCCTGCGCATGGGCGCGGATGGCTCGCTGGTGGCCACGCGGGACGCGCCGCAGCCGCGTTGGGTGGGGGCGGTCCCGGTAACACAGATCGCCGACCAGACCGGAGCCGGTAACACTTACTGCGGCGGTCTGCTGGTGGGGCTGCGGCGCGGTTACGACCTGTTCGAGGCAGCGCTGCTGGGCGCGGTGTCGGCGTCGTTCTGCATCGAGACGGTGGGCGTGCTCGACCCTGACGCCTGCCCGCCCGCCGAACGCGACCGCCGCCTGGAGCATCTGCGCGCCATGAGTGGATAAAGCAGCCCTGGCTGCATCTCGCGGCCTGTGGCGTGGACTATCGCGCAGGCGCTACAATCAACAACAAATCTCACACGCAAAAATGAGTCACCACAAAAAAGGATTTACGCATGTCCCCCAATTTCTACGATCAGCCGGTTGTCAAAACCATCATCGAGCCGTTTCGCATCCGTTCGGTGGAACCAATCCAGACGACCACGCCGCAGCAGCGCGTCGAGGCGCTGGCCGAGGCCGGTTACAATCCGTTTCTGCTGCGCTCCGAGCACGTCCTCATCGACCTGCTGACCGACAGCGGCACCGGTGCTATGTCTGCCCAGCAGTGGGCGGGTATGATCGCCAGCGACGAGTCGTACGCCGGGTCGCGCTCTTACTTCCGCTTCGAGGATGCGGTGAAGGACATCACCGGCTATAAGCATGTGATCCCCACGCATCAGGGCCGCGCCGCCGAGCATATTCTGTTCAGCAATCTGGTGGATAAAACCAAGATCGTGCCCAACAATACCCACTTCGACACCACCCGCGCCAACATCGAATACCTGGGCGGCTGGGCGCGCGATCTGGTCATCCCGGAAGGCCGCCAGCCGCAGACGATCCACCCGTTTAAGGGCAATATGGACATCGACGCGCTGCGGGCCGCCATCGAAGAGGTGGGCGTGGCGAACATCCCCTGCGTCATGCTGACGGTGACCAACAACTCCGGCGGCGGCCAGCCGGTGAGCATGGCCAACATCCGCGCGGTGAGCGAGGTCGCCCACGAGTACGGCCTGCCGTTCTTCCTGGACGCCTGCCGCTTCGCCGAAAACGCATGGTTCATCAAGACGCGCGAGGAAGGTTACGCCGACAAAACGCCCATCGAGATCGCCCGCGAGATGTTCAGCTACGCCGACGGCTGCACCATGAGCGCCAAAAAGGACGGCATGGCGAATATTGGCGGATTCCTGGCGCTTAACGACGACGAACTGGCGCTCAAATGTCGCAATCTGCTGATTCTGACCGAGGGTTTCCCGACTTATGGCGGCATGGCCGGTTACGACCTGGAAGCCGTCGCTCAGGGCTTATACGAGGCGCTCAACGAGGACTACCTGCGCTACCGCATCCGCTCGACGGCCTACCTGGCCGACAAGATCACGGCGGCGAGCGTGCCCATTGTGCAGCCGCCCGGCGGCCACGCCATCTACATCGACGCGCGCGCTATGCTGTCCCACATCCCCGACGAGCAGTATCCGGCGTGGTCGCTGGTCAACGCGCTGTATCTGGTGGGCGGGGTGCGCGGTGTGGAGATCGGCTCGGTGATGTTCGGGCGGCAGCCGGACGGCAGCGAGGTCCCCGCGCCAATGGACCTGGTGCGGCTGGCCTTCCCGCGCCGCGTGTATACACAGAGCCATGTCGATTATCTGGCGGAGATCATCATCGCCATCAACGAGCGTAAGGCGATGGTCCCCGGCCATCGCATCGTGTGGCAGGCTCCGGTGCTGCGTCACTTCACGGCGCGGCTGGAGCCGGTAACGGGGTGATGTTGTTGTGATTTTCAGGGGTCGATCCGTGGATCGACCCCTGAATGCTACTCGCTATTCGTCTGGCCCCTGTACATCCCAGATATGCAGCATCAGATCCTGTTCCAGTGTGGGCGCGCCCAGCGCGTGCAGACCGGCCAGCACCTGCGCCCGGTGATCGACGCCGTGCGTGATGACGTGCGTCAGAATCTGCCAGGATGGCGTTTGGCACGGCCCCATGCGCCGCGTGGTGTACTTGACCACGTAATCCAGCCGCGAGTCACGCAGATGATCCAGGTAGACCCGCATCCGCTGTTCGATGCCGTCCCAGACCCGGCGGGCGGTGGCACGGTCCGCGATCTGTTCGGGTTCGAGCGCCGCTGGCGTGTGGATTTCCTCTAAACGAGCGAACCAGATGGCGTCGACGGTCATCATGTGGACCACCTGATTACGGATAGACCCCAGCGAATACGGAATTTCCTCGACGAACTGCTCATCGGTGAGCTGTGTGATGGACTCGTCCCAGATGCGGCGGTTGAGTGTAAAGTGATAGTCGTACAGGGTGCGGATTTGCTCGGTTTTCATCGGTTATTCCTCGTTGTTGTTGGCTTCAGTGTGGACGCGCCAGATATCCAGGCCGGTGTCGCAGCCGATGACCAGCGTGCTGCCGTCGGCGCTCAGTCGCACCAGATCGGGCACGCGGCTGCACTGGCGGTATGTGCCCAGTTCGGTTAATTGGCCGGTGGCCGCGTTCCAGGCGACCACCACCGGACGGTCATCGACGGCCACACCCAGAATGACATCCGCTGCCGGACTCAGCAGAATCGCCTGGATGTAAGCGCCGCCCAGGTCGGCGATCTGCTCATTCTCGCCCGTGACGAAATCCAGCAGATAGAGAGCGTCAGAGATGGGGTCGCGCCAGGCCATCTGTGTGCCGCTGGTCTCGTTGACGCGGCCAAAGACCGGCACGCCGTCAAGCTGGACCTCGTGCGTGACGTCGCCGGTCTCCAGGTTCCACAGTTTTACCTCGCCCGCCAGTGACGCCGTCACCGCCAGCGGCGCGGGGATGCGCCCGATGCGCACATAGGCTTCCATGTCGTTTTCCGGGCCAGAGGGCAGGGTCATGATGTCGGCCTCGTCGCCGTCCGCGCCTGGCAGGGGCATGCGCATGATGTAATGCGGACCTTCAAGCGCCAGCACCTCGATCCAGGCGTAGAGACCATCGGCGTCCAGCCACACACGTACCGGCATATCCGGCGTCTCCGGCAGCGTGACGACGGTGATCTCGTCGCCGTCGATGATGTGGACCGACAGATAATAGCGTTCGCCATCGGCATGAAGCGCGACCAGCGTGCGGTTATCCAACCCGAAATCAGCGTCGAGGACGGTTCCCGGCTGGTCGCTGCTGCGGGTGACGTTGTAGGCGGCGGCGACCTCACCGCTGGCGCTGTCGAAGATTACCAGACCGCCGTCGCGCCGGGTGACGGCTACATAGGCTCCGTCACCGCTCAGGGCGAACCAGCCGGAGTCAAAGCGGTCGGCATTTTCCTGCGCGGCGAAGTCGATCTGCACCGCCGAAGCAAACTGGTCCAGATTGTCGGCGGTCAGCGGCGGGCTGTCGTCGGCGACGGCCGGGGCAACGGTCAGCAGTAGAGTTGCCCCCAGAAGCAGAATAATCGTGATGCGCATCGTCCTAATCCTTTTGTGATAGTTGCTTTTATGCTACGCTAATCTCTGGTGTTGGACAATGATGGTTATGGAATGGTGATGACTCCCGAACAGATCGAACGTGTACTGGACAGGGTGCTGCTGCGAGTGGATAAACCGGGGCGCTATGTGGGCGGCGAGTACAACAGCGTCAGCAAAGACTGGCACGCGACCGATGTTAAGGTCGCGCTGGCCTTCCCCGATATCTACGATCTGGGGATGTCCAACCTGGGTATTATGATCCTCTACCAGCAGATTAACAACCAGCCCGATATGCTGGCCGAGCGCGTGTTCTCCCCCTGGACCGACATGGAAGCCATCATGCGCGAATCCGGCCTACCACTCTACGGCCTGGAAAGCCGCCATGCTGTTCTGGATTATGATCTGCTGGGCATCAGCCTGCCGTATGAGCAGCTCTATACCAACGTGCTCAATCTGCTGGACCTGGCCGGGATGCCTATCCACAGTCGGGAACGCGACGGCGGCCAGCCGGACGGGCGGCCCTACCCGCTGGTGATCGCTGGCGGGCACGCCTGTTATAACCCGGAGCCGATGGCCGACTTCATCGACGCTTTTGTGATCGGCGAGGGCGAGGAGATCATCGTCGAGGTGGCGCGCACGGTCCAGGCGATGCGCGGCGCATCCCGTGATGAACTGCTGCGGGCCATCGCCAGGATTCAGGGCATGTACGTGCCGCGCTTCTACGACGTGGATTATCATCCCGATGGCACGATAGCCGCCATCACGCCTAACACCGCCGAGGCCCCGGCGCGGGTGCTTAAACGCATCGTCACCACGCTGCCGCCGCCCTTTACGCGCTTTCTGGTGCCCAACATCGACACGGTGCATAACCGCGCCCCGATCGAGATCATGCGCGGCTGCACGCGCGGCTGCCGCTTCTGCCATGCCGGGATGGTCACGCGCCCGGTCCGCGAGCGTCCGGTGCCGGAAGTCATGCAGGCCATCGAGGAGATCATCGCCAATACCGGCTATGAGGAGATCAGCCTGCTGAGCCTGTCATCGTCGGATTACGTCTACGTCCACGAGCTGACCGATGCCGTGCGCGAACGTTACGGCAGCAGCGGCCTGAGCCTGAGCCTGCCCAGTCTGCGTATCGAATCGACCAGCGCCGACCTGCTCGATAAGATGGGCGATACGCGCCGCAGTGGCTTTACCTTCGCGCCGGAAGCCGCCACCGAGCGCATGCGCAACGTCATCAACAAGTACGTGCCGCACGAGCAGGTGCTCCAGGCGGCGCGCGATGTCTACTCGCGCGGCTGGCGTACGATTAAGTTCTACTTCATGATCGGCCATCCTGAAGAGACGCTGGACGACGTGCAGGCCATCGTCGATCTGTGCAAGGCTGTGCTGGAAGAGGGCCGTAAAATCCTGGGCGGCAAGGCCAACGTGAACGTCGGCGTGAGTACGTTTATCCCCAAGCCGCATACGCCGTTCCAATGGGTGATGCAGGACTCGCGCGAGGCGGTGCTGGCCAAGCAGAAGCTGCTGCACACGCAGATTCGCGGCGCGGGTTTGCACCTGCGCTGGAACGACATCGACACCAGCGATTTCGAGGGCTGGCTGAGCCGGGGCGACCGCCGCCTGGGGGCGGTCATCGCCGAGGCGTGGCGGCGCGGCTGCAAATTCGACGCCTGGCAGGACAGCCACCGGCATCGTCTGTGGTTGCAGGCCTTTGAGGCGCACGGTCTGGACCCGGCCTTCTACACCCGGCGTGAGCGCGACATCGACGAGGTGTTCCCCTGGGATCATATCGATGTGGCGGTGCATAAAAAGTTCCTGGTCGAGGACTATCTGATGAGTATCAAAGGCGAGACGCGCGTGGACTGCCGCGACCGCTGCTTCGCCTGCGGCATTCTGCCCAAGTTCAAAGAGCAGCGCGCCGGGACCGAGCCGATGGACTGGGAATGCCCACCGGTCAAACCCATCGCGGAGCGCCGCCGCGCCACCGGCGACGACACACGCCAGCCCAACGTCACGCTGCTGTAAAGCGAGTTTGTGCTGTCAGTCATCTTCCGGCCACCGCGATGACCGATCGCCGTGGCCGTTTTTGTATGCGTCGCAACGCTTACCTTTCCGAGCGCCAAACCGGGCTAAAATGTCCATAGAGTCCGCTGCCGCCAGGGAGAAAGCCGCTTGTCTGATAAGCGTTGGGTCGAACCGTCCGTCAAAGTGTCACCGGCTGCCGGGGGCCGCGCCTGGCTGCGTGTGGCGCTGCTGCTGCTGGTGATGTGGGGCCTGCTGGTGATCCGACTGGGCGCACCCTGGTATGGCATTCAGGAAGCGCCGCGCCTGTGGATGGCCGCCGCTGTGCGTAACCATCACTGGTACGGGCTGGATGGCACCGGCGGGATGGTCGTCCGCAATTTCGAGGTCAGCGACCGGGCCGACTTCGTCTACTACAGCCATCACCCGCCGACCGCTATCTGGCTGCCTTACGCGCTGACGCTGGTTTTCGGCCAGAACGAGCTGGCCATGCGCTACGGATTCGCTGCCGTCACGCTGATCGGCGCGGCGGCCTTCTACGTGTTCGTGCGCCGTCTGCATGGTGAGCGGCTGGCGTGGTGGGCAACCGCCTTCTACGGACTCACGCCCATGATCGCCTATTATGGCCGGGTGCCCGGGCACGATCCGCTGGGTATGGCGGTGGTTATGCTGTATAGCGCGGTGCTGGTCAACTGGCTGCGCCAGCCGCGCCGTGATCGGCTGCTGCTGTTGGCTCTGCTGGCGTGGCTGGCGGTGTGGACGGCCTGGCCAGCGGTGGTTCTGGTGGGCACGCTGGGACTGGCGGCGATGTGGCTCGGCGACCGGCGTCACCGGCTGGCCGTGCCTGTGCTGGGAGTCGTGTGCGCGGTGGGTTTTATCACCATGATGGCGTATTACCAGTCGCAGTGGGATGGCGCTATCGACAGCATCAGCGATGCTTTTGGTTTGCGTGCCAGCAACCTGAGCGACGACCGCGACTCCGAGCCGTTCACGGCGCTGGCCTTCGCCTGGCAGACCGTCGTGCATGTGATGGTTTTCGCCACGCCCGGACTGGCGCTGATGGCGGCCGGGGGTGTATGGCCGCTGCTGCGCCGTTCGTCACCGGTGGGGGTCGCTTTCTGGTGGGGATTGCTGGCCGGCGGCCTGATCTACCAGTTGATCTTTCGCAACGCCAGCTACGTACACGATTACTATAAGATCACGTTGATTCCGGCGCTGGCGATTGCGGCGGCGGCGGCCTGGACACACCTGCGCCACCATCCCACCATCAGACGCTGGTCGCGTCCGCTGCTGGACTCGCTGCTGCTGCTGGCGGTCGTCAGCGGCGGGGCGCTGCTCATCTGGCTGCATGAGAGTGGCAACCGTCCGCATCTGCCACCGCTGATCGCCACGCTTAACGAGCAGGCGACCCCCGACGATGTGGTGGTCACGCACCTGGCGGGACGCGATCAGGTGTGGCCGCTGATGCACTATACGTCGCGCAATATCCTGCAAAACATGACCCAGGCCGAAGCACTGGCGCTGGCGCGAACCCAGCCAGCGCGTGTGGTCTACATCGACTGTGAATCTGAACCACCGTCCCCGCCAGTGGATGCCAGCGCCATCACGATTCCAGCCGGAGACTGCCGGCTGCTGATCTTTCCAAACTGACACGCGGCAAACCCGCAGATTGTGCTATACTGTGAGGGTTATATGTGCAAACTACACAACCGTATGGGAGGTCTTACGCTATGGATCGCACACGTGTCTTGATTATGGGGGCCGCTGGCCGCGACTTTCATAACTTCAACACCTACTTCCGCGACAACGAGCGCTATGAGGTCGTCGCTTTCACCGCCACCCAGATTCCTGGCATCGAAGGACGGCTGTACCCGGCGGAGCTGGCCGGTAAGCTGTACCCGCAGGGCATCCGCATTGAGGACGAAGCCAACCTGGAGCAGCTCATCCGCGAGCACAACATCGACCAGGTGATCTTCGCCTACAGTGACATCTCGTACCAGTACGTCATGAGCAAGGGCGCACAGGTGGCGGCGGCTGGCGCGGATTTCCGGCTGATGGGGCCGGGCAAGACACAGGTCCAGAGTACCAAGCCCGTTGTGTCGATCGGCGCGGTGCGCACCGGCAGCGGCAAAAGCCAGACTTCGCGCCACGTCGTCGATGTGCTGCAATCGCTCGGCCATCGCGTGGTTGCCATTCGCCATCCGATGCCGTATGGCAACCTCATCGCCCAGCGCGTGCAGCGTTTCGCCGAATATGACGACCTGGACGAATACGAGACGACCATCGAAGAGCGCGAGGAATACGAGCCGTACATCGACCGGGGTGCGGTCATCTATGCTGGCGTGGACTACGAGGCGATCCTGCGCAAGGCCGAAGAAGAGGCCGATGTCATCGTGTGGGATGGCGGCAACAACGACATCTCGTTCTACAAATCGGATATGCACATCGTCGTCGTGGACCCGCACCGTCCCGGTCACGAGATGAACTACTATCCCGGCGAAACCAATGTCCGCATGGCCGATGTGGTCATCGTCAACAAGGTGGACACCGCCGATTACAACAACGTGCTGACGGTCCGTGACAACGTCAAGCGGCTCAACCCTAACGCCATTCTGCTGGAAGCAGCGTCGCCCATCAGTGTGGACAATCCCGGCTTGATTCGCGGCGCACGCGTGCTGGTCGTCGAGGACGGCCCCACACTGACACACGGCGAGATGGCTTACGGCGCTGGTGTGGTGGCGGCGCAGCGCTTCGGCGCGGCGGAGATCGTCGATCCGCGCCCGTATGCGGTCGGCTCGATCAAGGACACCTACGCCAAGTATCCGGGCACTGGCCCCATTCTGCCGGCGATGGGTTACGGCAGGCAGCAGATGGCTGACCTTGAGCAGACCATCAACCAGGCCGACGTCGATCTGGTGATCGCCGCCACGCCGATTGACCTCAGCCGCGTGGTCAATATCAGGCTGCCGCTGGTGCGCACGCGCTACGAGCTTCAGGTAATCGGCGCGCCGACGCTGGAAGACCTGCTGACGGAGAAGTTTGGCAGGTAATACACACTATCACTGTGCCGGGGATGCATGAAC
>CAZXCK010000145.1:0-9793 GCA_964639225.1 uncultured Anaerolineaceae bacterium | reverse complement strand
GCCTCAAAGCCTGGCCAGCAACCGGATAAAAAACGGTATGTACTTCTCCCTCCCTTGAAGCCTCAAAATCTCCGTTGGCCTCCGTTACACCGGCCCCACGTTGATTGAAAACTCAATATATTTTGCACCAAATCTGTTGAGTTTGCCCCGCCGGCCAAGCCTCAAGCCCCGGGTTACCGTTTAAACCGACCCAAAAACTCAATAGATTTCTGTTTTGGTGTTGACTTTCATAAGCTCATGAGTTTATACTTTCATACACTCATAGCCAAGGGAGGCCTCTCATGTATCAGGGCAAGATCGTCGATTTTCCGACCACCAAAAAGAAGCGCCGGCAACGGATCAAGAAGCCACAGCCGGACATCAAGTATTTCACAGAGCAGCAGGTAAAGGCGCTCCGCCGGACGGTCAAGGATCAGGCCTCTCTGGCCGGCCAAAAGGGTAAGGTCACCGCCATCCGCGAGTGGATGGTCATTGATCTTCTGACCTGCTCCGGGCTTCGGGTGGCCGAGGCAGCGGACCTGAGGTGTGGAGATTGCAAGGTCGGCTACGGCCAGAGCGAAATTTATGTCCGGAACGGTAAAGGCGGCAAGGAGCGGACGGTGCAGATCCCGGAGGGCCTCAAGAAGCACCTCAAGTCCTTTATCCGCTGGAAAGCCGGCCGGGAAGAGCCCACCGGAGAAGAGGATCACCTGTTCATGGGTCAGCGCGGCCCCTGGAGCTCACAGGCGGTGCAGCAGGTGGTCAAAAAATGGCTCAAGGCCTTGGGGCTGTATGAAGACGGAAAATCCGTCCATGCCCTGCGCCACAGCTATGCGGTCCATTATTATCGCAAAACAAAGG
The DNA here is from genome assembly GCA_964639225.1 of uncultured Anaerolineaceae bacterium. Classification (GTDB taxonomy): domain Bacteria; phylum Chloroflexota; class Anaerolineae; order Aggregatilineales; family Phototrophicaceae; genus CAZXCK01. Next base: position 8,953 of record CAZXCK010000145.1, on the reverse strand, counting down.
ACCTGAGGGGTCTGCAGAAGCAGTTGGGCCATAGCACGGTGAAGTCAACCGAGATTTACGCGGACGTGCTGGCCGATGACATCCAGGAAAACATCCGGGGATTGTGGGGGTAAGGATATGGCAGAGAAAAAGCACGTGAACATCGGTATCCGGTTCCCGCTTGAGCTGCACGAGCGGCTGCGGAAGGTGGCGTTTGATGAGAGGCGGTCGATCAATAAGATTGTGCTGGAGCTGGTGGAACAGTATTGCAAAAAGAAGGAGAAGGGTGTTAAGGACAGGGATTAGCTGGAGGCGTGGACTGTGTTCGGTTTCAGCGGGAAGTTAAAGCCTATCATCGCATCATTCGCTTATTGTCAACCGCCTGGAATCAAGCAGTAATATTGTGATATTTGCTTGGTGAGATGAGGCGGGCGCGCAGCACATAGCTTGTTGACCGGACAGTGGAAATAACCCGATGGGAATGACAACGGACAAAGAACTGATTCAGAACTATAGCCGCGCTTTGCGAGAGTTACGCGACAGGGGAGTCATTCGAACAAAGAATGTCGTAGGAGAACTGGGGGAACGCTATGCTGAAATAACATTCTCGGAGCGCGATGACCTCCCTACGCTCCAACTCGTGTCAACAAATGAAAGAGACATAGATGCGAGGGACGCAGAGGGAAGAGGTTACAGTATTAAGACAGTTACAGAGACAAGTGCTGTCCGAACTGGTGCGATACATTTGGAGCAGGACCACCCACAGAAAGAGGAGCGATTCAACTTCTTGATCGTGGTCGTGCTCAGCGATTCAATGGAACTGCACCGCATGTATATGTTCACATGGCAGGAATTTTGGCAGCTTAAGAGTTGGAGCACAACCCAGAAGGCATGGTTTCTTAGTCTTACAAAAGGAACTTTGTCCGCCGGAAGAAGGATTGTCTGATATCAAAACATCGGCTAACAAGGATGATCAAGGCCAACGCTTGACAGCTCATGCCCGTCGTTGTTCCGGGGGCGCCGTCAAGTGCGTCTCATCGCCTGACCACCTTCCCCACCAGACATTCAACCCCGTTTACCAGCACTGGTCCAGTCAGATGGCCCTCAGAAGCCGGATCAAGCCCTAAAACATCCAGAAACAACTCGAAGTCATCCTTGTTCCTCCCCAGTTTATCGTCATCGGTCTTATCCGTGTGAAATTCATGAACCAAAAACACCGCCAGCTGCGATGAATCCGCTTTAGCCTGCAAGATCGTTCCACACAGGGCGGCAAGCAGCTGGTAGCGGACCGGTTCCCAAGCTTGCGTATCCCCTTCGACCATCTTGAGCAACGCCTCGATCCGCTCCGGCGCCCTCGTGGACACACCGCTCCGCCGGCGCTTGAGCGCTACTTCCCGATATTCAGCGACAGTGTAATTCCCGAATGGCTCATCGGCCTTGGCTTCGATGCAGATCGTGACAGATTCGGCTGGCGTTTTTCCGAGAATCCACAGGTCATGGTTTCTGCCCTCGCCGCGTTCCGGTAAGGCGGTGACCAGTTCGGGGATGGCGCGGATCAACTCCAGGCCCTCAAGTCGTGAATGAGACAGGAGGACGCTTTCGCTCTCAGAGGGGACAGTCAGGATGTCACCTGGGAACCAAGCCCTTGCAAGCTCCATGGCGCTGCGGCCGCACTTCCATTGATAACCCCTTTTGGGGCGGGTCCATTCCGCCCAAGCCCTTATCGGGGTGCCGTCTGGGCAGAGAATCTGTGGAGGCTTCATGTTTTACCTTTGGCTGGAGTTTTGAGTGGGATGTTATCAGAGATGATGCTTTTTGGAAACTGGGACTGAACCGGAAGAGCGCTTTATTTTGTACAACACGCCGAAAATATAAAAGACAGGCTACCCCATGCCAGAAGTTGCTTTCGCCCGAATCATAACCAAAAAACCCCTCTCAGGCCATCTCCTCGACCAGAATTTTTTCAGGCTTCCGCGTCCGATTCGGGTTGGTACCGAAGCGGAAATCACGGACGGGGCAAGCATGGGTCGGGCAGCTGGCGACCAGCTTGTAACTCCCGCCCATACACTCGAGGCAATGCCTCCTTATAACCTTAACTGAAAGCCTGCCTTTGCCCAAGCGGTAGGGATAAAACCAGCATTGGTTGTTTTCGTCGCCTTGGCCATACATTTTATGGCCGCCACAATTGAGGACCTGGTCGGCTGAACTCACACATTGAATGCAAAAATTTCGGGTAGCTTGTTTCGGTGTCATACGCCCTTTCTGATTTCGTTGGCAGCCCGGATGCCGGCCTCTGTGAGGTGAACCCCAAAATTATAAACCCGGCGGGCCAGTCCACGATGAGCCAGCCGGTTAAAGGATTTGACCACAGTGGTGGAAGCGGATCGGTAGCGGTTAATGCCGATCTCCCCTGGATTGAATACACCGGGGACCGGGCGGTAGGATTTCGGAAAGCCATATATTTCGTGGAGAGCTTGGCGGTTGGAAAGCTTGCCTTTGTTTGCCAGCGCCAAAGCCAGGATCTGCTGTTGGAGCGGCGACAGTTTGGGTGCTTTCATGATTTATGCTCCTTGAACGTGTCTGTTTTATAGCCGGATGTTACTCAGCCTGTGTATATAGTTGATTATGATCTGCGGGAAGCCCCGACATGCGCAGGGTTAACCTTGAAGAAAAGGATATCGTAATCGGCACCATGCAGACCACCTATCCTAAGTATACAGAAAGATGTTTTCCCAGGCACAAATAAAAAGCATTATATCGGAAGGTTATTGAGACGGCCCGTGTTCTCCAGCTGCTATTTTTCACCCACACCTTAACCAGCTGGCTTTACTTTATATATTTTCTTGCGGGGTTTGCGGGATTTGGCGGGGTTTGTGTTTATCTGTATAATTTAATAGTGAGATTACATAGAGTGGGGTTATATAAACCCCGCCAATTCCGGCAAAACCCGCAGCCGGTTCCATAACAACAAAATTCCTCATATTTTTAGGGGACATTATCATCTGGTTGGTTGCTCCCTTTGAACCCGTAAATATATTTACAACTTTCCGGCTGGCAAACAATACCCCTTCCCGCTTTTCCATGAAATGCAGCCTCATGGTAACATTTTCCGGTACGCCGGCATCGCGCTGGACAGTTTTCAGCTCTAATTTCCCGATGCTCAGTTGCTGCATGGGGCATTACCACTGGTAGGGCCTCACCCCATAATGCTCTCGGGCAAACCCTCATGTCGAATATTGCTTCCCCAGCCACCGCACACCATGGTCGGCAGCCCCGCTTGGACATTAAATAAACACATGGTTCCTGGTGCAAGCATCGGCTCATCGGTTCGATGTCATATTTAGGCTCCGATTTTAATTCATCGATTATTTCCTGCCGGTGCTGTTGAATACAATTCCGAATCTCGGCTGCTTTGTCTTTATTTATGGATTTCAGCCCCGAAACATTGATTTTATCATCGGAATCATCTATCCAGACCTTAAGCCCCAACCTTCTAAAATTGTTCAACATGATTCTCACCTTCTGATTCATCGCGGTTCAAGTCGACTTTCACAACACGCCAGCGCCCGACTTTATTCCGTGTTTCAGGGCCCTCCTCCAATCTCAAACCGCCGATAATACGGTCTTTACGGAACCTGAGGGTGCGTCCAAGGCTTTTTGGGCTCTTAGGGAAATCACCCATCACATCAGAGATCGATTCATACAATCTTTTATCCACGGGTGTAGGGTTCTGTATATTTACAGCATCCATGGCCTCTTTTGCAGTTACAGCCTTGTCTGAAAATCTGTTATACCAAGCTTCCAAAAACTCATTAAGTGCTGTTTGCTCTGGATCATTGCTTTGTGCGATGTCTACCGCATCCATGGGGTCCCCGTATTCATCACCACCAACCCAGACAACCGTTTGGCGAACCAGATCATCCCAATCCTCAAAGGAAGCCATCCTTCCCGGCGCTCGCTGGGCATCAGACGACAGCCATCCCCGTATAATGGTTAACGCAGCCTCCGCCAGTTCCTGGCGATTATTAAGAACGTACTCTACCGGATCAAAATCAAATTCCCGGGCAAAGGGACGATCCGTTCCTGGGTCAATCCGGCATACCAAAACTCGCCTTGGCAAATCCCCTGCCAGACAGAGATTGTTTCCGGTAAGAATGAACAAAGCCCTGTTTGGCACAGTTGATTCCTCAGATTTACCCAGCACGCGATCCTTATAACTGGAACTTGTCAAGGCCCCGGCAATTGCAGATGAATCAAATATGCCCATTACATTGTCCCAGATAATGCATCTTGCGCCTGAACGCAGGGCAGTAAATATCCGTTTACGAGCCTCTTCGTCAGACTTGTCATTTGTATGTGGCCAAATCGAAGGTTCTTCGCCGGTTGATAAAGCCGCGATGGTTCGCCCCATAAGGGTTTTTCCGGATGCTTGAACTGGCGCATCCAATCCAAAGGCGGGTGCTGTAGGCAAGACGGGCCGAAGTACAGCTGTCAAGACTGCTGCGAGCAATATTCCCTTGGATATAGGCCCAACAACAGGAAAATCCTTGAAAGGATGCATAATCTTTTCAAGAGCGATAGAAACTTGCTCTTTGGAAGGATTAATTGGAATGTTTGCACTTTCTTCGCTTAGCTCAAGCAATAAACCGGTCGATTGGTCATAGCCTGGCTTGTATATCAGCGAACCGTCTAAACGCATTGTCGGGGCAGTTAACACAGCTTTGAGCGGTTTCAAGCACCTAAGGGATCCCATTGCAATGATCTCTTTGCATAGATCTTTTGGTGGATCTATATTCGCTGGCTGTAACTGACCGTCTTTTCTTTTCCAGGACCAGAATTGAATTATCCCACCGAGTCGATAGCGCAAATGAGCTTCATCCAATGGGTAGATCATTCCATCTACCGCGAAAACAAGGGAATTCCCGAAGTCATAAAATTCAGGCGATTGCCGCAGAATTTCAAGCGTCTGAGTTACAGCATCATGAAGCTGGCCTTGGCCTGCCTCTATGCGCCGAATTTGGCGCATTAGATGAAAAGCCTTTCCACCATGGGCATAGCTAAATAAATTTGGCCGGGAACCTGACAGATAGAGCTTACCAACAACCTTGTTATTCTGATAATCAGGCTCCAAGGGATCAAGCGTTTGAAGGCCATTATAGCGATTAGGGTCATTAAGCACATCTTCCACTCTCACGGAAAGGCATTGTTCATTTTCCATCACTGGAATCCTGAAATCACCCGAAAGAGTCCCGTTTGCAACAGCGCGGCGAGCAATGTCACAGGCCTCCTCCCTTTCCCTGTCAGTCGCCTGGGGCCGATTCTTAAGCATTTCGGACACACGGGTACTGATCCATTCCTGTTTTACCCGCTCTGCCTCTGCTCGATGCTCGTCTTTCGCTCTGGTGCGGTTTGTATTAGCCTGAAGCATGGTCGCTGCGTCCGGGTCAGGAATGACGGATGCTGTATCCACAAACTCTACGGAACCATCAATAATCTCGGGGGCACCCCGCCTTTGCTCGAGAGGATCAATACAATGGGCGCCAGCAGCAAAGTCAAGCCGATTTGGCTGCCAAACCGTTCCATCTACCGGGCAGCGCTCGAGAAGAAATCCAGCTTTACTTATTTCAATGTAGCCGTATCCAGCCGCCCACAAATAATTTACAATAGCCTCGCCTGCTCTCGGTATGTCCGTGGCCTCCGTGACTAGAATATAGAGGCGTTGTCCCTTAAGCCCTGTTAAATCTTCATTTGTCCTGGCGTTGTAAATATGAGAGGAAGAAGATGGAACCCAGAGTATTTTTGCATCAGCCAACCCCGGCACAGCGGATTTAATTGTGCTCACCAACTCATAACAGGACATCCTATTACCGCCATCAGTACAATCAAGCATCAGGACTCCGGGGTTTTTCTGGAATTGGAAATGTTCCTTTGTTCTGGGGATCGGATTTGAAGGACGTCCACGCTCAAGCCAAGCCTTTCTTGTTATGATGCCAATATTACCGGCATCACCATAGGCTAACACTTGATTTGTATTGAGATTCTTGATTATCTCAGACAAATCCTTGAGGCCATGAATGAAAATGCGCTCCGCCTTTCCCTTGACCATGGACGCCGAGGTTTTCTTATCTATGTCACCATCATCCTTGAGCTTATAAGTCTTGGACAGGTTCGCCGGATTGCTTGAGGTTATACGGGTGCAAATTGCCTCATGCCTCGGGGTGGGGTCGGCATTTAAGCTCTCTGTATCCTTTTTTTTCGCTGCTTCAGCTTCCATAACAATTCCCAAACTTAAATTTTTGTGTCTTGGTTGCTTCTGGATACAATTTCGACCAAATCCTGAAGTTTCTCTTCCACCTCCGAAGTCATCGGTGCATACCCATTGAGCAAAGAGCAGGTATACGGATATGAAAACCCCAGGAAATGAGCGATTGTTTTGACCGGCACCCCTTGCCGATGATTCAACTGGACCTTGAACCACGTCTCCTTGGGTCCCAATTGATCAGGCAGATCGATTGAATGAAATTTAGGCATGATCAGAACCTCCGTATTTTTTGTGTTTAAAAAAGCATCTCGAAAATAAAGACATTTTCGGAAGGAATTTGCCTGTCTCTCTATCTCCATTCTTTTTATTGCTATTATAATGAAGGTCACCATTCCCGGACAACGAAAAAAGTAACTTTTGGAACATTTAATTAGACCATTCATATTATTTATGCTTTTGTGTGTCACAAGGTACTAAATTAACCATAAAATATGCCCCAAAAAGGGGGCATACCATTGCGCTTATTCGCTTTTTTTAAGCAGCGCCTGAAGCAAAGTATCCACATCAACACCTTGTTCTCTCAACTGAGCAATCATACGCAAGGTGCCGGTATTCTCCGCCTCCTTGGCCGTTTTCCAAAAATCCTCCTCATCCTTAGACGCCTCCTTCCCGTCATATAAATCGCTAGCTTTTAAAATGCCGCCACGAATAAACCCCCAAGCATAATATGTGGAAAGCTTACGTTTCCCATTAAGCAATGCGTTAATATGGCTCCGCTCCATACCTACCTTGTCGGCCAGTTCCTGCTGAGTCATACCGTTCCGGCTCATATATTGCTTAACGAGCTTAACAAACTGATCCTGCAGCCTTGATATGTCAATTCTTTTTTTCATTATCTGCCTCCATTTGCTCGGTCGCTGGGCGTTGACATCCTTCCGGCGTCCGGATAATTTTTAAACACTCTTCTTTTTTTTGCACGTCTTTCATACCCATGTCAAGAATAAATGTACAAAAAGTTACAAACCTTTTGGCACATTTATTCTTGACATGGGTATGCACCATAAGGTAACAAGATTTCTATAGCAAAAATCATCGGCTCAGTGCCTGGATTCATAACTCGGATTATTCTTCATAATGTCTCGATGCATTTCCGGATCAAAATTCAAGGCACTGTTTTTTTTCAATTTAGTGTACCTTTTGGAACCATTCCAAAATGATCAATGCAACCACAGCCACATACAATAAATATTTTAGCTTTTTAAAATCATGATGAATCATAGTGATATGCAAAAATTGGCGCAAATGGTTGCGGACGAACTCAAAGCCTCAGCCCTATTCAATAAATGGCTGACTTTTGAAGAAGGGCAACAATATGCAAAAGTATCACCCAATACCCTTCGAAAGTGGATCAACAAAGGTTATGTCTATGCATCCAAAACAACAGGGGCTTGGCGAATAGATAGAGATTCCATCGATGATTTTTTTAACTCAGAAAGATTTTGACAAATTTTTTTTTGTAACTTATTAATCCCTTGCGTGAATTTTTAATATTTTAAATCGGGGGGGGCATAAATGGCGACTTTGTGGAAACACACCAATGGATACTATTACATCCGGCATGCCAAGGGGCGGGAGTCGCTCGGCACCAAAAATGAACGTATAGCAAACCGCAAATTCAATAACTGGCTGCGAGACAGGGAAAGAGGAAAACCCCTCCGGGAGAACGACAATTTAAAATATATCAAATTATTTGACTTTGTTGACGAATTTCTCGAACATGTCGAAGCCAGATACCCTGATAGCACATATAAGCTTTATGATCAGGGTTTAAAGAAGGCTAAAGCTTCCTGGAAAGATATTCCCGTAAAATCAATTACTACGCACCATATCGATTCATTATTAACGGACCTTTCAAAATCTGGCCTATCTCCTGCCACGATAAATAAAAATTATAGGCACATAAAATCCTCATTGAAAAAAGCCATCGAATGGGGTTACTTAGCTCCGCTCAAATTTCCCTCACCCGTCAAGGAAGAAGAGCAAATCCGTTATATACCGGAAAAGGGTTTGCAAAAGCTGTTTGCAGTTATTAAAGACAAAGAGTTCTATGATTTTTGCCTCTTCGCTGTTTATAGTGGTCTCCGCGCCGGCGAATTAATACGGCTCAACCAAGAGGATGTGGACAATCCACAGGGTTTTCTCAGGATTACCTCAGAACAAAAAAACAAGGCTGAGTCAAGAATACCAATAAACAAAAATATGCGGGATGTGCTTAATCGGGGGAATAAAAAGGGTAAGGTTTTTAGGTTCAAAACTGTGACTTGGGTAAGTCAAAAATTTAAAAAGTACTTAAAAAAGGCCGGCATTGAACAATATCGATTCCATGACTTGCGGCATTCTTTTGGATCATTCCTTGCTATGCAGGGACACAGCCCAAAAACAATACAAGAATTGATGAGACATAAATCTATTGCCTCCACGATGGTTTATTTAAACCTAAGTCCTGAGCATTTAAAAAAGGCAAGTAACGGGCTTAAAATAAACCTTAAAACAAAAAATAACACCAAAAAAAAATCCGGCAGTCAAAAATGATGCCGAATGCGCCCTGCGTTACAAAGATGTTACAATAATCTATAATGTATTGATTTTTAATATATTTAAGAAGGATTTTAAGTCCCTTGCGTCTACCAATTCCGCCACCCAGGCACAATA
>CAZXCK010000144.1:0-9865 GCA_964639225.1 uncultured Anaerolineaceae bacterium | reverse complement strand
TGAATGGCCCCCTATCGGGGAACATGGTGGGGGACTATAGGGCGAACGCTGACAAGTACCTGCTTCGACGTGACATGACCCCATCCTCTCACAGAATGGAGCCTCCGGGAATCCTGGGTCGATTCATCTTGCCGGCCGCGGCCCCCTGTGCCAACATGCTTGCGACACTCGGCCCCCACGGCTCACCCGAAGACATCGCTTCTGAGGATTGCCGACGACACCGTGAGGCGGGCCGAGACATTCTGCCTCAGAATGTCGGTCGTCGGAAGTGGCTTCTCGGTACCGGTATTGCGCATGAAAAGAATCCTGATTCTCTCCCACTACTTTCCACCGCACAGTTCCGTGGCCTCCCTGCGGGTCTATGCTTTTGCGAAGTACCTGTTGAAACAGGGCCATGAAGTACGCGTCATCACCACGCGGAAGTACTTCTTCGACGGACTGCAGATCAACCACATGCCTGACCTTGACTGCAAGATCGTGGTCGTCGACTATCTGCCATTCTTGCCCGAACACAGCGGCAACGCACCGGTCGGAAATGCGAGCACAATGGCAGGTGCGATGGGACATACCAAGGCCTGGGTCTCCACTCTGAGGAGTCTGGCCAGGTTCATCCGAAGGCTGCTGGGCAGTTTCATGGATGTGCACCTGCTGGCAGAAGGAGCGCTGCACAAACGGGCACGCGCAATCTATAACGCCTGGCCCTACGACATCGTCCTCTCTTCCTATTCGCCGTCGATCACCCACATGGCCGCTGCGAAACTGAAACGCAAGCTACCCATATTCTGGGTTGCAGATTACCGGGACCTCTGGTCACAAAACCATGACTCCCGCGCCAAGTTCCCGGTCTCGCTGTATGAAAGGCATCTGGAGCGCAGCTGTGTTGGTCGGGCAGATCTGATCACTACGGTCTCCGATGATTTGAAAGAGAAACTGCTACAGCTATTCCCGAACCAGACGGTCCAGGTCGTTGAGAACGGGTACGATATCGAACAAGACAGATTGAGCGAGGTGCACGAGAAAACCATCGGTGCCACGATCACGCTCTCGTATACCGGCACGCTATATGCCAAGCAGGATGTCTCCCGGCTAGTCGAGGCCATCGAGCTGTTGCACCGCGATCATGGTGTGGCAGCAGATCAGGTCATACTGAATATCTATGGAGACAACGCCGGCTATGCCGCACGCTACCAGGACAAGTCCTTCGTCAGATTCTATCCCAAGACGACGCGGAGCGAGATTCTGCGCATCCAGAGCGATTCGACGTTTTTGTTGTTTTTGGAATGGGAGGATCCCGACCAGAAGGGCATCCTGACCGGAAAGCTGTTCGAGTATCTCTTTTCCGGAACACCCATTGTTGCGACCGGAAGCTACAAGAGCCAGGCCTCGGAAATCATCGAGAACTCGGGCTGTGGCCGTTACTTTGCAGACGCGAATACTTTGGCCGAGTATCTATACGAGAATCTCAAAGCCGGTAGCATTACACTTCGCCCAGACAATGACTACCGAAGCACGTTCATCAGCGAAAGGTTGGTCGGCAGACTTGCTGATGCCATGTCAGCTCGATTGTCAGACTAACCCGGCTTCTCCAGGAGCGGTCAATGTCAGAGCCGGGCAACAAATCCTCATATGGTCGGCTAGAACGACAGTTCGCGATCATTCTCTCCCGAACGCCCGTGCTCAAGGAATGGCTGAAGCGACTCTACCAGAGGATCAACTTCGTTATTCATCGAGAGTACTACGACCACAAATGCAACCACGTGCTCCGCCCCCTGCCATTCGATGACCTCGAGACGTTTTTTGGCTATTACGACAACTCTCCTGCCAACGACGCTGGAACGCATATCATCTACCATGCCACGGCACGGCCGACCCGCAAGCGTCCCTGCCCGAGCAATGAAATCAAGATCATCCTGCTCTCCACAGAGACCTGGGAGCCCGTAGACGTTGCCACCAGTTCCGCCTACAACTGGCAGCAAGGTAGCAAGCTGCAGTGGCTGGATAACGACCGCTTCGTTTTCAACGACTATGATGCCGACCGGTCTGCCTATGCGGCGCGGATCTTCTCTGTAAGTGCCATGGAGATTGTGGCCACCCTGAATACGCCGATCTACGACTGCCACCGAGACCGTGCCCTTGGCCTGAACTTCGAGCGTCTGCATGACAAGAGCCCGGACTATGGCTATCGAAACAACGCTAGCAACGTACAGATCGACTACGCAGACAACAACAGCGACGGCATCGTCTCCATCGACATGAAGAGCAACGCATCAAAGCTGATCCTATCCATTGACGACATCATCAAGCTCCATCCGCAGCCTTCCATGGAAGGCGCCCACCACATGTTCAACCATATCATGATTGCTCCCGGGGCCCGCCGGTTCATGTTCTTGCACCGCTGGTTCCACAGGGACTACAAAAAGGACGCGCTGATCGTTGCCGACATGGACGGCAGCAGCCCGGTTTGCCTTGCCGATGATGGCATGGTCAGCCACTGCACTTGGCTCGATGAAGACACCATCGTGGCCTACCTGCGCGACGAGAACATAGGCGACAACTACTACAACATCAACATTGGGTCGCGCCAAAGAACGCTGATAGACCGCCACCAACTCGGCCGGCTCGGGGATGGCCACCCCAGCGTTAAGAGCGGCAAGATGCTCTTCGATACCTACCCTGATAGAGGGAGGTACCAAGGCCTTTTTCTTTATGATCTGGCTCAAGAGAGCCTGACCATGCTGGGCAAGTTTTTTCATAGCTTCGCCTTCCAGGGTGAATCACGATGCGACCTCCACCCTCGATGGAGCCGATCGGGAGCCAGTATCTTCTTCGACTCCGTCTTTACCGGAAAGCGCCAACTGTACATGCTGGACTTCGATGCCCAACGTACCCGACAGGTAAGAGTTCAGCCATCTGCAACGCCTCTCCCCGGATAGCCGCCGAATTTCCCCTTGCCTCCCCCACGAATCCACGGTACATCTGCGGCCATGGATTTCCCACACGGCACGGATGCCGAAGCCCGGGACATCATCACCTCCGCCCTGCAGGGGCGGTTGACCGCTGAGCAGGCCAGGCGAGCCGCCGCGTTCGACCCTGCCCTGGATGAGTACGCCTGGATCGCGATGGCCCAGCGCATCGCGGCCCTGGAGGCCTCCCTGGCCGGTGCCAAGACGACCGATCCGGCGACCCCTTCGGGCCAGATTCCGATCTACACCAAACCGCCGGCCAGCAAGCGCAAGGGCAAGCCGGGAGGCAGGCCTGGACATCAGGGCCATTGGCGCAAGCCACCGGTCGAGATCGACCGCCATGAAGAGCATCGACTGGCCCTTTGTCCAGATTGCGGCGGCCCCTTGCAACGCTGCCAGCGCAGTCGCACCTGGGTGATCGTCGACATCCCGGTGGCGATCCAGCCCGAGGCCGCCGAGCACACGATCCATCGCGACTACTGCGCCAGCTGCAAGAAACACGTCGAGCCGGTCGTACCCGACGCACTGCCCAGGTCGACAATCGGCCATCGCGCGGTGGCGCTGACAGCGTGGCTGCACTACGGCCTCGGCGTGACCATCGATCAGATCGTCGACATCATGAGTTGCCACCTGCAGACGCGCCTCAGCCCGGGCGGCATGGTGGCCATCTGGCAGCGCCTGGCCCGGATCCTCGAGGTCTGGTACCAGCAGATCGCCGACGAGGCCCGGCAATCGGCCGTCCTGCACGCTGACGAGACCGGCTGGCGAGTCCAGGGCAAGACCCACTGGCTGTGGTGCTTCACCAGCCAGACGACCTGCTTCTATCTGGTCGATCGCAGTCGTGGCAGTCCGGCGTTGCAGAAGTTCTTCCTTGAGGCATTCGACGGGGTCCTGGTCCGGGACTTCTGGGCGCCGTACGACGCGTTGACCGTCGGCGACCACCAGTGCTGCCTGGTGCACCTGCTGCGGGAGCTGGAAAAGGTGGACCAGCGTAACCGGTCCGATGTCTGGCAGGCGTTTGCCAAGAAGCTGCGGCGAGTGGTGCGGGACGGGATCCGCCTGCGGAAGCGTGCCGATTTCACGCCCGAAGCTTACCGCTCTCGCATCCAGTGCCTGGACCGGCGCCTGATCAAGATGGCCGAGGAAACCTATGACGACAGCGATGCCCAGCGGCTGGCCAAACGCCTGAGCAAGTACCGCGACAGCATCTTCACGTTCCTGGACCACGAGAACGTGCCGTTCGAGAACAACCACGCCGAACGCCAGATCCGGCCGGCGGTTGTGCTGCGCAAGAACAGCCAATCGAACCGCAGCGACCGCGGCGCGGCGACGCAGTCGGTGCTGATGAGCGTGTACCGTACGTTGAAGCTCAGGGGCCATGATCCGCTCGCGGTGATGGTCGACGCGTTACGTTGCTACGTGCAAACCGGGGTGCTGAAGCCGTTGCCGGGCGTCGAGGGCGTTGCAGAAGGCTGAACTCTTACCCCGACAGCAAGCTCCGCATGGGGGAATGAAATGAGCTGCACGGTGTCCATGTTGATCGTCGTCCGGAATGGCGAGAAGCATATCACCAACTGCCTTGAGTCGGTGCTCGCCCAGGACATTGGGCAGCGCGACGCTGAAGTTCTGGTCGTTGACGGCATGTCCACGGACAATACCGTGGCTCTTGCCGAAGCGCTGCTCTCTGGCAGTGGCATACGCTACCGGATCATTCCCAATGAGAAGCACTCCCTGGCCGCAGGTTGGAACATCGCCATAGCAGAGTCCGCAGGGAAGTACGTCATCAGGACTGATGTGCATGCCGGCCTCATGCCTGATTATGTTCGCTTGGGCATCCAGAAGCTGGAGCAGAACCCAACGCTGGCTGCCGTAGGCGGTGTACTCGAAACCAAATCTGACACACCAATTGGTAACTTGATTGCAACGGCGCTCTCCAACCCGGTTGGCGTTGGCAATTCATCATTCCGGATCGGGCTCAAGACTGATTCCATTACCGACACAGCTGTTTTTGCCGTGTACCGGCGCGATGTGTTCGACGAAGTGGGCCTGTTTAATGAGCATTTAGACCGCAACCAAGATATCGAGTTCCATTCACGGGTCGTGGATGCAGGCTATGATCTGCTTACTTCACCCGAACTCCAGGCCTCCTACTTCAGTCGCGCCACCCTGAGAGGCTTCCTGACCCAGGCTGCTCGGAATGGATATTGGGTGATCAGGAGCGGCAAATATCGCGCCAGACACCTGGCCCCGCTCGTCTTCACCCTGCTTTTGATCAGCCTCGCGGTGCTCAACCCCTTTTGCCTTGCAGGCCTCATGGCTCTGTACATTTCTGCTGTGCTTCTGGCGTATGCTTCTTTGTCCAGGGTATATAGTCCCCACTCACTCCTACTCTTGACAGGACTTACTTTCGCGCTCCACCTCGCCTATGGCCTGGGATCAATTTGTGGCTTAATCTGGCGCCTTCTTCGGTACCGTCCCGATCCTTGTCGCAATTCTTGACGTAGCCTCCACGGAGAGCTGGCCGAGCCTTTCTGGTCCAGATGTAGAGCGTATTAAGAGCGATGCCGAGCCGCTCGGCTATTTCCTTGGCGGGGTAGTTTCGCTCGGTGACCTGACGGACGGCCTCGTCCCGGAACTCCTGCGTATAACGGGGGCTGCTCATTGACTCCTCCTTCGGCTACAGTATAGCCGAGGAAGTGTCTAGAGAACCGAGGGAAGCCCAGAAGAGGAGTTGCGCAATCGGAAAGTTCCAATTAGCCACGTAATGAATGAAGCGCGTTCAGCAACTTGAGCAACTTCGAGTTGCTACGGGTCACATAAGAATACGGTGTCTGTACCGCACCAAAGGCTCTAAAGAAGCGCTCAACGGGTTCGATCATCGAACCCTCAAAATCGAAGATCTCTACCGTGTCCGGCTGGGAGCGAATAGCTTCCCACATTACCAAACTCGTTGCACCGCTGTTGCGGAGCATGGGATCTCCACCGCCCATCAAGTAGTAGGCAGTATTGCCACCACGCACGATATAGGCACCAGCATGCAACCGCCCTTCGGGGTCCTCCGCTACCAGGCAGTCACGTGCGTCTCGAACTGATGCAGCCGCATCAATGCGTTCAACGACTGCCTCCGCATAAGGAACAGGCTTTCGTTGCCGCGCGAACACAAATCGATTAAGGCGTAGAAATTCCCCAAGAGTACCGGCACGTATCTGGAGACCGACTCTGTCCTCGGCTTTGCGAATATCGCCACGAATGTTTTGCTGCAGTTTCTTCCACAGCTCGTTTTCATCTCTTGTGAGATCTAGCCTGTAGGTGTAGCGGGTTGTCTGTTCAAACCCACGCCAGTAGAACGGCAGCCAGTTCTGCAGATCACAATGCCAAGCTTGAGCAAAGTAATCGTATCGGGGTAACTGATCAGACAGCTCACCTAGGACATTTTTTTCATAGGCAAGCTGCTTTGAATAAGACTTCTCTGTTGGCCTGATCCATGGGCCTAAGGTCTGGGTCAGTATGGGTTGTGTCAGTAGACGAAAGCCCCACTTCTTGCGCGTGACATAAGGCAAGGCACCGACAATGTGGCCCTTCCTGGTAACCAATATTACGTCCCATTCATGGCCAGCAACAGCGTCCAGCCACCACGCTTGGGAAAACACTGGTATTGTCGGCTCATTCTCACAGAGTTCACGGTATACCTGTTTCAAGCGAACAGTTCCTTCCTGAAAGGGTACTTCTTCGCTAGGTGAGCCAGCTCGTCACGTTCCTGGGGTGAAAGTTGTTGAGGGTCATCATGCTGGAATTTGGGGCAGTCGCCGTCAGATCGAACAGTTGCACCTGACCATTGACCCAACCGATGGATCAGGCACTCACCGAAATGCTGATAGTGAACTTCCTGCACGTTGTCGCGAGGAAACAGAGTAAGGTCCTCTTCGATCTGGCGTTCAAGATAATAGGCCTGCGCGGCGCACATATCGCACTCTGGGAGGTCCAACAACGTGTTCACATTCGGCGGCATTATACTCCACCACTGACCCTCTGATTTCCCTCTGTCTTTCCGTGCGCGCAATATCGAGCGAATAACGAATCGTGGATCTCTTCGCACAAAAATGATCTTTGCTTCAGGAAAGGCCTTGTGAACAAGGCGCAGTCGTTGACCGGTGTTGAGGTTCTTGAACAAGAGAGGTTTCTGAAGGAATGCAATAGCGCCCAGCACTTCCTTCCGGATGTCAGAGACCATTGTCTCGTTCACTTCATCATGATCGATAAAGTGCCTATCTTTCGGAAGCCACCGATACCAGAATTGCCCACATTCACTGGGAGCGTGACCACCGAACTTGCGAGTATCGCCATGTTCCGCTTTGAAGTTATTGTGAGAGCGATTGCCGTATTTTTTCTGGCTAAGCCAAAGGCCAAAGCGTAAGTTACGATGCCATGTACAGGCGGTGTTGTCTATGTAGGCGAATTGATAGGTGTTGGTGAGGGCTTGGTAGAGAATCGTTGACCCAGTTCTGGGTGCTCCAATGATGAATACCACGGAGTAATCACCACTAGGTGACTGAAAGAATTTGGTATTCTCCCAGCTCCTCAAAAGTGGAGAAACAAAGCCCGCTGTCTTTGACAAGAACATCTGAGAAAGCTTCTCCAACAGCATCGAATCCAACTCCACATGCCTACAAGTAGGGGTGCGCGCGGTCGCCAGCCGGCGCCTTGATCGGCTCGCTCCGGATCCCGTGCACCAGTTCGATAGAGGGTCTTGCGTCGCTGATTCCAAAGCCGCTGCCGGCGAGGATGCGCTTGTACATCGACGTGTGAAGGTCCGTGAAGCCGGTCGAGAATTCGAAATCCGTCTTGTCGATGGCGAGTGAGCGGTACGTTGTCATGCCCGCGTCGGTTGCGGTCGCTGGAAGGTCGGCCCGCTCAAGAGACAGGTACCAACGAACGTCGGCCTGCTCAAGCTCTAGGAAGCCACCGGCTCGATTGTTCTCGTAGAGATGGACCTCGCTTCGTCGCAGCGGTCCGAATATCCACATCAACATGTCGAAGAAGTGGATTCCGATGTTGGTGACGACGCCACCGGAACGAGATTCGTCGCCCTTCCAAGAGATAGCGTACCAGCGTCCACGAGAGGTGATGTAGGTCAGGTCGATGCTAGCACGGCTCTTGGTCGTCTTCATCCGCTGACGAAGGTCTTCGATCGCAGGATGAAGGCGAAGTTGGAGAATCGTGTGGACACGGCGTCCGGTCTCTCGCTCAAAGTCAGCAAGGGCGTCGAGATTCCATGGACTGAGTACTAGAGGTTTCTCGCAGATGGCGTCGGCAGATACTCGAAGGGCAAGTCGGATATGAGCGTCGTGGAGGTAATTCGGCGAGCAAATCGATAGATAGTCAATGCCGCTGCCTTGCCGCCGTAACTTGTCGAGGTGGCGATCAAAACGCTCGAATTCCTTGAAGAATCGCGCGTCCATGAAGTACCGGTCTAGGATACCGACTGAGTCGAATGGGTCACATGCCGCAACGAGGATATTCCCGGTGTCGCGAATTGCTTGGAGATGGCGGGGTGCGATGTAGCCTCCCACTCCCGTCACGGCGAAGCGCTTGTCCATGGTGCGGTTACTCCTCGGCGGGATCGTTCACTTGAACCGCCCCGGGTATTCCGGAGACCGTTTCATGTGAGTGCGACCTCGGTGGTCACACCTGCCTGACGAGTATACCACGCCTCCTCAAATTCCCGAGGTGGGATATCGCCAATCGGTTCGAGCAATCGTCGGTTGTTGAACCAGTCGACCCAGATCAACGTCTCCATCTCGACCTGGTCGACCCCACACCAGGGACCGAGGTGCCAGATTACCTCGGCCTTGAACAGCCCGTTGATGGTCTCGGCCATGGCGTTGTCGTACGAGTCGCCGACGCTGCCGACTGAAGGCTCGATGCCGGCTTCGGCCAGCCGCTCCGTGTAACGGATCGACACGTACTGTACGCCGCGGTCACTGTGATGGATCAGACCTTTCGTGTCGTCGCGCGCGTGCAGCGCCTGCTCCAGCGCGTCCAGAGCCAGGTCGCTGCGCAGCGAGCGCGACACCCGCCAGCCCACGATCATCCGCGAGAAGACATCGATCACGAACGCGACGTATACGAACCCGGCCCAGGTCGCGACGTAGGTCAGGTCCGCCACCCACAACTGGCTCGGTCGGGTGGCCGTGAAGTTGCGGTCGACCAGGTCCGCAGGCCGAGCGGCCAGATCGTTCGGTATCGTCGTGCGCGGTTTGCGGCCGCGTACAACACCTTTTTGGCCCATCTGCTGCACCCTGCGGTCCGACCTGGACCAGGCAGCACGGTAGACCGCGAGATTCACCTCAGGACGGCCGAGCTGATCGGTTACGATGGAATTGCTCGTGGGCCGCTTTCCTGTCGTCTTTCGGCTTGCGATGTTCCAGGAATATCTGATACGCGAGGCTTCCAATGCCGACGATGTCCATACTGACGCCTCCGTGGTCAAGTAAGTCCCGGTTCCGGGCTGTCGACGACCAGAGCCCGCCATGTCCTTGCGGAACTTCATGAGGTTGCCAACAGGAGCGGTTCACGCGCTTCGTCGCCCAATACTTTGAACCGTTTATGAGACACAGTCCGTTCTTGGGGTTTTCGAGGGATGGGCACTTTGCCATCTTGGACTTGATGATGGACACATGCCCGTCGATGAACACCGGGCCTTTTATGATCCGATCACGCTTCGATCGAAGTGATCAGAGAACGTCACACATTCTGCAGTTTGTCTGCGACCAGCGGAGATACCCGAAAACCGCAGCAAGCAGAGAGGCGAACCTCACTCAGTTTCACGCAGCAATCACCTCTCCCCCCTAGTGGTGTGATTCAATCTGTTGGGGCATTATCCAGGGCCAGCCTGGCTCTGC
>CAZXCK010000143.1:0-9894 GCA_964639225.1 uncultured Anaerolineaceae bacterium | reverse complement strand
GGTCCCCTCGACGACGGGCGCGGCGTGCGCGCTGGTGAGCAGCGCCAGGTGCGCGGCGGGATGGGCGTCGCGCAGGGCAGCGATGGCCGGCGTCGTCACGATCAGGTCGCCGATGTCGGCCAGTTGCACCAGGAGAATACGAGAGGGTTTCATGTTTGGCTCGTCGGTGTGGCGTCAGGGAGCGGCGGCGCGCTGCAAAGCGTCGAGCGCGGCGGCGGCGGCGCGATCCCAGGTGAAATAAGCGGACTGCTCGGTTCCACGCGCGATCAGCATGGCCCGCAGCGACTCGTCGGCGTGCAAATTCAGCAGCGCCTCGGCGATGGCCTGCGTGTTGTCCGGGTTCACCAGCAGACCGGCGTCGCCCACCAGTTCCGGCAGGCTGGACGTCTCGCTGGCGATGACCGGCGTGCCGCAGTGCATGGCCTCGATCACCGGGAAGCCGAAGCCTTCGTACAGGCTGGGGAACACCAGCGCCAGCGCCCCGGCATAAAGCGCGCCTTTGGCCGCCTCGTCGATGTAGCCCGTGACCTGCACACCATCGACGCCGTGCAGCCAGCCCTCATCGAACAGCCAGCCGCGATTCCCGGCCAGCACCAGCCCCGCCGGGTCGGGCGTCATGCTGCGATAAGCGGCATAAGCACGCACGATGCGGGCGATGTTCTTGCGCGGTTGCAGCGTGCCCATGAACAGAAAATAGCGTTCGGGCAGGCCGTACTGCTGGCGGGCGTCGTCGATGCTCATGTCGAGCGGTGGCGCGTCCACGCCGGGATACACGACGACGATCTTGTCGGCAGGTGTGCCGTAGAAGCGGGTGAGATCGGCGGCGGTGGCCTGACTGTCGGCCAGCACGACGTTGGCGCGGCGGGCGCTGTAGCGCGTCGTCAGGTCGAGGTACAGCCGCTGCTGCCAGGGATGCGCCTGCGGAAAATGCTTATAGCCCAGGTCATGCACGGTGACGGCGGCTCGGCCCGGAAACACAAATGGAAGCGTGTGCGCCGGGACGAAGGTCACGTCGGGGTGGTCGCGGTAGAGGGCGGCGGCGAAACGCGCATGAGTCCAGGCGCGCGCCAGCGGAATCACGCGCATCTGTGTGCGCGGCGACTCCGGCAGCAGACCGGGCGCGGGTTCGTCTCGAAAATAGAGGATAAGTTCGTGATCGGTGTTGTGCCGGATAAGCGCGCGCAGCAGTTCCAGCGCGTAACGTTCGGTGCCGGTGATGCGGGCGACGGTCGTCCGGCTGGCGTCGATGGCGATACGCAATTTACGCCCGTCTCCTCAGCAGCAGCGGAATCAGCAGCAGAACCAGCGCGACGACCAGGATAATCCAGCCGTATTCGGTGGCGGTGCTGTCCACATCGGCGGCCAGCGAGCTATCCACAAAGCCAGCGGTCAGCGCCAGAGTCAGCAGCGCGCCAGCGGTCAGCACCAGCCCGGTGAAGGTCAGGCGGCGGTCGGCGGGGCGGGCCAGGATTCCGCTCAGAAAAGCCGCCGCGCCCGGCACAGCGACCAGCAGCGGCCAGCCGTCCACGCCGGGGCCGTCGAACTGCGTCAGGTAGATCATCACGCCTGCCGCGCCGGTCAGCGCCAGCGCCATAAAAAGCGCACCGCGCGCCCAGCGCCCGGATTGCAGCCAGAAGAGCAGCAGCGCCAGCCCCACGCCGCCCATCACCACCAGGGCCACCAGCCCGCCATCGGGCGAGGCGCCGGTGCTGCTGGCGAAGGTCAGCCATGCACCCAGCGCCATCAGCAGCAGCGCTGGCACAAACGACGTGATTTGCCCCCGGCGCAGCGTGGCCAGTGGCGGATGGTCGAAGCGGTAGCTGGCCCAGCGGCGCGCCTCGGCCTGCTGGCGCTCGCGTTCGGCGGCTTCTTCGGCCTCACGCTGGGCGATGACATCGCTCAGCGACGACACCGAGGCCAGCGCGGCGTCGACATCCAGCCCGAAGGCGTCGTCCGTGTCGCTGGCATCGTTATCGGGCACGCCGGAATCGTTGTCGGGCGCGGTGTCGAACGTTTCCGCGTCGTCCGCCATATCATCGGGCACACCCGCCAGATCGTCCGCTAACGCGGCGGATTCCCCGGCCAGCGCGTCGGAATCATCGGCAGGCGAATCGCCCGCGTGCGGCTCATCGGCCTGCGGCTCGTCAAATTCGTCGCGTTGGGGTTGGTTCTGCTCGTCCATGCTGTGTATTGTGGCCGCTTTTGTCACACCGCGCAAGCGTGGAAAAACCGGCGTTTGCCAGCTACACGAACAGCGGTTCCATATCCCATTCGGCGACCATAGCCTGCATCACCTCGTCGGAAGGCCGTTCCTCGAAGCGAGCAGCGGCGTCCAGCACCTTTGGCAGCAGGTGAATGTCGCCCACCGTGTTGAGGAAGATGCCTTCCTGGCCCAGCACCCAGTGTACCGCCTTGTCGATGCTGGCCTGGTCGGTCAGCGGCTCGTACCAGGTGGCGTGGGTGCGCACTTCCGGCGGGTAGGGGCGGCGCGTGATCGCTTTGATGGTCTGCACGGCGACGTTGCGCTCCTGCGACAGCCGCAGCACTTCGTTGAAGCCCTCGGCGTAAACCGGATTCTGCATCATCAGATAGTTGTAGGGCAGCAGCACGCTGTCGAAGTCGTAGCGTTCCAGGCTTTTGCGGTGCATATGGACGATGGCCACGTCGTGGCCGGTCACGCCGATGTATTTCACCAGACCTTCATCGCGCGCTTCCAGCAGATATTGCAGCACGCCGCCGTCGCCCATAGCGACTTCCCACTCGTCCTCGCCCACCAGATAATGCAACTGGATGAGATCGACCGAGTCGACGCGCAGGCGTTCCAGCGAGCGCAGGAACTCTTCGCGCGCTTTGGCATAGGTGCGCTCGCCGGTCTTGGTCGCCAGGAAGAACTGATCGCGGTACTGTGGCATCCAGGGGCCGATGCGCTCCTCGGCATGGCCGTAGCTGGCGGCGGTGTCGATGTGGTTGATGCCGTATTCCAGCAGAACGTCCAGCGTCTGGTCGGCCTCGGCCTGCGTGACCTGACTCAGCGCCGCCGCGCCGAAGAGCAGCCGGCTGCTCATATGGCCGCTGCGTCCAAAGGGTTGCCGGGGAATGCTCATGATGACTCTCCTTACGATAACGTATCGGGTGGATGGGGCGTTGATGTGCTTACATTATAGCGCATCGGGGATAGCCGCCGCACCTGCCAGCGGTCCACAGACCGCCTTTGCTCATGCCCTGACCGGCGCGCAGGCTATGGCTCGCCGTTGAGGTACAGCGCGAACTGCTTATCTGGCGGCAGGCGCTCGTAAGCGCTGAAGAACGGCCCGTTCAGTTCTGGCTGGCGCGAGAGCAGGCTGGCGCTGGTTGTGTCGGATGGTTCAATGAAAAAGGCGACCGGTCGACCTTCGTCGAGCAGCGACCGGACGAATATCTCGTTGAGGACGCCAGGCCGCACCAGGCAGAACTCCACCTGGGGCGCGACGAAGCTCTGCACCTCGCGGAAGTAGTTGATGTCCAGCGGCTGGTCGGTGATGATGCACATGTGTGTATCCGGCGGCAGATGGGCGGCGCGGAAGATGGAGTCCTGCACGTCGGGGCGGGGCCGGAGCTGGCGGTTGAAGTCGTCCAGGTGGGGGCCGAAGTAATAGGCGATCTGCCCTGCAACCAGCGCCAGCAGCACAGCGGCGCGCAACAGGCGATCCAGCCAGCGCGGGCGCAGCGCCAGCACATAACAGATGGCGACCGTCACCAGCAGAATCAATGCGGGAAAGACGACGACATAGCGCGGGGCGTAGGCGCTGTTAGCCAGCAGCATGTTGCCGGCGGTCACCAGCAGCAGCCACAGCACCAGCAGCGCCAATCCCGGATGGCGCAGGCGTACGATGGCGTAGGCCAGCCCCAGCAGAAAGAAGGGCGCGACGAACATCAGCAGCAGCGGCGTCTCGCCGCCGTAGAACATCCAGCGTTCGGCCATGTGGACGAACATCAGGAAGGGCCAGGTGAGATGATCGGACAGGGTCTGGGCGGTGTTGGTATCGCGCAGCACCTGCCAGTAGGAACCACCCAGCCCCGCCGTCTCGAAGCGGGCCAGCAGCGGCAGTTGATTGACGGCGATCACGTAATAGACCGGCATCGCGACCAGCACCGCCAGCGCCGCCAGCAGCCCCAGGCGACGCAGCAGCGGCCTATCGACGCGCACGCGCCGCATCAGCGCGACGACCAGCAGCCAGCCGACCACCAGCAGGGGAAAGATGACGCGCCCGCCCTCGTAAAAGTACTGCGTCAGCCCCAGCCAGATACCGGCCAGCGCAAAATCGGACTGGCGGCGGGTGCGCAGTCCGCGCGCGAGGAAGAACAGCGCCAGCGTGCCCACCAGCGGGTCGGCGATGTTGTTGATGCCAATGCGGCTGAAATGCACATGCGGCGGATAGACGGCCAGCAGCAGCGCCGCCACCAGACCGGCGCGCCGGTCGAACAGTTCGCGGGCCAGGCCGTAGATGGCGACCACGCCCAGCACGCCGACAATCACGCTGATGACGCGCAGGCCCACCAGCGGGCTGTCGAACAGGGGGAACGTAAACGACTGCCAGTAGGGATACAGCCAGGTGAAGGCGGTCAGGCTGCTGAAGGGGGCCGCCAGCGGCGCATCGTGGCCGCTGGCCAGCAGGCGTGTCACACGGGCGAAGTTCATCTCGTCGATGAAATAGCGGAAGGCCGATTCCAGATGAACGAGGCGCACGATCAGCGCCAGCACCACGATAGCGGCCAGCGCCAGCGTCTCCGTGCCGGGCTGCCAGGTGCTGCGGCGCAGTCGCCAGCCCGCCGCGCCCGCGATCAGCGCGACGATGCCGCCCAGCAGCAGCCCGAACTGCGCGTGACTGCTCACCTGCTCATGCGAGAGGACCAGCCCGCCGCTGACATCGGCGAAGGCCAGCAGCAGCAGCGCGCCCAGCGCCAGCCACAGCCAGCGCAGGCGCAGCGGCTCGCTGGTCGCGGTGGCGGTCCAGGTGGGGCGCAGCGGCCCGTTGGCTGTGAGGACAGCGCCAGCCATCACGCCCAGGCCGATCACAGCGACCGCCGCCCCTACCGCCCCGTCATCGACCTGAGCGAACAACAGCCCGCTGGCGGCCATCAGCGCGGCGGCGACAGCCGTGAGCGCGGGGGATAGAACACGCTGCATCACGGTCGGCTTATGCTCCGTCAGTCGATGACAATCGTCAGATTGGTGCGCTGGAGATCGACGCCGGCGGCTTCCAGGCGGATGGCGATGGCACGCATCGTCTGGCCCACGTCGGGATGGACGGCATCCGGCGCGATTTCGGCCAGCGGGATGGCGATCGCCGCCTGGGTGGCCGTGTCTTTGTCGGGAACACGCCAGGGCTTGTCGCCGAAGGTGAAGGCTGTCTCGCCCCACAGCAGCATGTCGATGTCCAGCGTCAGCGGGCCGTGCGGTGTGGCCTGTGTAGCGCGGTCGCGGCCCAGTTCGCGTTCAATGTCGCGCAGCGCCAGCTTGAGCGTCAGCGGGTCCAGTGTTGTGCGCAACCCCACCGCCACATTCAGATAATCCGGCTGGTCGGTATAACCATAGGCTTTCGACCGGTAAACCGCCGACACGGCGACGATCTCGCCCAGCGCCCGCAGGCGCGTGACGGCGGCCTGCAGATGGCGCTCCGGCTCGATGTTGGAACCCAGCCCCAGATACACAATATCTGGCTGCGGCAGATTTTCTATGTCAGTCATAAGGCAATCCTCGCAGAACATTAAACAAAGGCCAGTATAAATGCGATGGTCAGGTGCAGTTACGCTACAGAACTCGCGCTGGCAGGCAAGTCAGAACAATCAGCGAACCGGCAGGCTAAAGCTCTAATATAAATGAATTCTCACAGAGACGTAAGCGCCGGGATGTACAAACAGTCAAATAATCGTGAAATGTGCTGTATCGGAAAGCTAAGGAGGACGCGCACACCCAGCACAGTGTCGGTATCATGTGCGCACAATATTGATGAAGAATAATCGCTATCCCCGCAACGGCTACACGAACGGCGACAACGGCCACAACGGCCACAATGGCAATGGCAACGGCAGCAGCCAGGAATACAAGACGCCGCGCGTCACGCCGCGCGTGGTCAATTACGATGGCAGCAGCCACCCGCAGATCGCGCTGCAGGCGTTCGACGATAATCACGCCCACGAGGCCACCGAGATTGTTACCGGGTCGCCGGAGCAGCGCCAGGCCGTCGAGGACGCCATCCGCACGCTGCTGGATGCTTTCAACGTCAACTGGGACGACCCCAACTACACCGACACGCCGCAGCGGGTGGCCAACGCTTATATCGATCACTGGGCCAGCGGCTATGCGCGCGATCCCAAAGACGAGATCACCGTTTTCCCCAACACGGGCGACAGCGACGACATCGTGATTGTCAAGGATATGCGTTTTCACAGCCTGTGCAGCCATCATCTGGCGCCCATCGAAGGTTACGCGGCCATCGCCTATATCCCGGACAAAAATCTGCTGGGCCTGTCCAAGCTGGGGCGCATTCTGGAGATTTACGCGCGCCGCTTCCAGCTTCAGGAGCGCATCGGCCAGCAGACCGCCGACGCCCTCATGGAGCTGCTGGAACCGCTGGGCGTGATGGTGGTGCTGTACAACGTGACGCATGGCTGTATGTCGTCGCGGGGGGTTAAGCTGCACGAGGCCAACACGACGACCGTCACCGCGCGCGGCGCTTTCAAGCACGATCGCGCCCTGCGCCAGGAAGTGATGTCGCTTATCAGTATTCGCAACCCGTAGACCCGGCGCTCGCCGGTTTCGCGTAACAGGCCAGGCGTCCGCGCCTGGTTTTTGTTTCGCGGCGCGCCGGACCGATTTAACGAATTTCTTACATTTGCTATTCAGTTTTTGGTTTAATATACAAGTGATTGTTACGTGCAAATCATTCAAGAAGACACAACGGAGTAAGTCAAACATGAGCTTGTACAATCCCAACAGCCCAGACCAGGCGCTGGAAGCCCCACAGCTTGCCATTCCCAGCGTAAACATTAACAGCGTCCTCAAACTGGTTTACGTGTGGATGGGCCTGGGCCTGCTGACGACGGCGGGAGTCGCCTGGATGGCCGCCACCAACCCGGCCCTGGACGGCCTGCGCACCGCCCCCGGCATGTGGATCATCAGCCTGGTGGTACTCATCGGCACGGTGTTCGGCCTGAATTACGGCATCCACTCGAATAAACTGTCGCCCAACGTGGCGGCGGCGCTGTTCTTCGTGTTCGCGGCGGTGATGGGCTTCTCGCTGTCGCTGACGTTCGAATATTTCGTCACCTTCCAGCCGGGCGCGATGGCGGCGGCCTTCGCCACGACGGCGGGCCTGTTCGGTACGATGACGGTGGTGGGCCTCACCACCAGAGCCGACCTGACGAAAATGGGCACCTACCTGTTTATCGGCCTCATTGGGCTGGTGATCGCCATGGTCGTTAACCTGTTCATCCTGAGCAGCGCGCTGTCGTTCCTCATCAGCGTGATCGGCGTGGTGATCTTCACCGGGCTGACGGCCTACGACACGCAGAAGATCAAAGAGATGAGCATGAACCCGGAACTCCAGGGCGACGGCAACATGGTGCTCAAGTTCAGCATCCTGGGCGCGCTGACGCTCTACCTGGACTTCATCAACCTGTTCATGTTCCTGCTGCAACTGTTTGGTATGGGCGGCAACGACTAAGAGCCGGGCTTCGCCGCTGGCGAGGTGCTTTGCAGATTACGTAAAAAGTGCCGGGAGCCTGTTGCTCCCGGCACTTTTTGATTCACGTGTTGCTGTTGGCACGCGGATCGCCGGGCGGCACCTGAAAGATGGACCGCCAGGGCAGATAGTGCGTGAAGATGCTGTCGCGGCGGATTTCCTCGCCGTTCAGGTCGCGGATAATGCGGATCACGGTCACGTCCGCGCCTTTGGCGGCCCAATCCACCTGGATCGACTGGCCCGTCTGCAGGTCCGGGTTGATCTCATAGCGCACGGGCAGTTCGTCAACCAGGTTGCGGACGATCGGTTCCTGCACTTCAACCTGCCGTCCTGGATTGGTGCTGTAGAAACGGAATTGCAGCGCGTTGTTGGACGGAAACAGCGATGTCTCGATCAGCAGATGGTAGGGCGTGTCGTTCTGGAAGCGGAAGTCGCGGTCCGGCGTCCAGATGGCGGCGTCCAGTCCCGGCCCGGCGTTGATTTCGTAGAAGCCGACGCGGTAAGCGTGGCTGTTGCGCTCGATGATGGTGAAGCCGCCATACAGCGCCGCGCGGAATACGGTCGTGCTCACCTGGCACAGCCCGCCGCCGATGCCGTCGACGGTGCGCTCGCCCTGGATGATGCCGCTCTCCACAAAGCCGGCCTCTTCGGTCACTGGTCCCAGAATGTTGTTAAACGAGAATTCCTCGCCCGGCCCGATGATCACGCCGTCGTAGAGGGCCGCCCCCACCGCGATGTTATGGCGGCGCTCCGGCGTGGAGCCGGTGTAGATGGTGGTCGATTCTGACACCAGCTCGGTGATGCCCAGCTCGGCGGCGGTGACGCCGTCGTGATAGCGCGGGGCCTGCAGATCAAAGACGACCGGCACGCGGCGGCTGTCGGTACGCCAGACGGCATCCTGCAGGCGGTCGATGGTGCGCTGCACGTCGAGGACGCGCCCGCTCTGCGCCGGTCGGGTGACAATCAACTGGCTGGTGTTGGTGTCGAAACGGAAACGGGCATCTTCCGGCAGTACGATGAGTCCCGCCGCCAGTTCGCGCAGGTAGCCCTCGAAGGCGCTCATGTCGATGCGCGGCTCGTAACTGCGTGTGCCGTCGGCGTTTTCGACCAACTGTACCCGCAGCAGCGACGCGATCTGATCGGTGCTGATGGTCCAGGGGCCGAGCGGCTGGCCATCGGGGCCGTCGGCCACCAGTTCCAGCGGAGCCGAAAGCGCGTCGTTAATGCGCGAGGCGGCTGCTTCGGCGTTCCACACCAGCGGCAGCGTCTCGTTGACCACCAGCGGCAGCTCGGTGCCAGCGGAGAGCGTCATCAGCAGCTCGTGGAGTGGTTCCAGCGTGGCGCTGATGTCCACCTGGCGCCCGGCCTGGCCGGGTTCGGTCTGGACGTTGCCGTTATCAAAGGTCAGGCTGGCGTCGCGAGCCGGCTGGTCGATCTCGGCGGCGACAGCCAGCAGGCGCTCGGCGGCAGCGCTCTGATCGTAATGGATGACGGGCGCGATCGACGTGCCGTTGAGCCATGTGCGCCCCCGGTTAAGCAGGTTGCGCAGCGGCACAGCGCCGTTGCTGGCGTGCATGGCCTGGTCTACGGTGGCGTCAACGTCGAAGCTCACACCCAGCTCGCCGGCGCTGAACTGCCACACGCGCTCGCCATCGCGGAAGGTGAACACGGTCGCCTGGGGATAGGTAAAGCGCCCGTCGAGCGCGGCGATGGCTTCATCGCGCGTCATGCCGCCCAGGTCCACGCCCAGCGCAGCCGTCCCTGGCGCGATGCGCTCGGCATAGGCGACCTGCACCCCGGCCAGCAGCGCGGCCAGCGCCAGCGCGAACAGGGCCGCGCCCAGCACCAGCAAGATCGGTATGCGGATAATCCAGGGATTAAAGGACGCTTGCGGTTCCAGCGGGCGCTGGCCCGGATAGCGGATGTATTCTTCGGCTGCCATAACTGACTACTCGCCTCGTTCACTTACTGTACGAGTTAATCGACACGCCAGCGCCGCTGGCGGCAACTGTAAATAGTCGAATCAACATGAGCTTTATTGTACCACGACCCGGCAGCCGCAATCGATAGAGGGTGGGTAGGGAGCAGGGTTATCGCACGTAACTGCTCAGATAATTGCCGGGGCGCTGCCCCGGACCCCGCCACTTTTGAAAAAGTGGACAAAACTTTG
>CAZXCK010000142.1:0-9944 GCA_964639225.1 uncultured Anaerolineaceae bacterium | reverse complement strand
TGGAAGCGTATCTGCAGGCGGCGGGCGGCGTGAGTGGCGGCGAGACCTTCAACGGCGAACTACCGCCGGCGCGCGCGCAGACTCCATATGTGCCCGACTACTTCCCGCGCCGCGACGAGCGTTTTGTACAGCAGTGGAACTTCGTCTTTCCGCCGCACGAGGTTGCCCGTACCGATGGCGTGCCCGCCGACGAAAAAGTGCTGGCGCTGATGTGCAAGCGCACGCTGGAAATGGACGTGCCCGAAGCGATGGCGCGCATGATCGCCGAGGCGAAGGGCCAGCCCTGGGATTTCTACGTCGATATGTGCCGCCAGTTGTGGGACGAAGCGCGCCATGCCATGATGGGGTCGGTCTATTTCGAGCATCTGGGCGTGGACTGGCGCGCCGAGATTCCGCTGCATCCGGGATTTGCTATTCGCCTCAACCAGCACCTGAACCCGGTCGAGGCGCACGCCGTGCTGTACGCCATCGAGCAGAGCCTGATGCCGGCCACCACCGGCAAGAAGTACGAATGGGGCACCGCCGACGAAGCTCACGACGAACTGGCCAAGCTGTTCCAGGATTTCGACTGGGCCGACGAGGTGCTGCACGTTAACATTGGCCGCCGCTGGGGACTGTCAACGTCCGGCCTGGACCGCACCGGCTTCCAGGAACTGGGCCACCAGAAAGCCGTCGAGTCCGAGAACGCACTGGAAGCCTACACCGATCGCGGCGAGCAGGTCAACTGGTGGCCGGGCTTCGTGCGTAAGGTGCTGGGCAAGGAGTCGGCGGTGGGCGATGATCGCTCCTTCGACACCAGCGACCCGGTTTATCGCCGCAAATAGCCGCCGCGAGGAAATGACCCATGACCGACCGGATACGCACTCAGCACGACGGCCCGCGCTTTGAGATCGTCATCGACCGCGCCGACAAACGCAACGCCATCGACTGGCCCATGATGCAGGCCCTCAGCGCGGCCATCGACGCCGCCGAACAGGCACCCGGCGCGCGCGTGGTCGTCATCCGGGGCGAGGGGGCGGGCTTCTCGGCTGGCATCGACCTGCTGGGCTTCGAGGCGCTGGCGGCGGATTTCGGCCCGGACTGGCGCGACAATCTGTTCCCGGTGACTGCCGCCATGCAGGCCGTATTCAACAAAATCGAACGCTGCTCGCTGCCGGTGGTGGCGCTGCTGCACGGATTCTGCCTGGGCATGGGCCTGGAGCTGGCGCTGGCCTGCGATTTTCGTCTGGTCGCCGAAGGCACGCGCCTGGGCCTGCCGGAGACACGCCTGGGACTTATCCCTGATGTGGGCGGCACGACTCGCCTCACGCGGCTGGCCGGGCCGGGCGTCGCCAAATCGCTGATCCTCACCGGGCGCGAGTTCTCGCCGGACGAAGCGCTGCGCTGGGGTATTGCCACCGAGGTCGTCCCCGCTGACCAACTGGCGGCCAGCGCCCAGACGCTGACCGACTCGCTGGTGGCTGCGGCTCCGCTGGCGGTGAGCTATGCCAAGCGCGTCATCGACGCCGTCGCCGACATCGACCGGGGCTTGCAGCTTGAAGCCTGGGCGCAGAGCGTGCTCATCCGCAGCGAGGATTTTATGACCGGCGCGCAGGCCATGCTCACCAAGCAGCCGCCCGAATGGAAAGGGCGCTAACGCCCGCCTATCCCCACCAGAACACAAACCGCCGCCCCTGTCACAGTGGGCGGCGGTGTTTTTTTGATGAGTTGCTAACCAGCGAGCGACCTCAGCCGGTGGGGTCAATAGTCGGCGTGGGGCCATCTCCACCCGGAAGCGGGTCGAAGGGCAGCGGCGTGTCGTTCACTGGCGGCGGAATCAGAGTCGGCTCCAGCGTGTTGGTCGGCTGTGGTGTGGGCGTGGCCGTCGGATCCGGGTTGTCCACCCGCACCGACACCGTGCGGAACACATAGCCGCCGTTGTTGGAGAACACGGCCAGCCGCAGCGTGTATTCGCCGTTAGGAACGGTGGTCGTATCCCAGTTGCCCAGCACGGAGTTAGCTTCCGGGTGCTGCTGCGACGATACCGGCGTCACGCTGCGGAAATCGTCGGTACCGGCGGGGGCCACTTCCAGTTGGTAGCGGTCGAAGTTCTGCGCGTTGACCTGCCCGTTAATGGTGATCGTGTTCATGATAGTCTGCCCGCCGGACGGGTTGCTGATGCGCGCCACTGGAATCGGCGTGCTCTGGTCGCAGGCGCGCTCCGGCATGGGGCTGACAGGCAGTGTCAGGCCGACACGGCGCGCATAAGCCTGTCCCTGGTTGTTGAGCCAGCTAATTACCGCCGGGTCCTGGATGGTGACGAACTGATCCTCGACGACGTTATCCGGGCAGAACTCGTTGGCGAGCAGGCCGGTCCACGAGTCGATGCGAGCCGGTGCGCTGAAGCCCTCGCTGGCGGGCGGCGGCGGCTGGTTGGCCGCGAACAGTTCGCTGCGCACGTTGGCGCAGATCTGCGTGGGGACAGCGCCTGTGTCGGCGCAGATCTGCACCGGGCCGACGTTGTCTGGCTGGACGAACTGACGCGGCGCGTTGTTCGCCAGGCTGGCGCGCATCACCTGATTCCACAGCGGCGCGGCGGCGGTGAAGCCGGTCAGCCCACCACGAGCCGATTGACCGTCCTGCGTACCCAGCCACACCCCCACCACACGATTGTTGGTGAAGCCGATGGTCCACAGACTGTCGGCGTTGTGACTGGTGCCAGCCACCGCGCCGACGACGTTCTGCGTCGGCAGTCCCTGGATGGTCAGCGCGGAGTTGACGCCGAACTGCCCCGAACGCGCCTGGTCGTCACTCAGCATGTTGACCATCAGGTAAGCCTGGGCCTCCGTCAGCGCCTGCACCGGGTCCTCGCGGGCGGGCACGGCGACCGGGTTGCCGTCGGCGTCGGTGATGCTGTCGATGGTGTGCAGGTCCAGCCGCACGCCGCCGTTGGCGACAGCGCCATAGGCTTTCATCAGGTCGTAGAGGCGGACCTCGGTCTCGTTGGGGGCGGTGGGCGGGCCGAACTGTTCGTCGCTGCGGAAGCGCAGGCCCAGCGCCTCGCCTACCGTGCGGAAGTGAGTCGTGCCGATGGTATTGTAGGTCCGCACCGCCGGTACATTCAGATTGTTCTGCATGGCGCCGCGCACGTTGACCGCGCCCCGGAACTGCCGGTCAAAGTTGACGACTGGCTGGCCGTTGGGATAGTTGGTCGGCACATCCCAGACGATGGTCGCTGGTGTGTAATAATCACGGCCATCAGACTGCTCGAAGCCAGCCAGCGCCGCCGCATAGACCAGCGGTATCACGGTCCCACCGGGCCGCTGATAACTGCGCCCATAGTCGATCTGCCCGGAGATTTCGAAGTCGTCGAAGTCCGGGCTGCCCACCAGCGCGACAATAGCGCCGGTGCGCGGGTCGGTGACCATGATGGCGCCGTTGTTGACGCCAGCGGCGCGCGTCTGGCCGATTTGTGCGCGCAGCGCCTCTTCGGCGAAGTTCTGCACGCGCGGGTCGATCGTCGTCCGCACGATGAAGCCGCGCCGGTAGACCTCGGTCGTGCCATAGGCGGCTTCGATCTGGTTCTGCACCAGGCTGATGAAGTGCGGGTAGCGCATGGTGAACCGGCGCGCTTGGTATTCACGGGTCTCAACCCGTGCCTTATCGCGCACGGTCAGCGGCGAGGAAAGGTCCTCCACGTTCACACAGAAACGGCGCGAACCGGTGGGCGGGTCGTGCTGGAAGTTCAGGCAGCCGACCTCGGCCATACGCTCCATGACGACATCTTTCAGCGCCAGGGCGGTGCGCCGGTTGTTGACCGGCTCGTTGGTATCCGGTGACTGCACGATAGCCGCCAGCAGGGCTGCTTCGGGGAAGGTCAGGTCGCGGGCCGCCTTGTTGAAATAAAAGCGGGCGGCGGCTTCCACGCCGTAGGTCTGGTTGCCGAAAAAGGCGACTTCGTTGAGATACAGCGTGAGGATTTCGTTTTTGCTGTAACGGCGCGTCAGCTCACCGGCCACGACGATTTCATCGCGGCGGCGTTCGGGCGTGTCCTCGGGGTTTTGCAGTACCAGGTCGCGCGCGACCTGCCGGGTGATGTTACTGCTGCGGCTGCCGATCTCGCCGCTGACCAGATTCTGGCCGAAAGCGCCCAGCGTGGTCATTAAGTCCCAGCCAGAGTCCTCATAGAAGCGTGGGTCTTCCAGCGAGATAATGGCGTGAATCAGATACGGCGAGACGTCTTCCAGGTTCACCGGGCGGCGGTCGTCACCGTCACGGCCCAGCGTGGCGATCTCATCGCCGTTGGTGTCGAGAATGGTGACGTTCTGGAACTCCGGCTCGAAGCTGCCCAGGGCGACGATGCCCGTCTCCAGGTCGCTGACGATGTCCTGATACCACAGCAGCGCCAGCGCGATATAACCCGCCGCGCCCAGCAGCAGGATGCCGGTGCCAACAGCGGCCAGCAGCACGCCGGTGCGCGCCCAGGACTGCCGCTGCTGTTCGACGGCGCGCCGATACTCCGGTGTGGCGAAAGCCTCTTCTTCGGGGATGTCGTAGCCGCCTTCCAGCGGCTGCTCGATGGTGCCGTAGCCGCCGGGCTGCGCCTGGACGGTCGGCCCGGAAACGGTCGCGTCGGTGTAGGCCGCGCCGGGCACGGTAGCGTCGCCAGCGGAATCGTAACCGAAGGCGTCGCTGGGCATGGTGTCCTCGGCGACATCGCCGCGATGCGGGTAGCTGTCGTCATCTTCCAGCGGAATCCTGCGCCCGTATTCGCGCGGGGTCTCCGCGCCGGACGTGGCCGGTTCGTACTGGTCGCTGATGTAATCCAGCGGTTCATCGACGACCTGCTGGTAGGGGCCGCCGGTCTGCTGCTGTTTGCGCAGCACTTCCGGCGTATCCAGCACCCACTGGTTGTTATCCGAGCGGTACCACTGGTCCTTATCCGGGGCCAGCACCCAGAAGGTGCCATCGTCGTCCTGGACCATCGTGCGCAGCAGTTCGGTGTCGAACTGCTCCGGCGTCAGAATACCGTCGTCGCGCAGGTCGCGCAGTGAATGCACTTTTTCCAGCGATTCGTTGAACTGGCGCGCCAGCATCAACTCACGCGGGGAAAGCGGCGGAGCGGCGGGCGGCTGCTCACCCGCCACGCCCAGTTCTTCGAGGCGCTGGCGCGCATAAGCGCCGGGGTCGGTGCCAGCGACTTCGGCGACGTCGTCCACCTCCAGCGGATCGCGCCCCTCGTCGTCCAGCGCGCCCAGTTCCATCAGCCGCTGGCGAGCATAATCACCGGGGTCTTCGGCGGGCTTTTCCTGCTGCATCATGAGCTGTTCCGCCGGCGAAAGCTGCTCGATGATCTCACCCGTGTCCTGCTCGTCGAGCAGCGGCTCGTCCTCGGCCAGCGTCGTCTGTGGCGCGTCCTCACCGCGCAGCACGCCGCCCGATGGCGACGACTCGGCCAGCGACGCCAGCGCCACCAGTTCGCTCATGTGGACGGTGTCGAAATCGTCATCGGCGGTGTCGATGCTCTCGATGAGCGCCATCAGGTCGGCGCTGTCGGAAACGTCATCGTCCTGCGCCGGGTGATCGCTGACCACCAGCGACTCGTCAGCGCCGAAACCACCATCCCGCATAAAACTCAGCAGTTCATCCTGTGGCAGCCGGACCTCGATCTCCTCGTCCGGGTTGTAGGTGGTGTCTTCCGGCCTGGGCAGATGCCAGCCACCGGCAAATTCCGGTTCCGGCTCCAGCTCCTGCGGCAGCGAGGGCATCAAACGCCAGGTGCCGGGTTCTGCTGACCCGGCATCGGGGATGCGCCAGCCGCCGGGTGCCTGTGGCTGGTGCCAGCCACCGGTCAGTTCGGTTGGTTGTTCGTCACCTGGATCGGGTGAGGTCACGGGAGGTTCCGACATGGATACAGCCCTCAGGAATTGTTAGTATCAGGTTATTGTTACCCTGTCGATTATACAACAAGTGTCTGAGTAGGGCGAAGTTCCACGCACAGCCCTGGCAGCACCCGATCGCATGCCACCGCCCACCGGGATCGTGGTATAATCAGGAGGCACCCGGCGCCCCGTCAATGGTCGCCGGTTTCGACAAACTACGACACAATAATATGAGGCGAATTACATGGATTTCTCACTGAATGAGGAGCATCTGCAGGCGCAGAAGATGGTGCGCGATTTCGTCGCCAGAGAGGTGACGCCCGTCATCGGCGAGTGGGATCGCAAACAGGAGATGAACCCGGCCTTTCTGCCGCGCATGGCCGAGCTGGGCATCCTGGGCATTAGCATCCCGGTGCGCTACGGCGGCCAGGGTTTCGACTACATCACGCTGGGGCTGGTCTGCGAGGAACTCGAACGCGGCGATACCACCCTGCGCGTGGTGATGTCCGTCCATCACGGACTCAACAGCCAGGCCATTCTCCAGTGGGGCACCGAAGAACAGAAGCAGAAGTTCCTGGCACCGCAGGCGCGCGGCGAGAAATACGCCGCTTTCGGCCTCACCGAGCCGGATGCCGGCAGCGACGTGGCCGCCATGCGCGCCACCGCCCGCCGCGTGGGCGATAAATATATCCTCAACGGCGAAAAGATGTGGATCAGCCTGGCGACCAAAGCTCATCACTTCCTGGTCATCGCCAAGCACGACACCGAGGCTGGTCATCGCGGTATGACGGCCTTCCTGCTCACCGATGACATGCCCGGACTTACCAGCGGCGACATTCACGGTAAGCTGGGCGTGCGCGCTGGTTCTACCGGCTGGTTCAAAATGGAAGATGTCGAAGTTCCGGTGGAGAATCGCCTGGGCGAAGAGGGCGAAGGCTTCAAGATCGCCATGTCCTGCCTGGACAACGGACGCTACACCGTCGGCGCCGGGGCTACCGGACTCATCCGCGCCTGCCTGGAGGACAGCCTCAAATACGCCCACGAACGCGAGACGTTCGGCTCGCCCATCGGCCAGCATCAGCTCGTCAAGCAGAAGCTGGCTTACATGCAGCAGTGGTACGACAACGCCTTTCTGCTGTGTGCGCGCGCGGGCTGGCTCAAAAACCAGGGGATTCGTAACACCCGCGAGACGAGCATGGCCAAATGGTACGCCACCGACCACAGCGTCAAGGCCGCCCTGGAAGCCATCCAGATTCACGGCGCTTACGGCTTCAGCGATGAATACCCGGTGGAGCGTTATCTGCGCAACGCCAAGGGCGCGGTGATCTACGAAGGCACCAGCGAGATTCACCAGCTTATGCAGGCCGACTACGCCCTCGGCTTGCGGGACGACAAGCCGCTGCGCTGCGAAATGCCCGCCTACGACGCCGACTCCTGGCAGTCCGAGCCGGAAATGGCGTAACCGCAACACATCACAATTTGCAGGGGCGGCCAGAAGGTCGCCCCACATCGGGAAAGCCTATATCAACCACGCCATACCCGGCGATAATACGCCTCAACCATCACCAGCGCGCTGACCTCGGCCAGCGTCCAGGCGATGCGCGCCAGGATGGCCACCAGCGCCGGCAGCGGTTCATCGACCAGCGCCAGCATGCCCAGCACCAGCAGCGCATCGCGCACGCCGATGCCCCCCGGCGCGACGATCACCAGAAAGCCAACCACCCAGGCGATGGCATGCAGACCGGGCAGCAGCAGCCACCACTCGGCTGATTGCAGCGGCTGGACCGCCGCCACCATCAGCGTAAAGGCGATGCCGATGGCCAGCCACGCCAGCGCGTACAGTGCCATCACAGCGGCGATCTGTCCGCTGGTGAGCCAGGCGTCCGGTCGGTTGAACATCTGGCGCAGGCGCGCGGGCAGCGGCAGGCGCGGCAGCACACGCCGCGCGTTGATCGCCAGCAGCGCCCCGGCCAGCACGCCGACGGCTCCCAGCGCCAGCAGCCACCCCGGCAGAACCGCTGCCAGCAGCGGCAGCCCCAACAGGCCGATCAGCGCCGCCCCAACCACCATGCCCAGCACTTCCCAGAAGACGATGACCGCGCTGCGACCGGTCGAGATGCCCGTCTGCTGGTATAAATAGACTCGCCCCGGCAGCGCCCAGATGCTGCCCGGCAGGTACTTGGCGACATTCGACAGGAAGAACACGCGCAGGATCACCGGCAGCGGGCGCGGGCTGTCCAGCGCGTTGAGGATCAGCGGGGCGGGCGCGGCCAGCAGCCCCAGGCTGCACGTCAGCAGAACCTGCGACAGCAGCAGCCAGCCCCAGCGGATGTTCAGCGGATAGCCGCGCAGGCTGTCCCACTGGTCGGCCAGGTACAGACCGACAAACACGACGACCGCGCCCGTAAACGCGATCTGCAAACCGCGTCGGATGCGCGCGCGCGTCAGCATAACGCTACTTCTCGGCCAGGACGAACGTCCAGGTGACCGGCGTCGCGCTGGCAATTACGCGGAAATGCCGTCCCACAAAACGCTTGAATCCCCAGTAAGACCAGTGGTTGATGTGTTCCGGCGTGTTGCCCCAGTCTCGCAGATACGCTCCGCGCGCCATGTTGCCCATGCGCCAGAACGGCTCGTTGGGCACGCTCAGGATGGCGTAGCGCCGTGTGACGCGATGCAGTTCGCGCAGGGCGATCTCCGGCTGGCCGACGTGCTCCAGCACCTCCAGGCACAGCACCAGATCGACGGCGTCATCCGGCAGCGGAATATGGTGCAGGTCGCCGCAGAAGACGGGCGCGTCTGCCTGCTGCTGGCGGGCGTAATCCAGCCGCGCCGTGTCCAGGTCCGCGCCATAGACTGAGTCGTAGCGCTCGTCGAGGAACTCGCGCAGGATGTGCCCCTCGCCACAGCCGGCGTCGAAGACCGTCCGCGCCGGAGCCTGCGCCAGCATCGCCGACAGCGCCCGGTAAAAACGTGCCGTCGCAAAGCGCGCCAGCCGGCCCGCGTCGGCCTCGTATTTTTTCTGCAGCAGGCCCATGTTGGGGCTGGATTGGCGGTCGGTCACGGTGTTTCCTCGCTCAGATGGTGTTCGGCGGGCGTGTGTGCGGATGGCTGATTCCGGGCCTGGGCGGTCTCGCCGAGCAGAGCCGTCCGCTTGGCGTAATACAGCGTTTCCTCGTGCATACGCCGGTTGATGGCGATCAGGTCGCCCAGCAGACCGATCAGGAACACGAAGAATCCCAGCAACAGCAGCGCCGCGCCCACCGTCACCGACTGGATGTGCGAGCCGCGCGCCGTCTCGCCGGCCAGCCACAGGAAGAAGTAACGCGCCCACAGTCCGCCGCCCACCAGCACAAACGGCAGCGCCAGATAGGTGAACGTGCGCAGCGGCATATACAGCAGGAACAGCCGCATAATCGTCGCCGCCGAACGCAGCACATAGCGCCAGTTGCTCTTGATGAGGCGCGATTCGCGCGTTTTGGCGTTGGTCGTCACCGGGACATGCAGCACGGTCAGGTTTTTGTGCCCGGCCTGGATGATCGTCTCCAGCGTGTAGGTGTAGCCGGTGATGACGTTCAGCCGCAGCGCCGCCTCGCGGGAGAAGGCGCGGAAGCCGCTGGGCGCGTCCGGCACGTTCGTGTTGGAGACGTGCTGTACCACCCGGCTGCCGAGGCGCTGCAGCAGCTTCTTGGTGGGCGAAAAGTGCTGGATGGTGCTGGTCTGCCGGTCGGCGATGACCATATCGACGCCGTTTTCGACAATCGGCTTCACCAGTTCGGGGATGGCCGCGCCCGGATACTGGTTGTCGGCGTCGGTGTTGACGATGATATCCGCGCCCCGGCTCAACGCGGCGTTCAGCCCGGTCTGGAAGGCGGCGGCCAGTCCCTTGTTGGTGCTGTGGCTGACGATATGCTGCACGCCGTGCTCGCGGGCGACCTGCGCCGTGCGGTCGGTGCTGCCATCGTCGATGATCATCCACTCGATCTCGTCGATGCCGTCGATATGACGCGGCAGGTCGGCCAGCGTCGCGGGCAGCGTTAGCTCTTCATTCAGGCAGGGGATTTGGATAATCAGTTTCATGGT
>CAZXCK010000141.1:5068-10049 GCA_964639225.1 uncultured Anaerolineaceae bacterium | reverse complement strand
TTACTGCTCAACCGGAATCACGCCGGGGCCTGTCGGCAAAGACAGGCCCCGGTTGTTGTTTGCATGGTAAGGATGTAACCGTGTTAGCTGCGGCTGAAGATCAGGCCGGGGATTTCGCGGATTTTGGGGACCTGCCCCGCCAGCAGCGTATGCACGCGGAACAGACGCCCCGCCAGCACCATCATCCCGATGACGGTAAGCACCAGCAGCACGATGCTGGCGACCACCTGCCAGGCCGGGATATTGGTCGTCATCGACAGACGCATGACCATACTCATAGGCGCGGTCAGCGGGAAGATGCTCATGATGACCGGCACGGTTCCGTTGGGATTGGTGGCGAACATGTTCAGCAGGAAGAAGGGTGCCATCGCCGGCAGCGTGAAGAACGTCGCCAGACTCGGCCCTTCCTGCATCGATGTCGAGAGCGCGCCCACCGCGCTAAAGACCGCCGCGAACATCAGGTAACCCAGGATGAAGTAGATCACCAGCAGTGGCGCGATTTCCAGCGGAAATTCCAGCTCAGACAGCCAGCCGGCGGTATTGCTCTCGAATCGTGAGACGACGAAGATTGTCGAAAACCACACACCCACCTGCAGCAGTCCCAGCAGACCCAGCGCCAGCACCTTACCGCGCAGAAGCTGCCCCGACGGCACCGACGACAGCAGAATCTCGACCAGGCGTGTCTCTTTTTCTTCGATGACGCTCTGCATCAGGTAGCCGTTGGTGCTGAACAGCGCAAAGACAAACACGATACCGAACACGTACACCACCCAGAACTGGCCATCGCTCTGCACGAGACCGTCGCCGGTCTCGGCCTGGATGGTCGTCTCCTGGATGTTGGCCGTATCCACCAGCCGCAGCAGAATCTGCGAGTCCACCTGGCGGATGGCTTCGCCGTAGATCAGGTTGTAGACCGGCGCTTCGGACGTCATCAACTGGCTGACGGCGAAATGGTCGATGTACATTTCCAGTTCGCCAGTTTCGAGATAGTCGGCGGGCAGCACGTAAAACGAGTCGATGCGTCCCTCGCTGACGGCGGCACGGGCGTCCTCTTCGCTGTCAAAGGGAATGAGCATATCGGCTACTTCCGGCGCGGGTTCCGGGAACACTCCGGTGTGATCCACATAACCGACGACGTCGTTCGAGGTTTCGATGATCTCCTGCAGGCTGGCGATCTGCTCGTCGGCGCTGGAGCCAGAAAAGAACTGTATCCCCAGGAAGATGGCAATACCGATCAGCGGCAGGCCGAACGTGGTGAACAGAAAGCCCTTACGCCTGAAGGTGCGCAGGAACTCATAAGCGAACACGCGAATTGTGTAACGTTCCATGGTTAAGCCTCCTTACCGCTGGCCGCGACCGTGCCCACTTCCGCCCGGCCAGTCATAACCGCCCACACTGTACGCAGGTTGAAGCGTTTGCCGTACATCAGCAGACCCCAGCGGAAGAAACGCGCCGACAGCCACATAACGCCCATAGTCGTCAGCAGCAGCAGGCCCATACTCAAAGCAAGCTGCCACATAGGGACTGTCGTCAGGCCAAAGCGGATAATCATCGCCATCGGCGCGGTGAACGGGATGATCGACAGCGCAACGGGCGCGACGCCATCCGGGTTGTTCAGGAACTGCACCAGGAAGAAATACGGCACAAACTGTACCAGCGAGATGATACCGGCGTACTGGCGGCTCTCCTGCTCGGAGCCGACCACCGCGCCGATCCCGGCCATAGCCGCCGCCGTCAGGAAGTAACCCAGGACGAAGTACACGATCGCCACCAGCAGCAGTTCCAACGGGAAGGCGGCGTTTTCCAGCACCGGCAGATCGCGCCCCAGCACAAATATAATCCCGGCCCCGCCGATCCATACAGCCAACTGGGTCAGGCCCAGCGCGCCCAGCCCTAGAATCTTGCCGGAGAGCAATTGCATGGGCGTGATGCTGGTGACCAGCATTTCCATCATGCGATTGCTCTTCTCGTCCACCAGGCCAGACATGAGATAACCGCTGGTGATCTGTGTCGCCAGGGTAAACACGATAGCGAAGAACATCGGCAGCAGAATCAGCGCGGGCAGGGTACGCTGATCGACCTCACGATCGGTATCGAGCGTGAAGATCGACAGTCCCTGGCTGGCGATGGGCTGCGTGATACGCTCCACTGGCAGCTCGATGTCGAGGTCCATACTCAGGCTGGCATTCAGCAGGCCGCTGATGGGCCGCTGTAATGGCATTGTGACTTCTGTATCGTAGCTGTACAGCTCGACGTTGCCCGACTGCACATAATCGGCCACGATAACGAAATAAGCCCCGATCTCGTCCGCGTCCAGGGCGTCACGGGCGGCTTCTGGCGTGTCGAAGCGGACGAACATCTCCGGGTAGGCGACATGCTCCTCAGAGAAGTCCTGTGCCGGGATGTCTTCCGGGACCAGGTCGGCCTGATCGACATAGCCTAACCGGTACTCGCCGGCTTCGATGCGATCGCGGATGCCCTCTCCTGAATTCCAGGCGAAAAACATGGCGATGGCGAACACGATCAGAATCAGCAGCGGGGTGCCAAACGCCGCGAACAGAAACGACGGCTGGCGCACATTGTGCAGATATTCGCGCCTGGCGACTAACCATGTCCTATGCATGGCTCATCTCCTCGACGTAGCGCCCGTCCATGCCGTTCAGGTCGTCGGGGCGTTCTCCGGCTTCCATGATGAAAATGTCGTTGAGACTGGGCACGGCGATCTCGTAACGGTCAACACGCACATCAGGGTTAGCGGCAATCGCGCCCAGCACTTCATCAGGCGTCTGATCGTCGGCCAGGTACAGCAGCATACCGTTACGCCGCCCGCTGGCCGGCTGCACATCGATCACGCCCGGCAGCGTGCGCCAGTCGCCGGTGCCTTCGACGATGATGCCGTGAATAGCGTGCTGGCGGCGCACATCCTCGACCGGGCCATACAGCGCCTGGCGACCCCGGCTGATCATCAGCAGACGGTCGGCCATCTCCTCAACCTGGTGCATCTGGTGCGTACTCATCACGACGGCAGTACCCTGATTGCGCATGTCCACGATCAGGTCTTTGATGACCAGCGTATTGACCGGGTCCAGCCCGGAGAACGGCTCGTCGATGATAATCAGCTCTGGGCGATGCAGCACCGTCACCGCGAACTGCACCTTCTGCTGCATACCCTTACTCAGTTCCTGGACTTTCTTATCGGCGTGCTCGGCCAGCTCCAGGCGTTGCAGCAGTTCCATGCTGCGCTTGCGCGCCTCGCCGCTGGAGAGTCCTTTAAGCGTGCCCAGGTAGGTCATCACCTCGATGGCGCTGACCTTGCGGTACAGGCCGCGATCTTCCGGCAGGTAGCCGATGCGGTCGCGGCGGCGGTCATTAAGCGGGCCGCCCAGCACTTCAATAGTCCCCTGATCTGGCTTGAGAATGTCCAGGATCATGCGGATCGTCGTCGATTTACCGGCACCGTTCGGCCCCAGCATGGCGAAGATCTCGCCTTTGTATACATCAAACGAAACGTCATCGACGGCCCGCGTGCTGCCAAACGTCTTGTTGACATTGCGGACTTTGATCGCTTGTTCTTGCTGCATGTGTCATCTTCTCCCCAATAACCTGGTTACGGGCTTCAAACGGGAATCGCTGGCGTGGCGTTCCCCTGAAAGTCTTATACGCACAAATCGCGCTGGAGGTATCAGAACCTCACGACGAATAAACACCTGAGCAACAAAAACGGGGACAACCGGCAGTCGTCCCCGTGTGCAGTTACGTGTTCAGGTGGTCGGGCTAATTGTCACCTGCCGGAGTTTCCGGGGCCGGAGCTTCCGGGGCCGGAGCTTCGGACTCCTGAGCTTCCGGGTCGGGCGGCAGTTCCAGCTCGCGCAGAATGTTGAGAATGCGCGTCTGCTCGAGGAACTGCTCATACTCGGCCTGGCTCTGCTCCAGCAGCGTATCCAGCGGCTGCAGCAGCTCCGGGAACACATCAGACGGGCGCGGGTCGGCAGGGATGTACTCACGCCACAGGTCGGTAGTCTCTACGTGGTCCGACGCCAGTTGATCCTGCTGCCAGTTCTGCGCGTATTCGTCACGCAGGCGCTGCACGACCGTCTCACGCGGCGGGCGCATGGTGAAGTCCTGCACCTCGACGACGAAGAAGCTGCCGCGCGTCTCGATGGGTTCCAGGATGTCGCCGGCTTCAGCCGCGAAAACCGCCTCGTCAAAGGCCAGCGGAACCGCATCTTCCGGCGTGTAGTAGCCGGTCTGCGTGCCCTGCGAGAAGATGGTCAGCGTATCGCCACGATGCCCGGCGGCGCTCCAGTCCACAGAGACTTCACGCGCCAGTTCGTTGAAGTCAGCGCCTTCGTTGAGGCGTTCCAGGGCGGCCTGAGCGTCTTCCTCGGTTTCGAGCAGCATGTGGCGCACATCGACGGCCATCGGCGTCTCGGAACGTCCGGTCACCTCGATAATATGGAAGCCGAACTGTGTCTCCACCGGGCCGACAATCTCGCCGATTTCGGCACCAAAAGCGGCCTCTTCAAATTCCGGTACCATCTGGCCAGGGCCGAACTCACCCAGGTCGCCGCCGCGCATACCAGAGCCGGTGTCAATCGAGTAACGCTGGGCCAGTTCGGCGAAGTCGGCGCCATCTTCGAGCAGGCGCAGGGCCGTGTTGGCCTCTTCCTCGGTTTCGAGCAGGATGTGCCGCGCCTGAATGGCCGAGAACACCTCATTCACCTGCAAAATGTGATAGCCCAGCACATCGTCAATCGGGCCGACGATCTCGCCGACTTCGGCGCTGAAGGCGGCTTCCTCAAAGGCCGGGGTCGTCTGGCCAGGGCCGATGACGCCCAGTTCGCCGCCGTTGCCGCCCACACCTTCATCGAGACTGAACTCGGCCAACAGTGTTTCAAAGTCCTCGCCATCCAGCAGACGCTGGCGCACCTCTTCGGCAACCTCAGCACTGTCCACGCGGATATGGCGCGTGCGCACGGCC
>CAZXCK010000141.1:0-5058 GCA_964639225.1 uncultured Anaerolineaceae bacterium | reverse complement strand
CCGAGTTCGTCCTCGATTTCGAGGTCATCGCCCAGCGCCGCATACACAGCGTCATACTCGGCGCGGCTGCGGACGACGGCCTCCACGTCATCCTCGCTCAAACCGGCGTATTCCTGCGCCAGATCAAGGAATTG
The DNA here is from genome assembly GCA_964639225.1 of uncultured Anaerolineaceae bacterium. GTDB lineage: Bacteria > Chloroflexota > Anaerolineae > Aggregatilineales > Phototrophicaceae > CAZXCK01. The sequence continues at coordinate 4,924 of CAZXCK010000141.1, read as the reverse complement.
GGCGCGCGCCTCAGCATATTCTTCGGTCGGCTCACAGTCGTCGGGTGGGGGCACATTGACGATCTGCGTCCAGAGGCGCAGCATCTCACATTCGTCAACCTCGATGCCGCGCTCCAGCGCTTCCTGATGATACAGGCGCTCCAGCAGCATCGTATCGTAGATCGGCGCGGCGAAATCGCGCTCGCTGACCAGAATGGCGGCAACCTGCTGCACCGCCGGCGCGAACTGGTTGTCCGGGTTTTCAATATCCAGCGCCTCAACGCCGTTTTCGCGGATAAGACGCTCGAAGGCCAGGTAATAGCGCACGCGCTCGAAGCGCACACGCTGGACGAAGTCCTCCAGGGTGATCTCGTCGTCGCCCACGCGGGCGATCACCTGAGACAGATCGACATCATCGGGCGGCGCTGGCGGCTCGTAATCCTGCGCGCTCACAACGGTGACCAGCAGCAAAGCGGACAGCAGCACCAGCAGCAGCAAACTATGTTTAAGTCGGAAAGGGGACAAGGTAAACACTCCAATCATGGCTCGTTGTCAACAAGCTAACGGCCCAATTAAACATCGGGCATGGGCAGAGAACAAGGCCCAACCCGGCGATCCGATTGCAGGCGGCAATAATTGTCGCAGATCAGTTGCGTGGTTATCGCCAATGATGGTAAACTCAAAATTAATCGCCGGTCAGGATGCATCTTAAGCATCAGAAACCATCTGACCCACTATCATAGAAACAAGGACATAACACAAAAAGACTTTCTAAACGATTCTACCTTGTCCCTGTTTTATCGGAGGTCCGAATGAAGAAACACATTCTCGTGGTCGATGATGAGATCGGCGCGCTAACCCTCATCGGTATCATGCTGGAACGCGGCGGCTTTAGCGTTCTCAAAGCCAAAGATGCAACCTCGGCCCTGGCGGTGCTGGAACAGAACACACCGGATATGATTATTCTTGACGTGATGATGCCCGGTATGGACGGCATTGAACTTTGTGGCGTCATTCGTAATCGTGCGGAGACGGCGACCACGCCCGTGCTGATTCTGTCGGCACGCGGCGATGCTGAGAGTGTGATGCGCGGTATGGATGCGGGCGCTAACGACTTCCTGCCCAAACCCATTCTCCATCACGACCTTGTCGCAAAGGTCCGGGCGATGCTCGACGAAGTCCACAGCAACTGAGCGATTAACCGCCACATCACCTCTGTGTAGATTGTCCGTCTGCGTGCCGCCAGACGTCTGCTGATCTGTACGTGGCGCACGGACACGCTCCACTACTGGCTGCTGCCGTATAACTCCCGATAGATGTTGTACGAGCCGTATATGCGCTGGACATAGGTCTGCGTGGAGCTGATGGTGATGGCAGACATAAAGCGATCCGGGTCGCCGCCGGAAATCTCCATCCACGAGATGGCGCGGCCCGGCCCCGCGTTGTAACCCGCCAGCGCCGCATACACGTTCCCCTCGAACCGCTGCAACTGTTCCGACAGATAATAAGCGCCAAACTCAATACTGGCATGAGGACGGAACAGGTCGCTGTGCTGGTAGTCCGGCCAGTTGAGCTGCCCGGCGATGTATTCGCCCGTGCCAGGGATGACCTGGGTCAGCCCTTTTTCATCGGCGGCAGCGGTAGCGTAAGCGTTAAACAGACTCTCGTGACGGATAAGCGACATCATCAGCAGCGGGTCAATGTTACGCTCGCCGGTGATGCGCAGGATCACGTCGCGGTAATAGGCCGGGTAGCGCATGCGCGCGATATACGACGGCGCTTCCAGCGTGGCGACATCGGCAGCCTGAATGACGTTGGCCGCGCCCACAATCGACGGGTAATATGCGCCAATAATGCGCGTGAAGATCGCCAACTGATAAGAAGCGATGCCATCCTCGCGGTAGTCGGCCATCACGTCCAGAAACTCGGTGATGGCCTCGCTGAACGCCCCAACCGCCCACAACTCACGCCCGCGTACCACACGCGGCTCGGCTTCTAACTCTGGCGACAGCGGCCACAGCGGCCCTTCCGGCAGTTCGCGCCCCGCGCCGAATGTTTCGCGCAGCCAGTTCTCGGCGGCGGTCACCTCAGCCAGATCGTCAAACTCGAATACGTACTCATCCGGCGGGGTGAACGGTGCGCGCCCGTCTCTGATATCCTGCGCCCGCGCGCTGAAATACGAGTCCGGCGCGGCAGCCGCCGCCGAACTGAAAGCCGACTCGGCCTGACGCTCGTCACCGCGTTCCAGGGCCAGCCGCCCCACCTGTAGATACGCCTCGGCCTGCTGCTCGCCGGTGGTGGTCACCGCCAGCCGTCCGTAAAGCGTCTCAGCATTGGCGGCATCGCCCGCATTCAGCGCCGCCGACGCCGCGATAAACAGCCCGCTGCTGGCCTGACTGCTCTCCGGGTAGGCATCGGCCAGGCGCATGAACAACTGGCGCGACTCGTTCAGGTTGCCGCTGGTCCCATGCAGATAGGCCGCGCGCCACAGAGCTTCGGCGGCGGTCTCCGGCAGATAGTCATAGTTGTCGGCGATCTCCAGATAGCGAGAGATGGCCTGGTCGATCTCGTCGTTAAGAAAGTACGTGCGGCCTGTTTCCAGCAGCGCGTCACCAAACAGCGAATCGGTGGGGTGCTGGTCGATAAGCGTCTGGAAGGCCACCTGCGCCGCCGCTGGATTGCCCATCGCCCGGTAAGAGCGTCCCAGCAGCAGGTGCAGTTCGGGCGGAATGGCGGCGAGCTGCATCTGCGAGGTGTAGGCATTGAACGCTTCGATGGCGCGCCCGTATTCCTGGCTGAAGTAGCTCACCCGCCCGATGGCGTACTGGTCAAGCTCGCGCCCGTTTTCCAGCAGAATATCCATCGCCTGAAAAGCCTGCGGCTGGCCAACATATTCGTTGAAGATTCGCTCCATACGCTGCAGGCCGTTGTTGCGGTCGCCAGCGTCGAGCAGCGCCTCGGCAGCGCGGAATTCGATGGTGGCGCGGTACGGCTCGTTCTGGGCGACGGCCAGGATGGCGTCGTACTGGGCGACGGCTTCCTCTACCTGCCCGCTGAGTGTATGCAGTTGGGCCAGTTTCTCGCGCAGGGCGAGCTGCGGCACAAGGCTGCGCGTGGCGTCGGCGGCGCGGGTATAGCTGTTAAAGGCGTCCTCGTAGCGCTCCAGCGCGAGCTGCGCGTCGCCGATGCGCTCATGCACATAGCTGTCGATAAGTCCGGGGCGCAGGGTCAGATACTGCTGGAAATCGTCGATGGCTTCCTGCCAGCGATTGAGGCCCAGATAGGCGTCGCCGCGCAGGAAGTAACCCTGGGTAGCGCGGAAATCCGCCGGAAACTGCGTGATGAGCGCCGTCAGCGCCTGCACCGCGTAATCGAACAGCCCCTCGCGCAGCGCGGCCTGTCCCATGCCCAGCGCGGCGGCGGCGCGCACGTCCTGCGGGGCCGCGCTGTTATCGACGACGGATTGGTAGGTATAAACTGCGTTCTCGTAGTAGCCGTCCAGCAGATAGCGATCGCCGATCTGCAGAGCGATTTCTGGCGGTGTATCCGGCGTGGGAGTCGGTGTGGGCGGCACTGGCGATGGTTCGGCGGTGGGCAGCGGCGTGACGTTATCAGAAACGGCCCCGCCATCAGAAGCGGGGACTTCTTCGCCAGCGGGGACCACGACGTAGGTCACATTGTCCTCGCCCTCGGTCGCGCAGGCCGCCACGATCAGGGCCAGCAGCACCAGCGCCACCAGCATACGAGCAGAACGGAATAAGCGGTTTGAGGGTATCATCATAGCCCGATTATCGTGTACGGGGCGAACGGCTGTCAATGCCGCTCGCCCTACGCATGTCTGACGAAAACACCGGCAACGATCAGCCGCCGCCCGGCTTCAGATCGCCGGCCAGCCAGGGGATGCCATAACCCACCACCAGATGACCGGCCTCGGCCAGCGCCTGGCCCAGTTCCTGCGTGGTGTGGAACGTCCACCAGTGCGCGGCGGACGGCAGAATGGCCACGCCGAAATCCTCGACGACCAGCGCACTGAGATCGCGGCGCGCCGCCTGCGGATGGTCGCTGGCTGCCTGGGCACGCGGCTGGTCGCTGCGCACCAGTTCCACGCGGAAGCGCGACGGCTGGCCAGCGGCCCATTCGGTATCGGTGTAGCTCAGCAGTTGGTAGATGATAAAGCTATATAATCCCTCTGGCATGGTCCTGACAAACGTAAACTTGCCACCTGCCCACTGGACCGGGCGCGCCTCTAACTGGTAGCCGGCGGCGCTGTACGCCTGCCCGACGACCGTCAGCAGCAGCGAACGAAAGTACTCCGTGCCAGCCTGGTTGGCATCCATCATCAGACCAGCGCGATCAGATTCGAGCGCTGGACCGGGAACAGCACCGGCAGCAGCACCGCCGCCTTGCGGCTGCAGAACGTCTCCGGCAGCACGCGCTCGATCTCCGTCACCGACCGGTGGCCCAGCAGCACATTCAGGAAGGTATTCCAGGGGAAGGCCGCATCGACCTGCGCGCGCGGCAGATCGCCGTTGGCGGCCCCGGTCAGGCGTCCGTCACTGAACGTCAGCAGCAGACCGTTAAAGTCCTGGAATACAATCCCCAGTGTGCCTGTGAAGCGATTAGCGCCAGAACCCGCCAGGCGGCGCTCCAGCACGGGCGCGATGCGCCGTGAGAACTCGGCCAGGTCGGGCACGCGGATATACCAGGCATAGACCGAATCGCGCACAGTCCCCGACGGGTACATGCGCACCAGCGTCTCGACGGTTGGATGCACGCCACTCTCGAAATAGACGTTCCCCGGCTGGCCGTCATCACGGTCGGCGAAGCGCGATTCGGCGAAGGCTTTAATCCCGCGCATCACATCGACGAATGTCTCCAGGTAGGATGACTCTTCACCCACGACGTACTGGTAGCATCCCAGGAACGGCCCGTAATCCGAAGCGCG
>CAZXCK010000140.1:0-10505 GCA_964639225.1 uncultured Anaerolineaceae bacterium | reverse complement strand
GCCGAGCAGGAGGCCGCCCAGGCCACGCTCACCGCCGAGGCCGAGCAGGAGGCCGAACAGGCGACGCAGACCGCCGAGGCCGAGCAGGAGGCCGCCCAGGCCACGCTCACCGCCGAGGCCGAGCAGGAGGCCGAACAGGCGACGCAGACCGCCGAGGCCGAGCAGGAGGCCGCCCAGGCCACGCTCACCGCCGAGGCCGAGCAGGAGGCCGCCCAGGCCACGCTCACCGCCGAGGCCGATGCGGCCACCGCGACCAATGCCGTAGCGGTGGCGGTAGCCGCCACTGAGGACGAACTTGCCACGCAGACCGCCGAGGCCGAAGTCTCGCCGACGGCGACCGCCACGCCAACACCGTCCGCCACGCCCACCGAAGAAGCCACCGAAGAAGCTGCTGTCGAAGCGACACCCACCGAAGCCGTGCCTACGCGCACGCCGGTCGGCCCGCTGACCGAAGTCGAAGCCCCCGGCGCCGATGACGAAACCACCGACAGCCTCATACCGCTGGTTGCGGGTGGTCTGATGTTGCTCATCCTGCTGGCGCTGATCTACGTTTTCTTCCGCCGCAACCGGGCGGCGCCCATCTCCGAATAAAGGCGCGCCTGGATCACACAACCGGCCCCGCTGTCCAATGGATGGCGGGGCTTTTTTTATGATTTAACGGAAACCTCAATTGTTTTTGTGTTAAGTATATGTTAAACTGAGTTTAAGTAAATTGACCGGATTTTTGACTGTTTCTTAAAGAAAGGGACTGGCCATGAATATGACAATCGCCCAACAACTCTTATGTGAGGCCGGGCGCCTGCTGTCGCTGGTGGCGGTCTTTCAGGCACGCTATGGCAAAAACTACAACCTGATCACAACCAGCCCGGAGGCCGCGTGGCGGCTCCACCGGCAGATTTTCGACGCACAGCGCAGCGTGGCGCGCCTGCTGGTGGATTCCGCGCGCGAGAACCCCCGCCCGCGCTATGGTCAATGGTGGGACCGGCAGGATGTGCTGGATACCAGTCTGGCGCACGAGATCGTCAGCCAGGCCAGCCATCTGGTTACTGCCTGTGCTTATGAGGAAGCCAGCTACCAGATCAACGACCGTCAGGAGTCGCACTCGGTACTCAGCATCCAGCGGGCGATTGCCGGCACACTGCATCCCAACAGCCTGCACATCGTCAACGACACGGAGATCGTTCGCAACGCCTCGTAACGGCCCATGCTGTGCCAGGAATATGGCGGACTTCGTGCGCACAGCGGCGAAGTCCGTTTGTTTTTGTCCGGGGGCAGGTTGCGCGCGCTGGCGCTAATCGCTGGTTATATACTTCAGCAGCAGCTCGAGTGCGGCGTTGGCGCTGGCATCCTTGATGGCCTCGCGGTCGCCTTCCCACACGTAACGCTCCACCGTCAGCAGATCGTCCGGCCCGGCCAGCCCGATATAAGTCAGGCCCACCGGTTTCTCGGCGCTGCCGCCGCCCGGCCCGGCGATGCCCGTCACGCTCACGCTGAAATCGGCCCCGAACAACTGGCGTGCCCCGGTCGCCATCTCCACCGCCACCTGCACGCTGACCGCGCCGTGATCGATGAGGCTGTGTCCGCGCACGCGCAGCAGCCTGGACTTCACATGATTGGAATACGCCACCACGCCGCCAATCACATAATCCGAACTGCCGGCGACGTTCGTCAACCGGTGGGCGATCAGGCCGCCCGTGCATGACTCCGCCGTGCAGACGGTCAGGCTGCGCTCCCGCAGTTCCTGGCCAAGTTGTTCTTCAAGTCGCAGCGCCTGGTTCATAATCTCGACTCCTGTACGAAAATCATCAGACCCCAAACACGATTGTCGTTTATGTTTTTTTAGGTTGATCTTTAGTTAGAAAATAGTTTGCTTGAAATTGCCGGATTTTGCTAGGTATTGGGCGCTCAATGTGGTTATAATACTAAACAGCACCTCTTTACCATAATTATGAGGATTGATCACGCCAATGGGTTACTGGGGTTGGCGTCCGCTACTGCTATGCGTGTTTTTCAGCGTCTGGGTCGTGAGTTGCTCCGGCGGCTCTGACGCTGCGACCAGTGTTATTCTACCTCCCACTGATTTACCACCAATCACCCTGACTTTGCGCGAACCGGCACACAGTATCACCGAGGCTCCACCGGGCCTGCCGACGGCGGCCACGCTTGCGCCGGCGTCGGCAGTGATGACGGACGACGACGACGATGACCCGACGCATACACGTCCCGCGTCGTCTGACGTTCCCCGTCTGCAAACCCCTACGCCTCTCCCGCTCAATTTAGCCGATCCGCTGTGTTTTGAGACAACCGAAGGTGGCATCCTGTGCCTGGGCCGCGTGGACAACCCGCTCCGCGACAACGTCCAGCGCGCCGCCGTGCGCGTGGACCTGTTCCAGCCCGACGGCACGCTGCTGGAACAGCGCGAAACGCTGCTGGAACAACGCCTCATCCCTGCCGGAGAGTCAGCGCCGTACCGGGCGCTCTTCCCCGGCGGCGAGGAACAGGCGCTCTATCGTGACTTCGGCAACGCCTCGTCGCATCTGCTGCGCGCCGAATGGGCCGCCAGAGTGACCGGGCCGCCGCCGCTCCACATTGAGGCATCATCAGGGCGACTAGAAAATGGCTGGTATGTGGTCGATGTAGAAATAACCAACCTGGACGACGACGAATCGACACGTTTACGCCTGGTTGTGACGCTGTATAACGATGAAGAACAGGTGATGGGGTACCGTGTGGTCGAAACTTCGGCCATCGGACCTCAGAAAACGACAACTATCCGCGTTGAGGTGCTGCCGCAGGTGCAGGGGACATCGCTGCGCCACACGGTACACGTCGAGGCGCAGCGATGAGGGCTGCTATGAGGTCTGTTCTGCCGGGCTGATGAGAGTTCCCACCTCGTTGTCGCCGTTGACAGCGCGGTACAGGTGATTCTCCGCCCAGAAGTTCAGCACCAGGATGGGCATATTGTTTTCCTGGCACAGGGTGAAGGCAGTCAGGTCCATCACCTGGAGTTTGTGTTGCAATACCTGATCGTAGTCCAGGTGGGGGAAACGGGTAGCGCTGGGGTCACGATGTGGGTCGGCGGTGTAGACTCCGTTGACTTTCGTCGCCTTGATCACGATCTGCGCGCCAATCTCCATCGCGCGCAGGGCGGCGGCGGTGTCGGTGGTGAAGTAGGGGTTACCCGTCCCACCCGCGATGATCACCACGCGCCCTTTTTCCAGGTGGCGGATGGCGCGCAGCCGGATGTACGGCTCGGCGACAGCGTTCATCTGCACAGCGGTCTGCACGCGAGTCGGCACGCCCAGGCGTTCCAGCGCGTCCTGCAGGGCCAGGCCGTTCATCACAGTGGCGATCATGCCCATGTGGTCGGCAGTGGACTGCTCCATGCCCCGATTGACGCCGATCTGCCCGCGCCACAGGTTGCCCGCGCCAATGACGACGCCGATCTGGATGTTGAGATCGTGGACTTCCTTGATGCGCGCCGCGATCTCTTCGGCGCGGTCGGTGTCGATGCCGAAGCCCTGCGGTCCGGCCAGTGCCTCGCCACTGAGCTTCAGCAGAATTCGTTTGTAGGCGGGTTCTTCCCCGTTGCTGCTGGCGGTTACCATCGGTTGCTTTCTCCTTCGCGTGTGTGGCCGTTTGGTGTGAGGGTGGGCCGCCCATCCCAGCAGAGACAGGCGGCGGAGGTGCGAACGACTCTATTATGCGGGTTTTCGACGCCCGTCATAGGCCCATTTCCGAGCCGGCTGGTGCATCCGGAAATTGGGGCAGGTTTTCAGCTTTCGCGCTGCCAGTGCCAGCGGTTCAAAATCGCTGCCTATAGGTAGCCAACCCATTAAAAGGGTTGTGTCCCTCATGGTAGGTTACGTAAACCTGTTTTTGTGTCTCTTTAGTAGACACGCTTACTGTAGCCCGGTGTTTTAACGCTGGGCGGGGCCGGTCCTTATGTTTTAACGCTGGGCGAGGCAGGTTTGCCCCCAAATTCGGATGCACTCGAGCCGGACATTAGTCCTCGCCGCGCGCGGCGATCAGCACCAGCCATTCGCCCTTCTGCACAGCCTCGCCCTTCTGGTTGACAATGCGCACATCCAGCGTGACCAGCCCGCCACCCAGGCGGCGCGCGTCTTTCTTCTCCTTGACGGTCAGCTCGACATGCACCGTATCGCCGATGTACACCGGCGCGCTGAACTTCATCTCGATGGCCCGGAATGACAGCACCGTCTGCTCCATAAAGCCGAGCTGGTACGCCTGTCCCACCGCATAGCTCACTGTGAGCATACCGTGCGCCACGCGCTGGCCCAGCATATGCCCCTGCATATAGTCAGCGTCGAAGTGCATGGGATTGAAGTCGCCGGTGAGCGCGCCGAACTGCACAATGTCGCTCTCAGTGATGGTCCGCCCCCGGCTGATCATCTTCTGGCCGACCTCGAACTCTTCATAAAAACGGCCCATCGGGCGATCGTTGCGGTAGCTGGTCATTCGCGTATGCCTCGCTTTCTGTTGTGACTGTCTGCCGCGCGATTTTATCCCATCGCCGCGCAGCTTTCCACGACACCGTATGCGCGCACGACACCGCCGCTTTTGACGGAATTCTTGCTGCTTTCGGCGCAAAGCGCCGAAAAAGCCCAGGTTTTGTCCACTTTTTCAAAAGTGGCGGGGTTTGGGGCAGCGCCCCAATCCGTAAGGGCGCGCTACAGCGCGCCCGCCGCCTCGCATCATCCCCATGATAAACATCATCCGCCACTTGTGACAAATATCACTAGTGACGGGCGGCGCTGGCCGGGTATATTCGTCTACAATTCACCTCACTCAACGTGCTGCGAACACGAGTGGATCAACACAACCATACTTAGACTTTCACTTCTTATAGGACTTCACCAGGGCTTGGGTGAAGTCCTTCGCTTTCTCTACGCTGATGCGCCCGGTCTGGACGCTGCCCAACCTGCCGATTATAGTAACGGTGTTTGATGGTAGGCAGGAACGTTGATGTATGTTGATCCAAGCGCGTCTGTTCACCCTGGTTTTGCTGCTGGCGTTGATGATCGCCGTACCCGTCCACGCACAGGACACCCCCCAGGACGTGGTCGGCGCTTTTCTGGATGCCTGGAACCAGGCCGATTACGAGCGCATGTACAGCCTCATCCACGAGGCAAGCCGCGAGGCCATGCCGCAGCAGGCTTTTGTTAACCGTTACCAGCAGGTGCAGAACGTGCTGGCGCTCACCGGTGTCGAATACACCATCCAGCGCACCCAGCTACAGGGCGAATCTGCCGCCGTATACTACGATGTGACGCTCATCTCCAGCCGCTTCGACTCGATAACGGACGCCGGTCGCATCATGCGGCTGATGAACACGCCCAACGGCTGGCGTGTGGCGTGGTCCACGATGGACATCTTCGACGCGCTGGCGGGCGAGGCCCAGCTACGCCCCCAGTCCCAGCAGAGCCGGCGCGGCAGCATCTACGACCGCAACGGCCAGGTTCTGGCTGCCGACGGCCAGACCAGCGTCGCCCTCTTCACCGCGCGCCAGCGAATGGCCAGCGAAAACGAATGTGTCGCCCTGCTGGCCAACATCACCCGCCAGCCCGCGCTGCGCTTTGAACGGCGTCTGGCCGAAAATCTGCCGGAGACGCTGTTCTTTCTGGTGGAACTCGAAACCTCAATCTATGAGGCCAACCGCGACCGTCTGTTCAACGCCTGCGGTGTCGGCCAGGGCAACACCGATGTCGCCACCAGCCGCCCGCATCGCATCTATTACGGAAGCAACGCCGTCGCCCATGTGACCGGCTACATCGGCCCCATCCCCGCCGAAAGCGAGGCGGACTACATCGCGCAGGGTTATGGTTCTGGCGATCTGGTGGGGCTGGCCGGCGTCGAGCGCGCCTATGAGGAAATTCTGGCTGGCAGGCCGGAGAGCGTGCTGCGCATCGTGGAGCCGGGCAACACGGTTCTGCGCGAACTGGCGGGCGCTTCCGGCACCGACCCCGCGCCGGTGGCGCTCACCATCGACCGAGATTTGCAGCTCATCACCGCTCAGGCCATGTATGATGCCTATGCTTACGCGGGCGGCAACTGGGGCGCGCCGGGTATATCGTCTGGCGCGGCGGCGGTCGTGCTGGATGTCAACACCGGCGCTATCCGCGCCCTGGTGAGCTATCCCATGTTCGAGCCGACGGCCTTCAACCCGGAAGCGGCCACGCCCAACGCGGTACGCCAGTCGCTGCTACAGGCCCAGAGCGCCTCCCTGACCAACCGCGCCACCCAGGAGCAGTACGCGCCCGGCTCAGTGTTTAAGATCATCACCGCCGCCGCCGCGCTCAACGAAGAGCTGATCGAGCCGGACGAAATCTTCAACTGCGAGCTGCGCTGGGACGGCACCAGCCTGGGCGACACCCGCGACAGCCGCCCCGATTGGCGCGTCGCCGACGAGATGGAACCCGCCGGTCCGGTGACTCCGGCGCTGGCGCTGGCGGCCTCGTGTAATCCCTTCTTCTATGAATACGGCGCTCGGCTTTACCAGCGCGGCCCGGAAAAACTGGCCGAATACGCCCGCATGATGGGCGTGGGCCGCAGCTACAACATGGACGGCCTGTCCGGCGTTCCCGGTCGCGTCTCCACGCCGTCCTCGGCCACCGCCGCCATCAACGAGTCGATCGGCCAGGGCGATGTCGCCATCCCGCCCATTCAGATGGCGGTCGTCACGGCGGCTGTCGCCAACGGCGGCACGGTCTACCAGCCGTATCTCGTGCAGCAGGTCGGCGGCTACGACGGCGCTCCGATCACCTTCACCGCCGAGCCGACCGTGCTGGAAACCTGGAATTTCCGCGACGGCGTGCTCGAAACACTTCAGGAGGGCATGTGCAGCGCGGTTTCGCATCCGACGCTGGGCACGGCCTACGGACGATTTTACAGCGCCGGTGAGTTCGGCTATACCGAAGTGGATGCCACCTTCACCGCCTGTGGCAAAACCGGCACCGCCGAGACTGCCCGCTATCCCAATTCCTGGTTCGTCGCCTATGCGCCAGCCGAAGATCCGGAGATCGCCATCGTCGTCATGGTGGACCAGTCGCGTGAAGGGTCGCAGATCGCCGCGCCCATCGCCCGCCGCATCCTGGACGATTACTTCGGCCAGACGCGCGCCCCATTCCCCGTCTGGTGGAACGAGGAGCCGTACAATCCGCTGCCTCGCGCACAGTGAGCGCCGCCGGGGCCACTGGTAAACGGCCCCGGCAATTCTGGTTAATCGTCCGGCTAAACGATCGAAAGAGGCAAACCCTCATGCTGCGACATCTACTGCTGCCCGCCCTGTGGATCATGTGCACGGCCATCCTGGGCACCGCGTCTGCCAGTGTCTCGCTGGCCCAGCCGCCGACCGATACACCAGATTACCCCACGCTGGACGCCCTGGCCGCAGCCGTCATTCCCCCCGCCGACCCGGTGGACCTGGCGCTGCGTCTGCGCGGCCTGGAATCCGCGCCGCTGCCGCCATCGACCCCGCCCGTGCTCAGCGTAAACGATACCGCCGAGTTCTGGGTGACCAACGATGTCGAAAGTCGCACCTTCGCCGTGACCGCTGTGCTGCAGGGGCTGGGCGAACACGCCGCCTTCTGGGTGCAGCGCGGCGACCGGCTCGATAACGAGTCGCTGGCGGCGCTGATCGACGCCTTCGACACGCGCATCTACGAGCCGGTCCGCGATCTGTGGGGCAGCGAGGCCGCCCCCGGCGTTGACGGCGACCCGCGCCTGCATGTGCTCTTCGCCCGCGCTGTCGGGCCAGGTACCGCCGCCTATTTCGCCCGCCGCCACACCTACCCGGAGACTGTTTTCCCCTTCAGCAACGCCCGCGAGATGTTCTTCGTCAACCTGGATGTCTACGGCACCGCGCCGCATCCGGCATCGCTCGAAGGCACCCTGGCCCACGAATTCCAGCATATGATCCGCGCCAACGTGGACCCCAACGAGGACACCTGGCTCAACGAGGGCTTTTCCACCTTCACCGAGCACTACCTGGGCTATGTCGGAGCGCGCAGCTTCGGGCAGTCGTTCCTGCGTATGCCGCACGTCCAGCTCAACGACTTCACCTACGAAGGCGCTGATATGCCCGCCAGCTATGGCAGCGGATTCCTGTTCGTGACCTACTTCTACGAACGCTACGGCGTGGACGCTGTGCGCGCGCTCAGTCTCGACGAGGCCAACGGCCTGCTCTCGGTGGAGAACACCCTGCGCGCCCTGGACGAACCCGGCGCCGATGAATTCTTCGCCGATTGGGTGGTCGCCAATCTGGTCCAGAACACCGCCATCGACGACGGTCGCTATGGCTACGACAGCCTGCCGGGCATCGGTCTGCCGCGCCTTCAGGAATACAACAGCGGGCCGGGCGCTGGCCATACCCGCGCGCTGGCCCAGTACGCCACCGATTACTATCTCCTGACCGATTTGGACGACACGGCGGCGCTCGACATCGAGCTGAAGCTGGCGCCCACCGCGCCCCTGCTTGCCACCGACGCGGCCAGCGGCCAGTGGATGTGGTACAGCCATCGCGGCGACGCCAGCAACATGACGCTCACCCGCGCCTTTGACCTGCGCGACCTGGACAGCGCCAGCCTGCATTACAGCGCCTGGTTCGACATCGAAGAGGGCTGGGATTACGCCTACCTGACCGCCAGTGTGGACGGCGGCCTCACCTGGGATATCCTGCCGACCGCTTACACCACCGATTATGACCCGCACGGCAATGCCTACGGCCCCGGCTACACCGGCAGCTCCGGCGGCTGGGTCCGCGAGCAGATCGCCCTGGACGCCTACACCGGCCACCAGGTTCTGCTGCGCTTCGAGATGATAACCGACGACGCCATCAACTATCCCGGCCTGGCCATCGACGATGTCAGCCTGCCGGCAGTCGGCTACCACAGCGATTTTGAGGCCGACGGCGGCGGCTGGGACGCGGCGGGCTGGGTGCGCATCGACAACCGCCTGCCGCAGCACGCCTGGGTGCAGGCGGTCCAGTTCGGCGATAGCCCGGACGCCGTCACCGTGACGCGCTGGCTCTATCCCACCGACGAGGACTGGACTCTGCTGCTCGAACCGGACACCACGCGCGCCGTTATCGCCGTGTCGCCCTTTGCGCCGGTGACGACCGAACCAGGCGTCTATGCGCTCCAGGTGACGGCCACCACCGCCCAGGCGCTGCCGGTCTCGAATGACTGAAACGGAGACGCTTTTTCATAGTTAATTCGCAAACCCTTTACTCACTAACCGCAACTTTCAATTTATGATAAAGCTGGAAACAGGAGCATCATATCCCGGCACATAACACGCGATCAGGACACATTAACGACATGAAGGCAGATGCTACGATGGAAGATCACACAGCAGACAGTGGCCAGATTCTGGTCGTTGACGATGTTCAGGCCAACCGGCAGATCATGCTCAGCATGTTGCAGAGCCGGGGCTACCAGGTCGTGCTGGCCGAGAGCGGCGAGGAAGCCCTGGCGATAGTCCGCGAGGTTCCACCGGACCTCATTCTGCTCGATGTCAACATGCCGGTAATGGACGGTTATGTGGTCTGCGAGCACATCAAGGCGGACCCATCCACCCGCGACATCCCCGTGATTTTTGTGAGCGCGATGGGTGAAGTCACCGACAAGGTGCGCGGCTTTCAGGTGGGCGGCGTGGATTACATTACCAAGCCCTTCAAAATCGAAGAGGTGCTGGCCCGTGTCCGCAGCCAGATTACCCTGTCGCGCCAGCGCCAGCAGATTCTGGCCCTCAGCCGTATGAAAGACCAGCTCATCCACACCGTCTCGCACGACCTCAAGAATCCGATCAACATCATCATGGGCTACGCGGATATGATGACCCGGCCCGATGAACTGTCGCAGGAGGATGTTGCTGATTTCGCCGGGATGGTATTGGCCACTGCCCGCAAAATGAACATGCTGGTATCCGACCTGCTGGACATCAGCCAGTTGGAGACGGGCGGCGTCAAGCTCAAAATTGAGCCGGTGTGCGCCGCCACCCTCATCGCAGAGACGCTGGATACCTTCGACATGCTGGCCAGTCAGAAGCCCATCACCCTGACCAGCCAGGTGGACCCGCCCGACCTGAGCTTCCCCGCCGACCCGCGTCGCCTGGGGCAGGTGCTGTCGAATCTGGTGTCCAACGGCATCAAGTACACGCCGGCGGGCGGTCAGGTGAGTGTCAGCGCGCAGCAGGAAGACGGCCATATCGTGCTGCGTGTGGCCGACACCGGCCTGGGCATCCCCCCGGACGTCGTGCCGCGCCTGTTCGAAAAATTCTACCGCATCCCGGAAGAAGCCTACTACGCCGAGGAGGGCACCGGCCTGGGTCTGTCCATTGTGCAGGGCATCGTCGAGCAGCACGGCGGCAGCATCACCGTCGAGAGCGAAGTCGGCCAAGGCAGCACCTTCCAGGTGATACTCCCCGCCTGAGCGCCCCCGCCCACACTTCGTAAGGCGCACCACACCGCCTCGCGCCCCCCCCAC
>CAZXCK010000139.1:0-10599 GCA_964639225.1 uncultured Anaerolineaceae bacterium | reverse complement strand
TACTCGCCGGCGGCCCAGCCGCTCGTCGGGCGCAGACCGTCTGCCGGTGCCCGGTCGCTCTGGGCGATGACCCGCCCATCCGCGCCGATCAACTGCACGAACACCGTGTAATCCACGCCCGGTGTGGACTCGGCGCGCCACACCAGCGACACCTGCGGCGGCGAGTCCGGCGCGACCTGCTCGGACTCAACGCTGGCTCCCACCAGGACGCCCACACCCGGAAATTCAACCCCGACCGCCTCAGCGAACGGCGGCTCTACGAACGTACGCGGCACAGCGATCACGTCGATACGAGCCAGCTCGTGGCCGTCAACGCGCAGCACGGCCTCGCCTGCGCTCTCCGGCGGCACCACAAAGCGCAGCCACGCCAGCCGCGCCGCGCCCTCGCCAACTGGCGCCAGCTCGTTTTCCAACTGCCAGCCGTCCCCGCCCAGACTGGCGATCAGTGGCGCATCGGCGGCGGGCAGGGCCAGCGTCAGGGCCAGCGGCAGACCGGCGGCGATGCTGCCCGCGTCCGCATTACTGGCGACAAGCTGCGGCTCGGCTGGTGGCGCGTCAAAGGGCGGACCGCCAGCATTCACCGCGTCTAGCAGGCGATAGGTCCGTCCGGCGGGATTGCCAGCGGCGTCCAGCACGTCGATTCCGCTCGGCTGCGTCGTGCCGAAGACGTTCCACGTCAGCGTATAGTCGCGGTAGGGCGCGCCCGGCGGCAGACTCAGCAGCGTATACGCCTGCCCCGCGTCCTCGGACTGCCAGCGGCGCGTGCCCACATTGTCGGGCCGGGCGATGGGCGCGTTATGCCGTGCCAGTTCCCCGCCCAGCGGATCGAGCAGCGCCGCCGCTACGCGCCAGTCCTCGCCGGTGGGCTGGCTTAACGTCCAGCCGGTGCGCAGGCACAACCCCGCCGCCGATTCGGCGTAGGCGGCCCCGGTCAGTCTCACCTCACGATAACGCGGATCAGCGTCCAGCGGTCGCCAGTCCAGCGGACCCACCTGGAAAGCCTGCGTCGCCAGCCCGAAATAAAAGCGCGGCTCATCGAGCGAGTCGCCGGTGTGGGCCGCCGTCAGCAAACACGGATACATGCCGCGTGGGTCCGCCGGAAGCTGGAACCACGTCAGCAGCTCGACATGGCGTGGCCCGTCCGCCGCGATGCGGTCGATGGTCGCCAGCGCCTCGGCCTCGTCGCTGTACAGTGGCACGTTGACGAATTCCGCCTGGATGTCGTAGCGGTCGGCATAATACACCTGCAAAGCGGGTTCGTCGCCGAACGGCAGCAGGATGACAGCCTCGGCAGGCAGCGTGGCGTAATACGCTGCCAGACCGGCGAAATCGTCGTGCTGGTAGCCGCGCGTGGTGCTGATCTGGTGCAGGCTGGCCACCGACACGCCTGCGCCCGCCAGTGTAAACCCGGCCAGCGCCAGCGTCCCCAGCCGGTACGGTCGCAGGGCAGCGGCCCCGGCAGCGGCCAGCATCAGCGTGCCCGGCACAGCGGCGATGTAATAGCGCGGGTGAAAGTCGATGCTGGCCGCCAGCATCAGCGCCGTACTCAACGCCGGGACGAGCAGCGCGTGCGAGATCAGCAGCCACAGCCGTGCGCGGTCCACATGACGCGGACGCCGCCACGTCATGGCGAACGCCATCAGCGCCAACAAAAGCAGCGCCAGCCCCAGCATATGGATCGACAGCCAACCGCCAGCCGACTCCTCGAACTGGCGCAGCGCGGGCAGAAAATAGGCGGTCCACACGTCGCGGATCAGCCCCAGTCCCGGCTCCGGTGGCGTGTTGAGCGGCGTCCCCGAAGGCGATTGCGTCAGCAGCCAGGGCACGTAGGTCAGCAGCATCATCACCTGAAGCCCGGCCCACACGACCATACGCCGCCAATCGCGGCGGGCCAGCCACACCATCCCCAGGGCGATATTCAGCCAGGCGACCAGCGGCACGCCCAGGTTGTGCGTGTACAGCGCCGCCAACTCCGCCATGACGACCGCCAGCCACAGGCGGCGCGGGACCGGCTGGCCGGGTTCCCGGCGCAGAATCGCCGCCGCCAGCGCCAGCAGAATCAGTGCCAGCAGCGGCACCGCCGCGTAAGCCCGGACCTCCTGCGCGTATTCCCACAGCAGCGGCGATACGGCCACCAGCACGCCCACGCTCAACGCCGCCCCGGCCCCGAACCAGCGCCAGCCGATGCGCAGCGCCAGCGCCGTCGTCAGCACGCCCAGCAGCACCGACACATAACGCAGCGCCAGCGGCGATTCGCCAGCGCCGGCCCGCCACAGCACATGCCCGGTCAGATAGTAGACGAAGGGCGTGTTGTCATCCGGCGTGGTGAACGGTCCGCGTATGGCGCGGATGCTCCAGCCCTCGTCGTGCCACACCGGCTCGGTGTTCAGGTGCCACATGCGCGCCCCGAACGCCACCAGCAGGATGAGCAGGAATAGGAGGAGAAGCAAGCCCCGCCCGGCGTTAAAACGCCGGGCTACAGGGAGCGTGTCTGCTGAAGAGACACTAAAAACAGCTCTTATGCTTGCCAAAGGGGATACGACCCCTTTAGTGGGTCGGCTTTGTGTTAGCCAGCGGTTTTGAACCGCTGGCGGCGCAGGCGGTTCGCGAAACGCCCCTGCAGATGATTCTGAATGACTTTTCTTCATGACATCATCCCATCACCGCCGCAGCACGCCGGTGACGGCGAACTCGTCGCCGCTGACGGTGGGCACGTTGATGATACCGTCCGGCGTCCAGCGATAGACCAGCACGGCGGCGGTGTACTCGCCGGGCGGCAGGTGATCCAGCCCTTCGGCCAGTTGCAGCGGATGCGGGTCGTAGATCACCTCACCGGCTGCCCAGGTCGAGGTTGGGCGCTGGCCATTGAAGGGCTGCGCGTCGCGCTGGGCGACGAGCATGCCATCGGTGTTGAGCAGCCGCGCCGACACGACGTAATCCGCGCCGGGGGGTTCGTCGGCGCTCCACCACAGATCGAGCCGCAGCGCGTCGTCGATGACCGCCGTCTGCCGTAAGATCATACCGGACTCGAAGGTGGCCAGCGCGGCGTCGAGCGGTGGTAGCTGGTCGAAGCGATACACATTGAGATCGCTGCCGCGCCAGTCGTGGGTCATAACGGCGGTCTGCACGTGGCCGGTGGCGGCCAGCGCGTCGAAGGCGCTGCGATCTACCGACCAGTGCATCAGCCACACCTGCGGATGCTCGGCCAGCAGCGCCGGTAAACCGCTGGCGTAGGTTTCGGGCTGTTCGCGCTGCCACTGGCGCAGCGAGCGTCGTTCGACGCCTTGCGGCATGAAGCGTTCGTAATAGTAGATCATCTGCCAGTCACCGGACGGCGTGATGTGCGCCAGCGCCAGATCGCCAGGTTGGGCATAGCGGGCGGCGTCCTGGCCGATCTCGCGCCAGGGCGGGCGCTCGACGTAGACATCGGTCGTCGTGATGCCGTAGACCACCAGCGCCGCCACCAGCAGCCCGCGCGCCGGATTTTGCAGGTTGCCCAGGCCGAGGGCGATGAGCAGCACGACGGCGGGCGTGATCTGCGTGATGCGGTAATCCATCAGAATGGGCGTGTAGAAGTTGAGAATGTACGCGCCGGTCACCGGCACGACGATCCACGCCAGCAGCAGCAGCGCCGGACTGACTGGACGCAGACGAATCCCTATGGGGCGCGTCCCGGCGTAGACGACCGTCACCAGTCCCGCCAGCGCCAGCAGCAGAGTCAGCGGCCACTGCTGCGTGAACCAGTGCGCGCGCCAGCTCCACAGCGATTCGAGCGTCGAGGGGACGTTGAAGCCGGTGCCGACGTTGTCCGTCTGCCCGCCGACGACCAGCAGCAGCCAGGGCGCGAAGGCCGCGATCACCAGCGCCAGCACACCGAGCGCCTGCCAGCGCCTGCGCCCGCGCAGAAAGAGCAGCGCGTACAGTCCCTGCACGGCCAGCGCCGCCAGCCCCACGTACTGCGTATAGAGCAGCAGCAGCGCGGCGATGCCCCAGCCGGCCAGCGCCCGACGCTCGCTGGTGCGCGCCCAGCGCAGAAAGCCCCACATCGCCAGCAGCACCCACAGCACATGCCAGCTATACATGCGCACCTGCTGGGCGATGAATATCTCCATGTCGGCCAGGGCCAGCAGCAGCGCCGCCAGCAGCGGCACGACCGTCAGCATGTGCTGGCCGCGCGCGCGTTCCAGCTCGCGGGCGACGGGATAAATCACGGCCACACTCAGCAGGCCGGGCAGCACGGAAAAGTAGCGCAGCGCCAGCTCGGTGATGCCAGCCACGCCCGCCCAGGCGCGCAGCCCGTAGAAGTACACCGGCGGGTGCACATCGTCGAAGAGCAGGCCCAGCATATCCGGGTGGCGGATGGCCCAGTAGCTGAAGCCCTCATCGACCCACAGGCTTTCGGCGTCGATGTTGACCACGCGCCCGGCAGTCGCCAGCAGCAGAATCAGCACCAGCAGCGCCAGCCGGTGCCGCTGGTAAAACGGGATCGTCGGGGGATGGTTCGCGGTTCTCATGGGGCTATTGTACAGATGTCACCAGCGACTGCCTATTGCGCGCTGGGGAAATCACGGCAGGCGCAGCGTGCCGAGCGTGACATAGGGCGTGTCGCCAGTTTCGATTGGCAGAACGGGCACAATGCCGCCATCCGCGCCGAAGGTGTAGAGCCGCACGGCGGCGGTGTACTCGCCGGGTGGCAGCGACTCCGTGCCGCTGACGATCTGCAGCGGGCGCGGGTCGTAGACCAGTTCGCCGGGCTGCCAGTCGGGCATGGGATGGCGCCCAGCGAACGGCGGCGAGTCGAACTGTGCCACCAGCGCGCCATCTGTGTTAAGCAGAAAGGCCGACACAATCAGATTGTCGGCGATGGCCGCGTCCGCCTGCCACCACAGGTCGATGCGCAGCGCGTCGGCATGGACGGCGGCGGCGCGCAGAGCCAGCCCGCTGTCGAAACGGGCCAGCGGCTCGCCGTCCGGCAGGCGGTCGTAGCGGTAGACGTAAACCGTGCTGCCGATGTGGTCATAGGGCCAGGTGAGCGAGCGTGTGTAACCGGCGGCTTCCAGCCGGTCCATAAGTGTGGTCTGGGCGCTGAAGTGCGTCACCCAGGCACCGGCGGGCTGGCCCAGCGTGGGCTGGTGTTCGGCCAGCAGACCCGGCAGCACGCCATCGTAATAGGTCGAGCGGTTCATATCGCTCCACACCGGGTAGGTGCTGATGATAACGCCCTCCGGCAGTTGGTGATCATAATAGTACAGCAGCGCCGACTCTTCATAATCGACCTCGGCCAGCGCCAGATCGCCGGGGCGGGCGTACTCGGCGATGCGATCCGCCATCACATCCCAGGGCACCTTGACGCGATACCAGTCAACGGTGGTCGCGCCGTAGATCAGCAGCGCTGCCGCCACCAGCACCCGCGCCGGATTTTGCAGGTTGCCCAGTCCCAGCGCCAGCAGCAGCGTCACCGGGACGGTGATCTGCACCAGGCGATGCGCGAAGAAGATCAGTTCGTCATGGCCCAGCGGATAGGTCAGCG
The DNA here is from genome assembly GCA_964639225.1 of uncultured Anaerolineaceae bacterium. Taxonomy (GTDB): domain Bacteria; phylum Chloroflexota; class Anaerolineae; order Aggregatilineales; family Phototrophicaceae; genus CAZXCK01. Next base: position 5,069 of record CAZXCK010000139.1, on the reverse strand, counting down.
CGATGGGGATGACGATCAGCCCCAGCAGCAGCGTCAGCGGCTCCAGTGGCCGCAGTTGGAATGAGAAAAGACGGGTGTTGTTTTGTGGGGGCGCAGCCCCCACACCCCCGCAAGGGAGCAAGGCTCCCTTGACCCTTTGCCTTTCGGCGCGCTGCGCCGAAAAAGGCAGAGCATCAGTCACCTTCGCAGCGGATGGCCCCGCCTGCGGCGTTCGATGATAAACCACTGTCACCCAGCCGAGCAGGAACAGGCCCAGCGTCAGCGGCCACTGCTGGCCGAACCACTTCAGCCGGAATTCGAGCAGGATGGTCCAGTTACCGGGCGGGGCGCAGTTGACGCACACCGCGTCACTGGCGAACTGGTTCAGTGTGACCAGCACAAACCAGGGCGCGAAGATGGCCCCCACCGCCGCCAGCGCGCCCAGCGCCAGCCAGCGCGCCCGACCGCGCATAAAAATCAGCGCGTGGATGGCCTGCGTCAGCAGCACAAATGCGCCGAAGTAATGGGTGTAGATCAGCAGTGTGCCGAACAGCCCCCACCACAACGCCCGGCGCGGTGCCGGCTGGCGCAGAAAGCGCAGGTAGAAGAGCGTAGCGCACGCCGCGAACAGCACATGCCAGGTGTACATGCGCAGTTCCTGCGCCAGATAGTTCTCGCCGGAAGCCAGCGCCATCATCAGCGCGGCAAGCACAGGAACGCCCAGCCAGCCGCGCCGGGCGGCCACGCCGGGCCGCCAGCGCACCAGTTCGCGCCCGATGGCATGGGCAACGGCGACAGTCAGCATGGACGGCAGCAGCGACCACCAGCGCAGCGCCAGAATCGAGTCGCCGGCCAGGGCGGCCCAGCCGTGCAGCGTGTAGAAATAAAACGGCGGGTGACGGTCCCCGGCGACAGCCTCGAACAGATCGACCTTGAAGGTGTAATAGGTAAAGCCCTCGTCGGTCCACAGCGCCGGGCCGTCAATGTTGGGGATGCGCAGCGCCGCCGCCAGCAGAAAGATCAGCGTCAGTGCCAGCAGCGCCAGATTGCGGGAAGTTACGATCTTAGAAGCGGTCATGCCGTCCAGTGTGATAGAGGTCCGTAGAGGTCCAGCAGCCGGGTTGGCCAGGGTCATTTTACCGGAGCCACCAGCGCGTTGTATATGCTCGTTCCATATCTGAAAAATTTACGAACTTCGCTGTAACCCTGTTGATTTTGCAACCGTTTACTTCTAAGCTAAGACTCATACACAAGGTCTCTCCTATGGTAAAATAGTAACCTTGCCTATTTTCCAGGTACAGCCGGGGATCACCGCACACCTACGTCATCACGACCTCGTGTTTCTTGCAAACAAGGAATTGGGGAACCTTCAATGCACCAGGTAAACACGGAGATCGTCTACAAGCGAAGCTGGACTTTGCAGGCGCACACCTTACCAAACGGAGTCGGGCGCGAGTCGCTCGATGTCATCGGGGAAGTCTTCCCTATGGGACGGCTCTGGAGCTTTAACGCATCGATCAGCTACAATATGACCGGCTTCGGCACGGTTCGTGTGTTAGCGCCAGAATACGACGAAGGACCTGACGTGCCGTTCCCCTGGGGCGGCGGACGCATCCAGACGGTGATGGGCTGTGCCCGTATTGCCGCTCATCTGCACACCTGCCTGAACCTCAGTCCAGACCTTGTTGATGTGCTGTGGGCCGACGGTCGCTACAAACTGTTCAGCAGCATCGGCTTTAAGATGGTGGGCGGCCCGGACGACTTCACCTCGTAATGCTTCCTAACACCGCCCAGCGTTCACCGTCGATGGTGAGCGCCTGGGCGATCCCTTCCGGCGACCACGCATAAACCTGCGCCACAACCGTATAGTCACCCGGCGGCAGTTCATCCAGGCTGTCCGTCAGAACGGGTTCCAGCGCCTTCGGATCAAAGACAACGTCGCCCGGCGTCCATGACGATGTAGGCCGCTGCCCGTAAAACGGCGGGCCGTCGAACTGGGCCGCCAGCACCCCATCGGCGTTGAGCAGCAGCACCGATGTGATGTAGTCGGTGGGCGTATCTGCCGGTTCGTAAGACCACCACAGATCAACGCGCATGGCGGCTTCGTCGATCTCGGCGGCGCGCAGCGTCATCCCGTTGTCGAACGTGGCGCGCGGTTCTTCTGGCAGCACATCATAGCGGTACAGGTCGATGCGGTTGCCCAGGTGATCGGTGGCGGCGGTCATGGTGCGCTGGTAGCCAGCCGATTCCAGCTCGTTGATAATGCGCCGGTCCGGACTCCAGAACACGAGCCAGGCGGTGGCCACCTCGCCGGGGCGCTGCGTCTGGTTGATCTCGTAGAGCTGCGGCAGCCACAGTTGATAATACGTCTCCGGGTCGCGGGTGACAGCCATCGTGTCGTCGGCCAGAAACGGCAGCGTGCTGAAGATGGCGCCTTCCGGCATCCAGCGTTCCCAGTAGTATTTCATGGGATACTGGCCCACACCGGCCTCGACCAGCGCCAGATCATACGGCTGGGCGTACTGCACCGCCTGCGCCGCGATGCGATCCCAGGGTTCTTTGACGCGATAATAATCGACGCTGGTCAGGCCGTAGACCAGAATCGCGGTCACCACCAGCAGCCGCGCCGGATTGCCCAGCCGCCCCAGTCCAGCGCCGATCATCAGCGCGATGGCCGGCGCGACAATCAGCAGCTTGCGCTCGGTGAGCAGACTGGCGAAATAGTTGCCGAAGAACAGCACGCCGAACGGAATGGCAAACCACAGCGCGGCGATGAGCGCCAGTCCGCGTCGTGGCGCTCGCCACAACCCCCACAGACCGGCCCCCGCCAGCACCAGCATCAGCGGCCACTGCGCGCCCAGGTAGCTGTCGCGCAGGTGCAGCAGCGTATCCCAGTTGGACGGAATAGCAAACGGCAGGCTGTTGTCGATGGCGTTGCGCGCCTGGGGAATGGTCACGCCGACGAACCAGGGCAGCACCGGCAGCGCGCTCAGTGCCAGCACGCCGACCGCCTGCCAGCGCACCCGCCCGCGCAGGATCAGCAGCGCGTGCAGTCCCTGCACAGCGGGGATGAACAATCCCTGGTAATGCGTGTAGACCAGCGCCGCCGTCCCACCGGCCCACCACAGCGCCGCGCCAGCAGATCGCAGCCGCAGCCAGCGCAGATAGCCCCACATACTCAGGCAGGCGAAGAACGTGTACAGCGAGTAGTTGCGCGCTTCCTGCGCCAGGAAAATCTCGGCGTCGGAGAGAGCCAGCAGCAGCGCCGCCAGCAGCGGCACGTAGCGCAGTTCCGGTGAGCCGCGCACCATCTCCCCGGCCACGCGATACAGCAGCGCGACCGTCATCAGGCTGGTCAGCGCCGACAGATAGCGCAGCGCCAGCGGCGAATCGCCGGCGATCTGCATCCAGGCGCGCAGCAGCACGTAATACAGCGGCGGGTGTGTGTCCGCCGCGATGCGCGGGAACATATCGTCCTGGATGACGATGCTCCAGGCAAAAGCCTCGTCAAACCAGATGCTCTGCTGGGTGATGTTCACCGTGCGCAGGGTTGCCGCCAGCAGCAGTATCGCCAGCAGCGGCAGCCAGGCCGTCCGCCCGCCGGACGGCGCGCGCTCATCGGCGTGGATCATGGGCGTGTTTTTGTCTTTCGTATGGGGCGGGGATGGGTCCCGCGCCGGCCAACAATCGCCGGAATGGTATCACAGGCGGGCCAGTGCCGGCTATGGTGCGCCGTCCGGTGAATCGCCATCCTGACGCCGCCGCCGGAGCAGACGCGCACCCAGGCTTTCCGGCTCTTCGGGCTTTTTGCCCTCGCCCGGATGCGGCGGCGAGACTTCCGGCGGACGGTAGCGCGGGGCCGGTGTCTCGGCAGGCTCAACACCGGGCGCGTCCGCACTGGATTCGCGGCGCTGTCGCTGGCTGGCGCGCAGCGAACGGATCGACTCGGCGGGGGCGGTCGGGGCGGTTTCCGGCTGGCTGCGGACCCGGTCGCGGGCGGCCCGCAGCGCGGCCAGCCGCTGCGCCATATCCGGCTGAGTCGTCACCGGCCCACGCACGGCAGCGACCAGGCGGCGCAGGTCGCCGCGTGTGACCAGCAGCCGGCGCACGGCGACATCCAGCGGCAGCAGCAGCAGCGCCGCCAGCAGCAGCCAGGGCCACAGCGGCACAAAGGCGCGCTGACCGGTGACGCTGTGAGCGAAGGCCGCCGCCGGTTCCTCGCTGAGGTCGGCGCCGCCGGTTAGTTCCGCCAGCGATTCGAGCAGGCGCGCGTCGCTGCCGAAGGTGGCGTACTCGGCGGAATAGCTGTGGACCCAGCCGGTCGTCTGGTTGAAGCGGGGGTCCGGCTGGCCATCGGCGGACTGGTGTGCCACGCGCAGGAAGTACGCGCCCTCATCGCCGGGGCGGAAATCGCCTTCGTAGCGGCCCGGCGCGACCTGCCGTAGTTGGACGCGCTCGCCGCCGCGCGTGGGGTCCTGCACCACGCTGGCGATCAGGTCCAGCCCGTTGAGGAAATCGCCGGAGTCGTCGCGGGCATCGACGACAATGCGCGCCTGACCGTCCTCCAGCCGGACGCGCGTCTCCAGGTTGCCGGTAGCGCCCTCGGTGATGGTCCAGCGCACCGCCTGGCTCCAGAATGTCGCGTAATCGTCCCAGCTCACCCAGTCCTGGCCCCAGCGGGCGGTGGCGTCGCTGGTGAAAGCCACGCTGCGCCCCAGGCCGTACTGCCAGGCCGCCAGCACCGGATCGCGGTACGGCTCCGGCCCGCGCAGAACCGTCTGCGCGGCGGCGCGCGGCGATGTAGCCACGTAGCCGCGCAGGGCTGGCAGCGCCGGGATGCCGTTCATAATGGGATGGTTGGCCGTCAGAATCGGCGTGAACGTCTCCTCCTGGATATAGGAGCGCGTCGCCAGCACCGTCTCGGCGGAGAAGATGTTGGGGATCATCTGCGCGTCGGTCACAGCGTGGAACTGCCCGCCGCCAACCTCGGCCATGTCGCGCAGGAAGCCGGGGTCCCACTGGCCAATGGCGATCACCGACGTGGTGACGCCGTCGTTCTGGTACAGGTTGCGGGCCAGTGTCACCAGCCC
>CAZXCK010000138.1:0-10776 GCA_964639225.1 uncultured Anaerolineaceae bacterium | reverse complement strand
GGGGAATCGGCGTGCTGGAGCATGGGATGTCCTTCCGCTGGCGTTGCACCACGGGTAGTACACGGCGCTGGTGTCCGTTATTCGTGGTCATGAAGGGGTCGTGAGGATCATCGGCGACGACCGTTCCATCCGGCGGATCGGACTTGCGCCGAGTTCAGCTCATGGGAGTTTCCTGAACGAAGTGTGCGCCTGTGCTGGACACTTCGTTCAGGAATCCGCGCCCTGATCGGGGATCACGTCCGCGGCGTCGATTTACCGTCTAAGCGACCTCCCTCCAGGGCGTCATTATGTCGCCCCCAACCTGATCCTTGGTCGCAGTTTCAACTTCTTTCGCTTCCTCCCAGAATTCTTTGTCCCAACCGAAGCTAGAATCTACTGATCCATTAGTCCCCAAACGTGTGGTCGCAATAATAGAGGGCTTTCGCCACTGACTTCGAAAATACTGTTTTATCAAATGATGGAGAATGGTGCAAATACTGCTGGACTCTGAAAGTAGGGGCATGTTAGTTAGAGTCCGTAATCTGGGAGAGTCATGAGAAATGAAGCCGTTTACGCTGGTTGTCAACTGCGTGAAGAAGAAAAGACGCCCAATTGCGCCGGAATTGCGGCTTGGCGATGTCGCGCCGATTAGTGCGGACCATCGCCTGCGGGAATGGGTACAGCGGATTCAGGCTCGAAGACATCCCCGGATGGCAGCTCGATCGATCTATTCCGGAGATTACTGGTCCGTAGCATGCGACATTGTGGGCGAATATCCCTTGTCGGATCTCTGGATTTGCTCGGCCGGAGTCGGCCTCGTATCATCGGCTACTCCGATTCCTGCTTACTCGGCGACTTTCGCTCGAGGCGACGTCGATTCAGTGGGTCCGGCCTCTGACTGCAGCGCCTGGTGGAATGATCTCGCAAGAAGCCTTCGTTTCGGTCGGTCGCCACGAACCCTAACAGACCTGGCGCACCGAGATCCGGGCAAGCCCATGATCGTAGCGATGTCTTTGGACTACGTCAGGGCGTTGGCCCCGGACCTCGGACGCGCCGCCAATGAACTCAATTCAAGGGATCTGATGTCGATCGTGTCCGTCGGCGCTCGGCGACGGAGTTTTCAAGACATCAGGGATCGATTCCTTCCCACTGACTCGCGGGTCGAGGGCTTACTTGGGGGGGCGCGCGTTTCGCTGAACATCCGGATCGTTCGTGCCTTACTTGAGCGCGGTCCTCGGGATCTCACAACACCGGAGCTTGCGCGCCTGATCGAAGAATTGAATGCACGTGCACCGGAGCGCCGCGTAATCGACGGCGTTGCGATGTCTGACGAATCCGTTCGCAGTTTTATATCCCGAGAACTTCAAGCAGACGCGACGAATTCGAAGACGCGCTTGTTAAGGAAATTCCGAGACATGGGGTTCGCCTGTGAACAGAAGCGCTTCAGCATGTTGTTCGAAAGCGTGAAGGGGTAAGACAGGTGGCCAGAAAACCAGACAGTATAATGAGACTACGGGCTCTCCGTCTTGACCAAAACGCGAAGTACCCTATCTACCTCTTCGCTCTCACCGGTGAGGAAGTCGCGGCAATTGCGGATGTTTCGCGTGTTTCCCGCGATGCAACCGACAGACTCATCGGATATCAGCGTCCCGAGGTGAAGCGACACGTCCAGGACATCGTGGACTACTTGGATAGCGAGGACGTCCTATTTCCGAACGCAATCATCCTCGCACTTTCGTCGCGGGTGAGATTTGTCAAGAGTCGCGGCCCTCAGGTCACGAGCAACGGCGTGACCGCCGGTGTCCTCGAGGTCCCCACCTCACTGCCCGACGGGCCCCGTGCTGCTTGGATCGTCGACGGCCAGCAGCGCACCCTCGCGTTGACGAAGTCCAAGCGCCGAGGTCTTCCCGTGCCTGTCAGCGCGTTTGTGGCGGACGAGGTCGATACTCAGAGGGATCAGTTCATCCGAGTGAACAACCAGAAGCCACTCCCCCGCGGGCTACTTACGGAACTTCTTCCCGAGATCTCGGCCCCCCTGCCGGCGAAGTTGGCCGTCCGCAAGATTCCCGCAGCCCTTTGCGAGTGGCTCAATTCAGAGGAGAAGTCTCCCTTCTATAGCATGATCAAGCGCTCCTCTGCAACCAAGGCCAAGAGACGGAAGGCCGTTGTATCAGATACTGCGGTAGTACAGATGATACAAGAAAGTCTCACCTCTCCGAGTGGAGCCCTCTTCCCATTCCGCAACGCGACAACCGAGGAAACCGACTTCATCGGCATCACCAATCTCCTCGTTTCCTACTGGAGTGCCGTCCAAGAGACCTTTCCAGAAGCCTGGGGTAAAGCGCCGACCAGAAGTCGTCTCATGCACGGGGCAGGCATCCGGGCGATGGGGCGCCTGATGGACCGCATCATGGGTTGGCATCGTCCCGCGGAAGGCGAAGCGAAGAAATACGCGAAGAAGGAACTCGCCCGGATCGCACCCATCTGTCGATGGACCGCTGGCGAGTGGGAAGAGGCCGGTCTCGCGTGGAACGAGATCCAAAACGTCCCACGGCACATCCGCATGCTGACGGACATCCTGGTCAGGAACTATGTGCGCGTCAGGGGAGCGGCCAAGTGAAGTTCTTCTTCCCCGACAGCCAGGATATGGTCGACCCCACCTTCGACTTTACCAGGGAGACACGGGCCGAGTTCCGGGTCCGTCAACAGGACGACAAGTACGCGCACGAGGTTTTCGCGGCCACACCGTTCGATGGTATCCTGGTCTCCATGGGCATCGTCGAAGGGATCGGTTCCGTCGGGTCGGCCAAGTATACACTGGCGCAGCGCCACCGGTTGCGTCGAGTCGGGGCTCGTGAGTTTTTCCGCCTCGAAAACAATGGTGGCAGCGATTTGAAGATCATGGGCGACTGTGGTGCCTTCTCTTACGTGAAGGAGAAGGACCCGCCGTTTCCGACGGAAGATGTGGTTCGGTTCTACGAAGAGTGCGGATTCGATTATGGCATCTCCGTCGATCACGTGATCCTCGGCTTTAAGGCCGATCACGATTCGATGCTGCCAGGTTTAGACGTGGTTCCTGAGGAGTGGCGCTATCGCCAGCGGGTCACCTTGGAGCGCGCCGAGGAATTCCTCGCATTGACCAGCGAGACCAAGGCGCGATTCCAACCGGTTGGTGTCGCTCATGGCTGGAGCCCGGCGTCGTACGCCGAGTCTTTCATAGAGCTTGAGCGATTCGGTTTCGAGACGATCGCCCTAGGCGGACTCGTGCCCCTGAAGACCGAGGACATCCTCGCCATCCTGCGGCACGTGGACGCCGTCCGTAAAGCGTCGACGCGTATCCACCTCCTGGGAATCAGTCGATGTGAGTATGTGCCCGAATTCGCGCGATTTGGGGTGACGAGCTTCGACAGCACGTCCCCACTGCGGAAAGCCTTCAAGGACGAGCGCGCCAATTACTACTCGGGAGACCGCACGTACACTGCGGTACGCATCCCACAGGTGGAGGCGAATCCTCGACTCTCTAGGCAGATCAAGGCCGGCCAACTCGACCAAAAGGTGGCCCGTCGCCTGGAGAAGAACTGCCTCGACGTGATGGCGGCGTTTGACCGAGACGAGGTGGAAGTCGACGAGGCCGTGAGGATCATCCGGGAATACGAGCAGTTCTACGACCCGAAGAAGGACCGATCGAATCGCTACCGCGAGGTTCTCGAGGCACGTCCCTGGAAGTCGTGTGCGTGCGACGTATGCAGGTCCATCGGTTATCACGTCATCTTGTTCCGCGGCGCCGAGAGGAATCGGCGTCGGGGCTTCCACAATCTCTACGTCTTCAATCAGCGATTGAAGCGTGTACTCGAGGAGACGCGATGAGCAAGACGACGACCGGAGGGCGCCCCACAGCCAGCGCGAGTCTGACCGTCCCCGCTCTGAGGGTCCGGCAGGGCAAGGATCGCGTCATTTTCACCTTTGCCATCGACGGGAAGATGCTGGATCGAATCGCCACCGTGTCGCGGATTCGACGCGGAGAGGAACAGGAACTCTTCGGCTATCAGCGCCCGGAAGTCTACTCGCACATCCGGGAGATCCGGCACTACCTTGAATCGGACCGACCGATGATACCCAATGCTATCGTGGTCGCTTTCGATGATTCAGTGTCGTTTGTCACCGCTCCCGGACGAGCTGCTGGCGAGTACTCGGAGCACGGAGAATTGGTCATTCCCCTGCGTAGCGAGGGGGCGGAGTTGCCCGGGTGGATCGTCGACGGACAGCAACGTGCGGCGGCGATCCGGGAGGCTGAGATCGACAGCTTTCCGATCTGCGTGTCGGCCTTCATTGCCGATGATCATCAAGAACAACGCGAGCAGTTCATCCTCGTCAACTCTACGAAACCCCTGCCGCGCAGCCTCATCTACGAGTTGCTGCCGGCCACGAATTCAAAGCTACCTTCCAATCTGCAAAAGCGACGCTATCCGGCGTACCTGCTGAACCGCCTCAACTCAGACCCGGATTCTCCTTTCTTCGAGTTGATCAAATCGCCTACAACGCCGGATGGCTACGTGAAGGACAATTCGGTTCTACGGATGCTCGAGAACAGCCTCACCGACGGTGCCCTCCACCAGTTCAGGGACCCGTTCACCGGACGGGGCGACGAGACAAAGATCCTCGAAGTCGTCAAGTTCTTCTGGGAGGCCGTCGCCCAGACGTTCCCGGAGTCGTGGGCCCTACCGCCACGGCGTTCGCGGTTGATGCATGGAGCGGGAATCGTCGCCATGGGCTATGTAATGGACGCAATCGCCGACCGCTACCGTGGTGAACCGATGTCGGTCGAGATCTTCCGGGAGGATCTCTTGCCTCTGAAGTCCATCTGCCGGTGGACGGACGGTTACTGGGACTTTGGGGTAGGAGACGTCCGCCGCTGGAACGAGTTGCAGAACACAATGAAGGACACGATGAAACTGGCGAACCTGCTCCTCGTCGAGTACCGCCGACGGGTCTGGTGTGCCCGAAGCCGCGAGGAGAGCGCCTGAGCGTCGTATAGCATCAGAGAAGGGAGCGACGATTGAAGAAAGCGGTGGTTCTCGTGAGCGGCGGACTCGACTCAGCCACGACGCTCGCCCTGGCGAATGAGGCCGGATTCGAGACATACGCCCTCACGTTCCGGTATGGCCAGAAGCACTGCGCCGAGATCGACGCGGCCTGCGCTGTCGTGGATTCGATCGGTGCACATCGTCACGAGATCCTGGACATCGACGCTTACCGGTTGGGGCGTGTGCTGCTTGCGTCGGATGAGTCTGTCCCGAAGAACCGAACGGCGGCCGAGATCGAATCCGGCATCCCCGGCACGTACGTTCCGGCGCGAAATACGATCTTCCTCTCCCATGCACTCGCATGGGCGGAGATGATCGGAGCGAACGATATCTTCATTGGAGTGACGGCCGTGGATTACAGCGGCTATCCGGACTGCCGTCCAGAATACATCGAGGCTTTCCAGGCGATGGCGCGACTTGCGACCAAGCGAGGAGTCGAGGGACAAGCGCTGACGGTGCACGCGCCGCTTATCCAGATGTGTAAGGAAGAGATCATCCGGACGGGAACCGGGCTAGGAGTCGATTACGGCATAACTTCCACATGTTACGACCCGGATGCGGAAGGCAACGCGTGCGGCGCCTGTGATGCCTGCCTACTCCGTGCGCGCGGTTTCATGCGAGCAGGTGTTCCTGACCCGACGAGGTACTCAACATTAGATGGGCGGTCCTAATGGCATACCGCGTCAACGAAGTGTACTACACGTTGCAGGGCGAGGGCGCGCATACTGGCCGGCCGGCAGTTTTCCTGCGCTTTTCGGGGTGCAACCTGTGGACCGGGCGAGAAGAGGATAGGGGCAGCGGCCGTGGAGAATGCGCCCGTTGGTGCGACACGAATTTCATCGGAATCGATGGCCCGCACGGTGGCCGCTATTCCGAACCGCAACAACTCGCCGACATCGTGGACAACTTGTGGCCAACGGATTCCGGGGGATCGAAATATGTTGTCTGTACCGGTGGCGAACCGCTACTTCAACTCGATGCGACACTCGTCGAGTCACTCAAAGAGCGCGGATTCGAGGTAGCGATCGAAACTAACGGGACACTGGAGCCGCCCGCCGACATCGACTGGATCTGCGTGAGCCCGAAGGGTGGGACCAAACTCGTGATTCGGCGAGGCGATGAATTGAAGCTCGTGTATCCGCATCGTCAGATCCAACCCGCGCAGTTCGAGGGTCTGGAGTTCTCTCACTTCTTCCTGCAACCGCTTGACGGTCCGGATACGGACGCGAATGTGCAAGCGGTGATCGATTATTGCCTGAAGAGTCCCCAGTGGAAACTGAGCCTGCAAACCCACAAGATGATAGGGATCAAGTGATGCCCGAGATGGAGATTTACAAGGAATTCAAATTCGAAGCCGCTCATCGGTTGCCGAACGTGCCTGACGGCCACAAGTGTGGACGCATTCATGGCCATTCCTTTGAGGTGACGATCCATATACGGGGAGATGTGGATCCCGCCATGGGGTGGGTCCAGGACTTCGCTGACATCAAGTCGGCCTTCCGCCCACTCGACGAGGTCCTGGACCACAACTATCTCAACGAGATTCCTGGCCTCGAGAATCCGACCAGCGAGAACCTTGCGGCCTGGATCTGGGAGCGGCTGGAATCCGACTTGCCGGGCCTTTGCAGGATTGAAGTCAAGGAGACGTGCACGTCTGGTTGTGTCTACGAGGGACGGTGAGCCGTGGAGGACGTCCAGGCGCGACGCGATGAGCGAGGGATCGAGCTCGACCAGGTCGGAGTGTCCGGCGTGCGCTTTCCGATCTCCGTACTGGACCGACAGAACGAGGTCCAGCACACGGTGGCGACCATTTCGATGTCGGTGAATCTACCGCGTGAGTTCAAGGGGACTCACATGAGCCGGTTCATCGAAATCCTGAACGACCATCAGGGAGAGATGACGTTGAGGACCCTGCCAGCGGTCCTCGAAGAGGTGCAGAGCAGGTTGAAAGCGAGGAACGCGCGGATCGAGGTAGAATTCCCGTATTTTGTGCAAAAGAGAGCTCCGGTGTCGGGTTCGGCGGCGCTCATCGACTACCATTGCCGCTTTGTCGTGACGGCGAATTCGGCGAGTGGTGAATCTGCGATGGAGGTCACGGTTCCAGTCACGAGCGTATGCCCGTGCAGCAAGGAGATCAGCGATTACGGTGCGCACAATCAACGCGGTTTGGTGACGATCCACGTGGTTCCGCGGAGTGGCGACTTCATCTGGATCGAGGAGTTGGTGGACGTGGCGGAGCAGGCAGCGTCGTGCCCGGTCTACCCACTCCTCAAGCGAGACGACGAGCGTGTGGTAACCATGGCGGCCTACGACAACCCCGTCTTTGTCGAGGACATAGTCAGGAACGTGGCACACTCCTTGAGGGGCGATCACAGGATCAGTAAGTGTGCGGTCCGCGCGGAGAACGAGGAGAGCATCCATAATCACGCGGCGTTTGCGGAGGTCAGTTGGCGACAGACTGGAGTTGACCCGCTTCTCCGGACGGTCTAGATCTTTCGGTCATGTAGCTATTCGGGGGGACCCCACAGACGCTGGAAACTCCGTTTTCGAACGGTCCGCTTTACGGGGAAGCTTACGAAATGGCTCAAGAATCCCAGACAACTAGAATTATGATAATGCACATGACTCACAATGCATTGCAAGATTGTCCCGAGTAAAAAGTCTGTCCGTATCCAGAATGCGCACGCGCATATTTGTTGCATGCTTCCGTGGTTTACCACACCTACAACAATGGTCAGCGCGAGCGATTACCTGGTACCTCATCGCGACTGTCAACCTTAGTCGATCGCGCACACCTTTTATCATATTCCTTTCGGGAAGGAAAGTACTTAGTATGTCGGATTTTCCGGAATTGCACGTCCAACACAGTATTTGCCAGTTACTGGGCTTATCAGGACCTAACGCCAACGGCACGACGTGATCTAGAACTGGAGTGCCATACATATTCTCTGGCACAACATCATTGGGGCCGACCGGGTCGGCGTGGTTCTCCCAATCGGACATATTCGCTGTGAGTTGATTCAGGTCCCCTTCATTGAACTGGTAACCACAAGCAGCACAACGGCATAACTGCTCCTGAAAGATCTCGGCCTGCCTATTGTCTGACAAGTTAAATGAGCGACTTCTTCCCCGACCCTCGCTAAGGTAGCGCTTCATACGATTGAGAATCGCAGTAAGGCTCGCTATGTCCTTGTCATCTGGAGCGACATCGGTCTTCTTCAACATCCCGATAGCGAGTTTCCGGGTGCTACCCTCTGGAGCAGTCAACAAATTTCTAGGTATCAACCTCCAAACTGATCGAACGAGAAGCAACATGGCCATTTCCTGGTCCGGATAGTCGTATTGGAGTCCATTAAATGTCGTGAGGTAGCGTTTATCGTCCATAGCATCGCTTACGACGCAGTCGAGAGCAGAACGGAACGCGCGCCCGTCAGAAATCGGACCGGATGCCAATACATGCAACGCGACTCGAAGAGACGCCGGGATCTCCACCACGGTGATGCCTACTTCCTAGTAAAGATGTAATATTTCGCCTTCGCTTTATTCAAACTTTCGCCATCTATAACCGCCGTTAGCGCTTCTTTTATATGGTCCGGTCCATCGCCACTCTGCAATCCCTTCCCCTCCCAGCCAACAAAGAACGCAGCTGGCACCTGATTGAACCATTTCTTCGCGTCATCGTGTAGTTCCTCTGGAGTCGCCAAAGCAATTTGCGCACGCGCTTTGGTTGTTATATACAACTCCTGTATGCTCATCATCGTAACAATCATCAAAAGATGAAACCCCTGTTGACTCACCCATATTCCCTCGTCTTCGTATAGTTCACGAATTGCCCACCAAAATGCGAAGAAATATTTTGCCCACCCACCATTCTCTCGCCACCACCGAATCTTATCCGGTACACGAGAGCCCGGTACGCCTTCTCGAAAGCACTTGACCCACTCCGGCTTACCAGTATTTCCGCTTGCCATGTTGTACCAGAAGCGAGCTATTCTGAGCATGCCTTTATCCGACAACTTGCCAATCGCGTCGCCAGCTGCCATTAAACCTGGTTGCGCGACCATTTGATAGAAGGGCGAGTTTTCTACGTGTTGGATTTCTTTCATAAGTCGACTGTCTGCAAGATCGATATTCACGCTCTCCAACCTGGGGGTGATCTCTTCAATTTCAGAGTTCTTTAGTGATGTATTCAGGATGCTGGTCAAGAAACCCGATGATATGGGCTTCGCCAATTTATTGATTATTACGAACTGAAAAACTTGTTCAACCCAATCTGCATCTGGTATTGCACATACTGTGAACTCTAACTCTTTCTCCGTTGTAGCTTCTGCGGCTCCCATAACCCTGTGTTGCCCATCAACAATCATTGCTGGCCGCAAAAGAGAAATCAGGACACGCTTCAATCGAATCTCTGGCGCAATTTCAATAAACTCTTTTTCAGTCTTAGACAGCCGTTTCTTCGCCTTCTTACGCGCAACAATCTTACTTTTCTTGTTTTCTTGCTCTTCTAACCACTGCCGTATTGACTCACGATCGCACAAAAAATCATAGAATTCCCGAAGGCGAGAATTCCCGATATCTAAGCTACTGTCATAAGATGTTGAGTAGAGTCCATATGTATCATCATCGTCTTCCTGCTCTGTCTGATCTCCATTATCGTTAGATTGGATCTCTTCTTCATCGCCTAATCCGTCGTCATTTGTCTCATAGTCCTCTGAATCTGAGTTCTCCGCGCTGTCGGGTGCTTCACCAACGAAACGCGGCTCGAGCAATACAGCCACGCGTTGCGCAAGATCGAAAACATCCGCATCTTTCTCATCGACTTCTTCTACCTCAAATTCGATTTCACCGAACTTGATCTTATTATGGTATTTGCGGTCTTCGGGCCAATTGCTCGGGTATGGAAGTTCAGCGATTGATGCGGTCCCCGTTCGGAATGCGATAACTACCGCAGTAGGCGAGGTATTCTGTTCATCCTCGAAAAAATCAATAATTTGCTTGTAACGCTTTCCGAGTGCCCTCTGAAACCCGCCATGGAATTTTTCACTCTTACTTGGAACTCCTGCCCAATCGCTAATGTCGGAAGCGGCGGCGTTGAAGGTAACCAGGTTTGGTCTGTCAGCATTTTGGGTATATCGCAGACAAGCGTATTTGTAGCTCTTCTTTGCTCCTGGCATCCCTTTGGCTCCCTTAATAGAGACTCGGAGTCTTTCCCTAACGCAACGCTGGTAGGCGCGCTCTGCTCGGATGGACTGACCCTAAAATTTGTCAATGCAATCGTATAGCGAGATTAACCCCTGCGCAATACCGACTAGTTTCTTCTGAGTACTCTCTGGACTCACGAGGTGACCATGTATCCCAAATGCCATCATCCATTGAGATACCTCAGACTCGGATACTGCACTAAAATGCAAGCGTACTCGACTGGCTTCTAACCACTCTATTTCCTGGTCAGGCGACCACACCCTCTCCGCCACATAATCCGCCGCCCACCCCGTGAACTCCGCCACCACCCGGAACTTCTCTCCTCCCCGCAGCAACCCGAACTCCCGGTTCAGCGCCCGGTCGAAGTCGTAATCCGCGGGCCGCTGGAACGTCACGTCCGTCTTCTTCACCCACAGGAACCTCTGCAGCGCGAACATCGGATCGTAATCCACGGGCCTGAACACCTCCCCCGGCATCTTCGCATACCGCCCGTGCACGTAGATCGACT
>CAZXCK010000137.1:0-10821 GCA_964639225.1 uncultured Anaerolineaceae bacterium | reverse complement strand
GCCTGCCGCTGCTGCTGGCGACGTTGTATCTGGTGCTGGTGGCGCGCCACACCTACGTCACCAACGACGGCTACGTGGGCGCGCTGCTCGACGACACCTGGATTCATGTGCGCTTCGCCCATCACATCGCCGAGGGGCAGGGGCTGGCCTACAATCCGGGTGTGGTCACGCCGGGGGCCACCAGCCCGCTGTGGGTGCTGATTCTGGCGGCCATCTACGCTCTGACCAACCCCGCGCTGATGACGCAGGTGCATATCGCCATCGGCCTGAGCGCCATCGGCACGCTGCTGACGGTGGCGGCGGTCACCGGCTTCGGCTGGTGGTTATCGCGCCGGTGGTGGGTGGGACTGCTGGCGGGCGTCATCACCGCGCTGACGGGCCGGCTGGTGTGGATGGGACTCTCCGGCATGGAGATCACCACCTTTACGGCGCTGTGTATCTTCGCGCTGTGGAGCCACACCCACGATGTGCGCCAGGGACGCGTGTTCGGCTGGCGCACGGGTATCATCACCGCGCTGGCGACACTGGCCCGCCCGGAAGGCTATCTGCTGGCGGTGGTCATCGGCCTGGACGCCTTTGTGCTGGTGCCGCTGCTGCGCCAGCGCCTCGACCTGCGCCGCTGGTGGAGCCGGGTCTATCGCGGCTGGCGCGGTGTGGTCGCTTATGTGCTGCTGGCGGGGTCGTATCCGCTGGTGTGCCTGCTGCTGACCGGCTACCCGCTGCCGAACACCTTCCGCGTTAAATCTCAGCTTGGGCGGGAATGGCCGGACCTGCCCTACGCCTTCTTCTGGACGCCGCGCATGGATCACGGCTGGCTGCTGATTGCGCTGGCCGGGCTGGGCATCGGCTTTGTGGTGTGGCGTCACTGGACAGGCCGCGATCGCACCGGCTTCGCCTGGGCGTTGTGGCCGCTGCTGTTCGTGCTGGCGGTGCTGTTCCTGGGCGCGAATCATTATGTGGTGAACCACGCGCGCTACGTCGCCCCGGCGATTCCGTTCCATGCGCTGGCGGCGGTGATTGGCCTGTGGGCGCTGGTTGATCTGCTGGCGGCGCGTCTGGCGCCCGTGCGGGCGCGCACGGTGGCGCTGGTGCTGGGAGTCGGGCTGGCGGGGATGGCGCTCTACCTGGGGCGCGGAACCGGCGCGGCGGTCGCCAACGACTCGGCGCAGTTGCAGCGCATGCACGTTGAGGCGGGTCATTGGCTGGCGCAGAACACGCAGCCGGGCGATATCATCGCCCTTAACGACGTGGGCGCTATCGCGCACATCAGCGACCGCGAGGTGCTGGACATGGTGGGGTTGGTCAGCCCGGAGATCACCGACGCCATCCGCGACGATCCGCGTTTTAGCTGCTCGCACGATCTGCAGATCGCGCGCGTGATGCTTGAGCAGCGTCCAGCGCTGGTGGCGGTGTTCCCCTGGTTTTTCCCGTGCCTGACCGCCTGGGAAGGCGCGCTGCAGCCGTTTACGCAGTTCACCATCACCGGGCCGACAGTCATCGCCGGCGGCGAGATGGTCGTCTACTGGCCGGTGTGGGAGCGCTGGCCGGTCCAACCGGCGATCCCTGAACGCGCGCGGTCCATCGAAGCCGATTTTGACGGTGGCGTGAACCTGCGCGGTTACGAGATCGACGCCAGCGACGCCGGTCTGACGGTGACGCTGTGGTGGCAGCCGGACGCGCGCCCGCCAGCCGATTACACCGTGTTCGTGCATCTGATCGACGCTGACGGCGAAATCCTCGCCCAGCACGACTCGCGCCCGCAGAGTGGTCGTTTCCAGACAAACTGGTGGCGACCCGGCGACATCATCGGCGACGCGCACCCGCTGGCGCTGGACGACGACAGCCGCCAGCAGGTCCACGGGCTGCGCCTGGGGCTGTATCCCACCGGGGGCGGTCCGCGTCTGGGACGCATCGGCGCGCCCGCCGGCCAGGAAGACCTGCTCATCATCGAGCTGGCCCCCGCCGATCTCATGCCCTGACACACCCCCGAATCAAAACCGGGACGGCGAGAGTCCGTCCCGGTTGTTCTACAAACGATCGCTGCTTCACTGCTGGCTGTCGTTTGTTTCCCAATCCTCGATTTTTAGTCCAGTAACGCGGCTGAATTCGCGTGTATTGTGCGTGACGAGTACCAGATCGTTTGCCAGCGCTATGGCTGCAATGAGTAAATCGTACGGTCCGATTGGTGTTCCTGCTCGTGCAAGATCAGCGCGTATACGAGCCGCATGGATATGCGCCTTGTCATCGAATGGCAGTGAGACAAATCGCCCAACAAAGCGATCCTGCTGTGCAAGCGTTTTCTCTATAGTGACACTGCGCAAAGCACCGTAGCGCAGTTCAAGTTTAACCACACTACACAGGCAAATATCGGTTTCCGCAAGTGAATCAAGACGTCGAAAGACTGCCGGAGAACGCCCATTCAGGTAACGAACACAGGTATTGGTATCCAGCAGATATTTCATTCGAGTGGCTCGCGTTCTTCGTATTCTCCCTGGTCCCAACGCTCTATGGGTGTGTCTCTCAGGGAGCCGTATGTCTCACGCAGAAACTCGTGCCAATCCAAAGGAGCTGGTTCAGCCGTTTGCCTGTGCTCCAATGAACGCAGCAAATGCTTAACCAGCTCCCACTTATCAGCGGTTGGCAGTTGTTCGACCTCATCGAGTAGCTCATCCAGGGTCGGCATTTTCCACTGCCTGCCTTCTACTATATTACAGTCGATACCCCTACGTCACGCGGTGGCAGGCCGCAAAGTGGCCCGGCTCCAGCTCGATGAGCGGCGGATCGGGTTCCTGGAAGCACAGGTCAAAGCGCACCGGGCAGCGCGTGTTGAAATTGCAGCCGGTGGGCGGATTGGCCGGGCTGGGCACGTCGCCGGTGAGGATGACGCGCTGCCGCTGTTCCTCAACGGTGGGGTCCGGCACCGGCACTGCCGACAGCAGCGCCTGTGTATACGGGTGCAGCGGGTTGTCGTAGACCATGTCCGTCGGGCCAAGTTCGACGATTTTACCCAGGTACATGACGGCGACACGGTCGCAGATGTGGCGCACCATACTCAGGTCGTGGGCGATGAACAGATAAGTCAGGTTCAGCTCGTCCTGGAGTTCTTCCAGCAGGTTGACCACCTGCGCCTGGATCGACACGTCCAGCGCCGAAATCGGCTCGTCGGCGACGATAAAGGTCGGGTTCAGGGCCAGGGCGCGGGCGATGCCGATACGCTGGCGCTGGCCGCCGGAGAACTCGTGCGGGTAGCGATTGATGTAGAACGGGTTGAGGCCCACCTTCTCCAGCAGATTTTCCACATATTCCTGGCGCTCGCGCCGGTTGGGAATGGTCTTGTGGATTTGCAGCGGCTCGTTGACGATGTTACCCACCGTCATACGCGGGTTGAGCGACGCGAACGGGTCCTGGAAGATGATCTGCATCCGCTGGCGCATACGGCGAAGCTGCTCGCCTTTGATGTTCGTCAGCTCGTGGCCCTCGAAGTTCACCGAACCGGCAGTCGGGCGGTACAACTGCAAAATGGTGCGTCCGGTGGTGCTTTTACCACAGCCGGATTCACCCACCAGGCCCAGGGTCTCGCCTTTGTAAACATCAAAATCGATGCCATCAACGGCGCGCACCGCGCCCACCTGACGCTGGATGACGATGCCTGAAGTGATGGGGAAATGCTTTTTGAGGCCCCGCACACTCAGGATAACTTCTTTATCGGCCTGACTTGCCATAGGGGTCAGGGGTTGCACGTTGGTGCTGACCATTAGGTTGCCGCCTCCTCTTGCTGCTCTTTCTTACGTGCCGCACGCAGATCGTACCAGGCGGCGGCCATGTGACCCTCCACGCCATCGCGGACCTGCTCCAGGGGGGGCGATTCCTCCCAGCAGCGGTCGGTGCGGTACAGGGGATTGCGCGGAGCGAATGGGTCGCCCTTCGGTTCGATGCGCATATCCGGGGGCACGCCTTCAATCTGTACCAGTTTCTGACTCTGGCCGCTGCGATCCAGGCGCGGCAGCGAGTTCAACAGGCCCAGAGTATAAGCGTTGCGCGGGTCCTGGAACACCGAGCGAATGGGGCCGCGCTCGACAATCTTGCCGGCGTACATCACCTGGATGGTATCGGAGAGTCCGGCCACCACGCCCAGGTCATGTGTAATCCAGATGATGGCCATGCCCAGCTCGCGTTTGAGCTGCTTCACCAGCTCCAGAATCTGTGCCTGGATGGTCACATCGAGAGCCGTTGTCGGCTCGTCGGCGATGAGCAGCTTAGGGTTGCACGACAATGCCATAGCGATCATCACGCGCTGGCGCATACCGCCGGAAAACTGGTGCGGATACGCCTTGAGGCGTTTCTTGGCATCGGAGATGCCCACCATGTCCAGCAGGTCCATCGCACGCCGGTCGGCCTGCGACTGGGTCATACCCAGATGCAGCTTGATGCTCTCGGTAAGCTGGGTGCCGATGGTCAGCACGGGATTGAGCGAAGTCATGGGGTCCTGGAAAATCATGGCGATTTCTGCGCCACGTACCAACCGCATCTCCTCATTGGAGAGCTTCAGCAGGTCCCGACCCTGGAAAATCACTTCACCGCGCTCAATTTTGCCCGGTGGTTTGGGGATGAGTCCCATAATCGACAGCGCGTGGACACTCTTACCGCTGCCGCTTTCGCCAACGACG
The DNA here is from genome assembly GCA_964639225.1 of uncultured Anaerolineaceae bacterium. Taxonomy (GTDB): domain Bacteria; phylum Chloroflexota; class Anaerolineae; order Aggregatilineales; family Phototrophicaceae; genus CAZXCK01. Next base: position 6,154 of record CAZXCK010000137.1, on the reverse strand, counting down.
CCTAACGTTTCACCCTCATTGAGCGTGTATGAGACATCGTTTACGGCATACACCGTGCCCTCTTGCGTATAAAATCGGGTGACGAGGTTCTTGACCTCCATGAGTACGCCCAAGGGTGCTACCCTCCTTACCGAATATGTTGCAGACAGGTGTTGATCTGCTCTTGAAGTTTGCAGGATTGGTTAAAGAGTTTGCACGATTATGCAAGAGTTGTCAACCTGCACAACTGACATCCAGCGATGGTCAATTCCTGTGCAATTCCAACAAATAGATGATGGCGAAAGCCCGCTGCGGCCATCATGGCGACAGTGGTCAACGATCCCACTCCAATGACGGCGGCATTATAACATGTCAGTCATCAGATTACGAACACCAACCCGTGCCGGAGTGCATTCGGAAATGGGGGCAAGTTTTCAGCTTTCGCGCCGCCAGCGGTTGGAGTCCGGGCGCGCTGATGCAGGCTCTTACGATGAGGGTGGCGATGTGCCGGGCGCGCTGTAGCACGCCCTTAGGGGCGGGGCGGCTTCGCAGTTACGATTCGGATGTGGCAGCGGCGGTCCGGGCGCTGCGGTCCACGCCGCCGATGGGGTTCTTGCTTACTTTGAAGGTACAGGCATCGGCACCGGCGGCGCGGCAGGCGATCTCCTGGACGTGGTACTCGTAACTGCGCGAGGCCCAGCGCATGCCCTCCTGGATAATGCCAGCCAGGGCGTGGCACACGGGCCGCTCAGACGTGCGGCCCCAGGCCATCGGGCTGTTTTCGACGGTGAACAGGTAGGCATCGCCAGCGTCGGAGACGGTCGTCGTCTGATCGCTGAAGCGGGTGAACACCGCCGCGATAGCCCGCACCCCCAGATCGGTGCGCTGGTCCAGCGGCAGCGCCGCATAGGCCGGGTGTGCCATACCGGCCAGCATGCCAAACGACTTAAAGCCCTGGGAGAATGTCGCCCGACCGATGCGCAGCGCGATACCGCGCCCGCCGCGCGTGCCGTACATATCCTCAAGCGCCTGGCTGAGCGCCGCCATGTAAGCAAAATCGAACTGGCGTGCGAGGTTGTCGGGGGGTGGGGTGTCGATATAGGTGTCTAAACCGGCCATACTCAGAATAGTGGCCAGACCCTGCTGCCCCATGACATCTTCCATAGCCAGCAGGAACAGGCGGGCGAAGCGATTCGGGTAGTACAGGCCACTCGGTTCAGGCACGGGACGGGACATCCTTCACTGGCGATGTGTCTGGACGGCAGCCCGCCCAGACCTTTCAATGGACGAGCTACACGATCTGTTGCAGCGTATCCACGGTGCGGTTGATATCCAGGAAGATCAGACCGAGCTTGGCGTCCTTGCGCGCCAGCACCGTCAGCACGGCCTCTTCGCCGACCGCCGTCAGAATGACGTAGCCTTTCTCTCCTTTGACCATGACCTGTTCCAGCTCGCCACGTCCCAGCTCGGACGAAATGCGCTCGCCCAGCGACAGCATGGCGGCGGACATGGCGCTTACCCGGTCCTCTTCAATATCGGCGGGAAGCGACGACGCCATACTCAGGCCGTCTACGCTGACAATCGCGGCGGCTTCGACATCTCCAGAACTGGCCTGGAGATCACGCAGGCGTTCAACCAGTTGTTCGGTGCGTGACTTGGACAACGGTCATCTCCTGTTGGGAATGCTATACCTGACGCAAGATGATTGCTTGTGATGGAACCGTAATTTGACTCGATTGTACACTAAGTCGCAGTTTCTCACATCTCTAAATCTTAATGGTTAGTCGCTAATCTCAATTTGTTATAAAGATTTCATATCGTCGGGGTGTGGCGACCGTAAACACAACGACTGCCATTGACAGGCAGTCGTTGCGCGGGGAAGAAGAGGAAGGAACGCGGCGCTGATTAACCAGCGCCGTCGCTGTTGGTATATGGATTATTCGTCGTCAACGTCGATTTTGACTTCCTGCTTGTGGCCCTGGACGACATCGTTGCTGCCGGTTACCTCGCGCACCACCTCGACTTTGAGGCGGGTGAAGGCGGCGGCGATGGCGGTGACGGCGATCAAGGGAATGCCGCCCAACCAGGCCAGCACGCCACCCACACCCAGGCCGACGGTCAGCGGGGTGTCGAGCAGCACGCGGTCATCCTGAGTGCGGATAATCAGGCGGCGCACGTTGCCCTCTTTGATGATATCCTGGACTTTTTCCACTAACTGGTTGCCCTGCACTTCGATTTCCTCCACGTATTGGTTATCCCGGTCCTGCTGCCGGTTCTGAGGATCATTCTGGGTTGTGTTGTTCTGTTCGTCAGTCATGCGGTTAGTCTCCACAATTTTAAGCGTTGGTCTGGCGCTGCTTGCACAATCTATACCGATATACGTACAATCGAGACAAACGGTTGCAAATTGGTGCAGGCAAAGCGCCCCGGCACGCGCGCTGTGTACGGGGGTCAATCAAAGGGGGTAGGCATGTTTAAGCGGCTGATATGGCTCATCGCGGCCCTGATGCTGGTGTTTGGCTTTTCAATTCGGGCGAACGTAGCGCAGGCGCAGGTGTCGTTTGGCACGAACTGGTTCGCCGAGTACTTCAACGAGGGTAATTTCAACTTTGCCGGAGCGCCGGTCGTAACACTGACCTACCCTGGCGGACTTAACTTCAACTTCGGCACCAATCCGCCGGTGGCCGGGGTCAACGCGGAGTTCTGGTCGGCGCGTTACACCACCACCGAGAATTTCCCGGCCAGCAGCAATTACGAGTTTGTCGGTGTGGCCGACGACCAGATCCGGGTTTACATCGACGGCATTATGGTCTACGAGCAGTTGACGCCGGGCAATTTCAGCTTCACACGCTCGCTGACGGCGGGCATCCACGCCCTGCGCGTCGATCTGGTGCAGCTCACCGATGTGGCGCTGCTGCAATTCCAGTGGCAGACGAGCACGCTGCCGCCCGACGTGACAGCCACGCCAGCGGGGCCGGTGCTGCCCACCGGCGAGGTGGTCAACGTGCAGGGGCTGTCGCTGCGCACCGGGCCGTATCTGGGCGCGTCGTTCATCGCGGTGCTGCGGCCCGGCATCGCCTACCCGATCAGCGGTAAGAACGCCGATGAGGGCGGGGCTTTCACCTGGTACCGTGTGACGGCTGGCGAGCGTGTCGGCTGGGCGTCCGGGCGTTACCTGACCATCAGCGGCGACGCGGCCAGCATCCCCACGCTGACGACCGTGTTCCAGGAGATCGACAACGCGCCCGATGTGGGCGTGGTGGCCACCCCGCGCGCGGTGATGAACTTCCGGGTGCGGCCCAGTGTGCGCTCGGCGCGCATCGGCCAGATCGACTGGGGCGAGGAAGTTTCGCTGATCGGGCGGACGGTGCAGGCTGGCGAAAACTTCTGGTTCCAGGTGCGGCGGCGCGATGGCACCGTCGGCTGGATTTTCGCGCCGTATGTCTCGGTGCGCGGTCCCATCGACGCCGTGCCCATCCACTGAGGCGGTCGAATATCAGGTCAACCGGGCGGAGCGAGTCCGCCTGGGGGTTGATGCGCATCAGACCGGGAACACGCCAACCTCATCCCCGGCTCACGCTGTTCGCTTGCCCCTCGCCACAATGTAGCGAGGGGGGGGTCGAGCGCCACGAGCCGGGGTGAGGTCTATATGATTAGCGTGCGTTCCTGTTATCCGCGTTCATCGTTAATCCTTCCTCAACCGGTCAATCTGGGCTAGACTGGGGAACAACTCGGCATACCATCCAGGCAGCGGCGTATGACAACTTTCACCGGCACCGTGGAACGCATCACCTATTACAACGACGAAAACGGCTACAGCGTCATCCGGGTGATGCCGGATCAGACTCTGTCGGGTTATACGGCCCGCGACGGCACGGTGACGGTGGTCGGGACGATGCCGGAGCTGCACCCCGGCGAGCATGTCGAGTTCACCGGCGAATGGGTAGAAGACCCGCGCTACGGTTCGCAGATGCGCGTGGAGCGCGTGGCGCCCATCCAGCCCAGCAGCCGCGAAGGCATCGTGCGCTACCTGAGCAGCGGCATCGTCAAGGGGATTGGTCCGCGCCGCGCCGAACTCATCGTCGATCATTTCGGCGAGGCCACGCTGGACATCCTCAACCGGGAGCCGCAGCGCCTCACCGAAGTGCCGCAGATCAAAACCTCGCTGGCGGAATCGCTGGCCCGTGCCTGGCAGGAAAACGCCGCCGTGCGCCAGACGATGATCTTTTTGCAGGGCTACGGCATTAGCATCCGCATGGCCAACCGCATCTACGATTATTATGGCCCGGCCACGATCCAGCGCGTCCAGGCCGACCCGTACCTGCTGGCCGACGACATCTACGGCATCGGCTTCATCAAAGCGGACCAGATCGCGCGCAGTATGGGCCTGCCGGAAGACTCGCCGGAGCGCATCCGCGCCGGGCTGCATTATGCCCTCAGTCGCCTGTCGAACGACGGCCACACCTACGCTCCGCGTCGTCTGCTGCTGGATACCGCCGCCGAGCTGCTCAAGGTGGATAACCCCACCCGGCTGGCCGCCGCGCTCGACGGGCAGATCGCCGGGCGGCGGCTCATCGCCGACACGGTGGAACACAAAGGCGAGACTATCGAGGCCATCTACCTGCCCGGCTTCTACAATTCAGAGCTGGACGCCAGCGACAAGCTGCGGGCGCTGGTCCGCAGCAATTCCCCCATGCAGAACGACGCCCAGAAACGCGACTGGCCCGCCTTCCTGGCGGAGATCGCCCGGCACAACCAGGTCGAACTCACCGGCCAGCAGCAGAGCGCCGTCCAGGCCGCATTACAGAGCAAGGTGTCTGTGCTCACCGGCGGCCCCGGCACCGGCAAGACGACCACGCTGCAAATGGTCATCAGCGCGCTGGAAGACGGCAAGCACCGTTACGCGCTGGCCTCGCCCACCGGACGCGCCGCCAAGCGACTCAGCGAGGCCACCAACCGCGAGGCGTTCACCATTCACCGGCTGCTCGGTTACAGCCCGGCGGAAGGCTTCGCCTACAACGACGACTATCCGCTTAAGGTGGATATGCTCATCGTCGATGAGGCGTCGATGATCGACCTGTGGCTGTTCGACAATCTGCTGAAGGCGCTGCCGGACACCGCGCATCTGATGCTGGTGGGCGATGTAGACCAGCTTCCCAGCGTGGGCGCGGGCAACGTGCTGCGCGATGTGATCGAATGCGGGCTGGTGTTCGTCACCCGGCTGGAGACGATCTTCCGCCAGAGCGAGACGAGCCATATCGTGCTCAACGCGCACCGCGTCAACCAGGGCGACGCGCCCTTCATGGACAACCGCAGCACCGACTTCTACTTTTTCGGTGAGGACGACCCGGTGCGCGCCGCCGAGCTGACGGTCGATGTGGTCGTTAACCGCCTGCCGGATAAGTTCGGCATTGACCCGGTCGAGCAGGTGCAGGTGATCGCGCCGATGTATCGCGGGCCGTCCGGCGTGGACGCGCTCAACCGTCGTCTTCAGGAAATGCTCAACGGCAGCCAGCGGCTGGCCTCGCGCCAGGTGGCCGGGCGTCTGTTTCGCGTGGGCGACAAGGTGATGCAGACCCGCAACGACTACGAACGCGACATCTTCAACGGCGACATCGGGCGCGTCTACGGCATCGACCACGAGGAAAACACGATCATCGTCACCATCGACGGGCGGCTGGTCTATTACGATTTCAGCGCCGCCGACGAACTCATCCACGCTTACTGCATCAGCACGCACCGCAGCCAGGGTTCGGAATACCCGGTGGTGGTGCTGCCGCTGCTCACCCAGCATTACATGATGCTCCAGCGCAATCTGCTGTACACGGCCATCACCCGCGCCCGGCAGATGGTGGTCATCGTCGGCAGCCGGCGGGCTGTGCATCTGGCGGTGAAGAACAACAAAGTCTCCGAGCGTTACAGCGGTCTGCTGCACCGCCTGAGTAGCTGAGGCGGATCAAGAGTTCAGAGCGGAGTAAAGGGGCGGGCCGGTCCCGCCGGGCGCGTTGTAGCGCGCGCCTACAACAGGTTGTGGATTTTTATGAACTCAAGTGTGATTTTGATGCGATGGTAACTACTCAGGTAGTTGCCGGGGCACTGCCCCGGACCCCGCCACTTTTGATGTGCTTTAACAAATTAATGCGGATAAACCGATCTCGTAGCATGCCTTCGCCAG
>CAZXCK010000136.1:0-10876 GCA_964639225.1 uncultured Anaerolineaceae bacterium | reverse complement strand
GCCGTCATCGAGGACGAAGCGCTGCGCCAGCGCTTCGAGGCCGTGCTGGCTCCGCTGGGTCTGCACGTCAACCTGCTGGGCTTCGCCGCTGGACTCGCCGCCTACCGTGACGGCCAGCCCTGGCTGGACGCCGTGCTCGCTTACATGCAGGCCAACCGTGACTACACCACCGCTTACATCGACACCCACCTGCCGGAAGTGCGCGTCACCCATCCCGAAGGGACGTACCTCTCATGGCTGGACCTGCGCACCTTCGCCAGCGATGACGAGTCCGCCGAAGGATTGGCGGCGTGGATTGAGCCGTTCTTCCTGAAGAATGCGCGTGTGGCCCTCAACAACGGCCTGCTCTTTGGCGATGGCGGTCACGGCTTCGCCCGGCTGAACTTCGCCACGCCGCGTTCGGTGCTGGTCGAGGCGCTGGAACGCATGTACGGCGCGGTTCAGCGTTTCCAGGCCGTCGCTGGCAAATGACGCGCCGCCGTCACCGGCCATGACCGCCAGCAAACGCCAGCTTTACCGCCTGATGATCCTGACCGTCGCCCTGCTGGTGGCGGTCGCTTTCGTCTCCGTGCTGGACGCCCACGCATGGACCCGGCCAGTCCTGCCTGCGCCGAGTCCGCTGCTGGCGGCGCTGCTGCGTCTGCTGGCGCTGACCGGTCTGCTGGCTGGCGGACTGTACGCCATCGCCGCCGAACGCGCCGACGGCCAACTGAGCGAGACGCGCTGGCTGCCCGCGCTGGTGGTCGCCTGGGGATTGCTGCCGCTGGCCTGGATCGTCGCCCATCTCGTCCACATCGACGCGGCGCGCCCGCTGCTGGTAGGCGAGGGCGTCCTGCTGGGACTGTGGGCGTATGTCGGCTGGCGCTCGCTGCCCGCCCGCCAGCGGATCAGCCGCGTCTGGTGTGGTGCGCTGGCCGTCGATGCCGGGCTGGCGCTGCTGCTGGCCGTCCTCGATGCCGCGCCGCTGGCCGAGCTGCGCCTGTACGCCGCCCCGACCGTCATGGCGCTGGCCGTCGGCTATTGGCTGATGCACCGCTTCAGCAACATCACCCCCTTCTGGCGTGACCAGAGCATCGCCGTCATCGCGCCGCTGCTGGCGATGACCGGCGCGCTGCTGGCCCTGGCTCCAGAGTTCCGGCTGGCTGGTTTCGCGCTGGTCGTCATCGCGCCGCTGGCGCTGATGCTCACCGCCGCCCACAGCTACCGCGCCCTCTCTGACCGTAACAGCAGCCGCACGCTGGCCGCCCACTGGTACGCCCTGGCGCTCATCCTGTGGCTGCTGGCGCTTGGCGCGCTGGCGCCATTGACGCGCCACCCGGACGCTATCACCGCTGTCACCGGCACGCAGCTCGACGCCGTGCGCGAGTTGCTGGCGGGCTGGGCGCTGGTGGCTGTCGGGCTGGGGGCGGTCAACCAGGCCGTCGCCGAGATGCGCGGCCAGAACCGCCGCATCACCGGGCTGCTGCCGTTCTGGCTGGTATGCTTCGGTCTGCTGGGCGCGGCGCTGGCGCTGGCCGGGGCCGGACTGGTGCAGGTCTACGTGGAGCGTCTGCTGGATGCTGGCGCGCTGGAGACACACCGGACTATACTAACGCTGTACCGGCTGCGTCTGGCGGGGACGGTCGCAGTGCTGCTGGGCACGCTGATCTATGCGCTGGGCTTCGCCGCGCGCCGGTTGTGAGAGTTACCCGTATACAAAAGGCAGAATCACCATGCGTCGCCTGATCTTCTCCATACTTGTGCTCATGCTATGCGCGCCGCTGGCCGCGCAGACTGACCGCGTGTTCACCGATGACCTGGGTGTAAGCTATGCCGTCGAGCGTTATCTGGTCGCCAACTATCCGGTGGCGCTGGCCTTTGCGCCGGATGGCCGCCTGTTCTACACCGAGAAGAACACCGGCAGCGTGCGCGTCGTCGCGCCGGACGGCACGCGCCAGGTCGAGCCGGTGATTACGCTGCCCACCAGCGCCATTGCCGAGCGCGGTCTGCTGGGCATCGCCCTGGACCCGGACTACGAGACCAACGGCTACATCTGGGTGGCGCACATCGCCGAGGCCACCGCCCGCGATTTCGCCTCGAACAACATCGTGCGCTTTACCGAGCAGGACGGCGTCGGCAGCGACCCGCAGGTGATGTTCGCCGCGCCCATCACCAACAACGCGCTGATCCACATGGGCGGCAATCTACGCTTCGACCCGGACGGCTACCTGTACTTCTCGATTGGCGACAACGAAATCCCGGCCAACTCGCAGGACCTCAGCACGCCGCAGGGGGCTATTCACCGTTTCGCTGTTGTGTACGATGAACTGGTCCCCGCCCCCGGCAATCCGTTTGAGGACAGCAGCATCTACGCTTATGGCCTGCGCAATCCGTTCGATTTCACCATCGACACCACCGGCGAGCGCCTGCGCATCTTCGCCACCGACAACGGCGACCAGTGCGACGACAAGGTGAACCTGATCCTGCCGGGCTTTAACTACGGTATGGGGCCGGGCTACACCTGCGGCGGCACGGCGGCGGACATCGACCTGACCTATTACCAGCCGCCGCTGGTATCTTTCACGCCGTCAGAAGCGCCCACCGGCATCGTCGTCTACGATCATGAGGCGGTCCCGGAATGGCACGGCGAGTTGTTCTTCTGCGCCTGGAACAGCGGCCTCATCCGCCGTATGACGCTCAACGACAGCCGCAATCGCATGGAGTCCATGACCGAGATGGACACCGGCGGCGTCCAGTGCCGGGTTGGGCTGGCGGTGGGGCCGGAAGGCGGCCTGTACTTCTCGATGGTCGGGGCCGAAGGCGGCGCCATCTACCGGCTGCTGCCGCAGACGGCGGGATAGTGTTTCTGATGGCTTTCTATCGAAACATCAACACTTGACCGCCGTGCATTGAGCTATAATAGAATGAGATCGCAGCATGATGGGGTGGCCGTTTACAGGCTCCGGCTGGCCCCTGGACTCAAATTAGAGCACGTTAAAATAGGAGATATTAATGTTCGCACAAGTGGTCGAAATGCAGGTTCCCGCTGGCAGACTCGACGAGCTGCGCCAGATGGTAACCAGCACCTATCTCCCGGCTGCCTATGCCCAACCCGGTTACGTCGCCGCCAACATCGTGCAACCGGATGAGGACACACTCAAGCTCATCATCTACTGGGAGTCACAGAAGGCCCTTCTCGAGGCGAACCATGCCTACGAACTCGTCAACGCCAGTCTGACGCTGGCTTGCAGTATACCGGGCGTGCGCATCCACAAGCGGGACTGCGCGGCACGGGTACACCTCAGCTCAGACCAACTGATGGCGGTGGGCTGAATATCCACCAATCATAACTGAATAGCAGCCGTATCTGGGGCGGATCACGCGATCCGTCCCGTTTTTTACCCCGTGCCGGACAGCATGAAGTTCGCTCCGATCTGCAAAACCTTGCTGTTGTCATGGCTTACATTAGGGTATACTACCTGCGATATATTTGGGATAACGTCACGGCAGGAGTGACCACGCTATGAAAGTTTCTGTCTCGCAGGAAAATCTCGCCAGGGGATTGAGTATCGTCAACCGGGCGATTGAAAACCGCCCCACTATGCCGGTTTTGGGCAATGTCCTGCTGGAAGCCGAAGAAGCCCGCCTGCGCCTGTCGACCGTCAACGCGACGCTGGGTATGGACATCACCTGCTGGATCGGCGCCAAAGTCCACACGCCCGGCGCGATCACCCTGCCAGCCCGCACCTTCGCCGACCTGGTCAGCAATCTGTCGCCGGAACAGGTCGATTTAACCCTGGATGGCCCCACGCAGACGGTCAACCTGCGCTGTGGCGGCACGCGCGCCAACATCAAAGGCATCGACGCCGACGAGTTCCCGCCGGTGCAGCGCAACGATGGCGGCGATCTGGCGATGGATGGCCGCGTCCTCAAAGAGATGATTAACCAGACGGTGTTCGCCGCCGCCACCGACGACAATCGCCCCATTCTGACCGGCGTGCAGACCCGGCTGGAAGGCAACGTCATCACCATGACCGCCAGCGATGGCTATCGGCTGGCGGTGCGCACCGCCCGGCTGGAGCAGGAGTTCGAGCCGCCGGTGCAGATGGTCATTCCGGGGCGGGCGCTGGTCGAAGTGGCGCGCATCATCGGTGACGAGGACAGCGAAGTGCTCATCAGCCTGCCATCGGATCGCGCGCAGGTGATGTTCCACACCAAAAACGTCGATATCGCCTCGCAGCTTCTGGACGGCAAATTCCCGGATGTAACGGCTATCATCCCCAAGACGTACAGCACGGCGACCGTTGTCGCCACGTCCGACCTGCTGCGGGCCTGCCAGCGCGCCGAGATTTTCGCCCGCGACAGCGCCTACACCGGTCGCATCTACGTCAAGCCGCCGCAGGCTGCTGGCGCACCCGGTGAGGTGATGGTCGTCAGCCGCAGCGCCGAACGCGGCGACAACGAAGGCGTCCTGGATGCCAACGTCGAGGGCGAGTCGCTCGATATTTCGTTCAACATCCGCTATCTCATTGACGTGCTGCGCGTCATTCACAGTGAAAACGTCGTCCTGGAGAGCAATGGCTCCACCAATCCGGGCGTCATCCGTCCCCAGGGGCGCGACGACTTCATCCATGTGATTATGCCCATGAGTGTCTGATCGGCTAACCGCTGAGGACCAGGCCAGTGGCGTTGGGTCTGTGCAGTTGAAAGAGGTTTTCATGCGTGCTGGTCGGCGTGTATGGCCGCTGCTGCTGATGGTGCTGCTGGTCGCCTGTTCCGGGCCGCCGTCCCCCGCTGGGCGCGTCGAGATGCTGCCTACGCTGATGGAACTGCCCAGCATGACACCGCCGCCCAGCCTCACGCCGCTGCCGGTGACAGCTTCGCCATCGGTGACTGCTACCGACCCGCCGCCGACAGCGACTCCGCTGCCGCCCACCGCGACGTTCACGCCCACGCGCTCGCCAATGGTCGAGTTGGTGATCGCCGTCCAGCCGATACCCGCCGGGGCGGTCGTCCCGGCGGAGGCGGTGCAGGTTGTCCCCTGGCCGGAAGCGGCCCTGCCGTTCGACGCGGTCGCGCAGCTTGAAGATGTGATCGAGTGGGTGTCGCTGGCCGATGTCGCCTGTTACGAGCCGCTGCTGCCGGAGATGCTGGCGCGGCGCACCATTCCCGGCGAGACGCCGCCGCTGGCCGAAACCTGCGATCCGCTGCCGCCAGTCGATAGCATCGGCCCGCTGGTGGATGTCGTTATCGCCGCCCGTTACCTGGAACCCGACACCGTTATCCAGCCGCATCTGGTGGCGCTGCGCCCCTGGCCACAGGCGATGCTGCCGCCTGGCGCGCTGACCTCACTGGCGCAGGCTCTGGGTGGCGAGGTCCAGCGCGGGATTTTTCGCGGGCAGCCGCTGCTGGCTGGCAATCTGGCCCCGGTGATCGTCCGCGACGAGTGACGCGCCTCAACCAGCCTGGAAGCGCTCGCTGATCGTCTGCATGCGCCGGCGGTTGACGCCCATATCGCCCTGACCCAGCCGTGCCGCCGAGCGGAAGTGAATCTGGCCATCGGCGATGTAGAACTCCACGTCATCGACAAAGCGCCACAACCGGGAACGAAATTCAGCATGGATATAGTCGCCGCCAGCGGTGACGACCGTCGCGCCGGGCATGTCGCGCACGATGGCCAGCAGACGCTCGCGCACGGAGCCGGTATCGCCGGTGTAGGTCAGCGGCTCCATGCGCTGATCGTCGCGGCTGGCCTGTGTCGAGACGCAGTTGGGCGTATTGGGGCAGGGCGCTAGCTGACCGTCGCGCACGCCCAGCGAGTCCGGGCGCGGGCTGACCTGCTGGATGATGACCAGGGCGACGACGTACAATCCAACGGCGCCCAACGCCGCGATGATAAGACCCATACCGATTCTCCTCTGCTTGTTGGTTGTTTGAGTCATGATGACCTTATGCCGTGAATGGTGGCGAATTCTGATGCGCTATTCTGGCGCGGCTCGTGAAGCGCGGTATGAGATGCACCTGATCGATATATGAGCGACTGGCACTGGTCAGATGCCATGACCGCGCCTAAAATGGCCCATGTTAACGAATTCTGAGTGGAGACAGGCGAATGTCTGAAGCGCAACAATCGTATCTGATTACCGGGGGCGCTGGCTTCCTGGGTATTAATTTCGTGCGCTATCTGCTGGCGCGCGGGCACAAGGTCACATCGCTGGATTTGCTGCCGTTCGATTATCCGGAGCGCCCGCAGATCACCGAGTTCATCGGCGACATCCGCGACCGCAAGGCTGTCGATGAGGCCATGCAGGGCATCGACATTGTGGTACACACCGCCGCCGCGCTGCCGCTGTACAGCAAAGAGGACATCTTCTCGACCGACATCGACGGCACCCGCAACGTCATCGACAGCGCCCACCAGCACGGCGTCAAACGCTTTATTCACATCTCGTCGACGGCGGTCTACGGCGTGCCCGATCACCACCCGCTGAGCGAGGACGACAAGCTGATCGGCGTGGGGCCATATGGCATCGCCAAGATCAAAGCCGAAGAGGTGTGCCTGGAATACCGCGATAAGGGCATGTGCGTGCCCATCGTACGGCCCAAGTCGTTCATCGGCCTGGAGCGGCTGGGCGTGTTCGCCCTGCTTTACGACTGGGCCAAAGACGGCAAGCACTTCCCGATTCCCGGCAAGGGGACCAACCTGTACCAGTATCTCGATGTTGAGGACCTGTGCGACGCCATCTACCTGTGCGCCACGCTGGACGAGGACGTTGCCAACGACACGTTTAACATTGGCGCCAAAGAGTTTGGCACCTTCCGCGAGGACTTCCAGGCGGTGCTGGACCATGCCGGGCACGGCAGGCGGGTGATTCCCTTCCCGGCCATGCCCGCTGTGTGGGTGCTGCGTATCCTGGACCGGCTCAACCTGTCGCCGCTGTATCCCTGGGTCTACGAGACGGCCATCAAGGACTCGTTCGTGTCCATCGAGCGCGCCGAGCAGAAACTGGGCTACAAGCCGAAGTACTCCAACAAGGACGCGCTCATCCGCAACTATGATTGGTACGTGGCCAACCTGGAGAATTTCGAGAAGCAGAGCGGCGTCACCCATCGCGTGCCCTGGAGCCAGGGCATCCTTAAGCTGGTGAAGAACTTCTTCTAAAGCGCCGCCTGCTCACACAATCAGACGCTTTGCATCAGCCCGGTTTGACTGCCCGCACGCAGACAAAGCCGGGCTGTTTGTGCAGGCGCTCGTAACGTTCCGGGTCGGCGGCTTTGAACGCTTCAGTGGGCAGCGGTTCCAGCAGCCTGTCCAGCCGGAAGCCGTTCACCAGCAGCGGGTCGATCGTCGCGTTGATGGGTCGCCGGTAGCTGGTGACGACTGGCTTGGGTTCGCCGAAGCCGGTCCATTCGGCGCTGAACTGCTGCGTCTCGAAGTAGCTGACCTCGATGTAACGCTGTGCAAAAAACCAGTCCCCCAGGGGATGGCCGCAGGAGAAGATCAGCATGCCGCCGGGCCGCAGTACGCGGAAAAACTCGGCGAAGGTGGGCGTCCAGTCCTCGATGTAATCCAGCACCAGCGGACACAGCACCACGTAGAACGAGTCGTCAGCGGCGAAGTCCAGCGGCTGGGTGAGATCGGCGCGCAGCACCCGCGCCCGCTGGCCCACACGCTGCTGTGTCATCTCGACGAAGGCCGGCGTCACGTCGATGGCGGTCACGTCCGCGCCGCGTTCCAGCAGAATCCCGGCGTAGATGCCGGGTCCGCAGCCGGCGTCCAGCACGGGCTGGCCGGTGACATCCGGCAGCAGCGACAGCGTGGCCGGGCGTTCGTAGAGCGCGTTGTGCGGTTTATTGACGACCATCTGCGCGTAACGTTCGGCGAATGACTCGTAATTCTCCTCACCGATGCTCTTGTCAGCCATTGAGGTTCTCCTTTTGTGTGGTCCCGGTGCGCCTATCCAGTACGGATTCACATGGCGGCAGGTTGCGCGGCGCTTACTCCGTCTCGCCTGCCTCGTCGAAGATGGCCTGGGCCGCGTCCATGAGTTCTTCGCGGCGCTCGTCGGCGACGCCCGTGCTTTTGAGATAGCCTTCCAGAAGCTGCGGCGGCGTCAGACCTTCCGGGCTGCCGCCCAGCCGCAGCCGCTCCGGCTGCTCGACCTCTTTGCGCACCGCCGCCACGAAGAACACACCCGCCCGTCGCAGCGCCTCGCGGACCGCCGCCTCTTTGAAGCGCGCTTCGGTCTCCGGCGTGAATTCGAGCAGCACCCGCACCACCGCGTCGCGCAGGTCGGCGCGCTCGATGTGTCGGATCACTGTCGCCGTCGGGTCGCTGTTCTGGCGCAGATCGGCCCGCAGCGTCACGAACGGGCGCGCGTCCACCTCGACGAACTGCCAGCGTGTAGCGCCGCGCGCCAGCTCCACCCAGCAGAAGCCTTTGCTGTCGCCTTCCTCGCCGAAGTCGATGCGCTCCAGGCTGCCGCTGTAGACCACCGGCGGCAGGTCATCGCGGCCTGCGCTCAGGTTCTGGTGCTTGTGGATGTGCCCCAGGGCGACATAATCCCAGCGCGGATCGCCGACGATCTCGCGCGGCAGGCTCACATCGCGGCCCAGCATAATGCCACGCTCGCTGCTCAGTATCGCCCCGCCGACGGTGAAATGCCCGGTGAGCAGGCGCGGCACGTCCGGCCCGGCGAGGGTGTCGGCTTCGGCGGCCATCTCCGTCAGGATTCCGGCCAGGGCCGTTTGCAGGCGGGCGTCCGTCTCGGCGATGGTCAGGCCAGCGGTCATTTTGATCTCGTCCATCAGCCGCGCCCGGATAGGATAGGGCGCTGTGCCCAGCGCCAGCGGCCCGCGTTTGGTCTCGATGAGGCGGGTGCTGTAATCGTCGGCGACGGTTACGTTGGGCACGGCCAGCGTGTCGTAGATTTCCACGCTGGATGCCTTCATGCGAGCCGGGGCCACGTCGTGATTGCCCACCAGCAGCACCACCGGCGCCACCGCCGCCAGATCGCGCACGCGATGGGCGAACTCGCGCTGGTAGGTGGGGTTGGGCGAGCGCGTCTTGAAGGCGTCGCCGGCGAATACAATCAGATCGGCGTCGTGCTCGGCGGCGTAGGCGCACACATCGTCCATGCGCCGCAGAAAGTCCCTGACGCGGGTGCTGAGGCCGGTTTCAGGGTCGGTTTTGCCGTAGTTCTCCATGCCGATGTGGGCATCGGCGAAATGCAGCACACGAATCGCTTCGGGCATTGTTCTATCACGCCTGTCTTATGCAAACGGGTTAAACTGCCTGGCAGCCAGCATCATAGCACGGGAAAGCAGCGGGGACAAACCATGCTTCAGATCGTCCAGCACACGCCCACGCGCATGATTCTGCGCGACCGCCAGCCCGCCGCGCAGGTTGCCGCCTGGGTGTTCCTTATGGTCAGCCTGGGGGCGCTGGCGACCTTCACCATACAGGCGCTAGAGGCGCTGGGCCGCGCCGACAGCATCGAACCGGCCCGCCTGCTGGGCGTGGCGCTGTTCGTGCTGCTGGGGCTGGGCTTCGTGGCGCTGGGGCTGCTGGCGGTTGCCAATTTCACCGGCGGCGTGACCTGTGTGCTGGACCGTGAAACCGCTACGGTCACCATCCAGCGCGTCGATTTCTTCCGCCGCAGCGAGTTCCGCCACGCGATTTACAGCGTCTCGCATCTGGAAGTCGAGACCAACGCCGATGTGCAGGCTTACGGCCTGTTCATCGTGCTGCGCTCCGGTGAGCGCGTGCCGCTGGCGGCGGTTCCGCTCATCGAGCAGGCGCATGTCGAGCAGCTCCGCCGCCAGGTCCGCGAGTTCCTGCGCGGAGATGCAGGCTGACTCTGGCCCCCGGCGGCGCTCTCCGCTATGCTGGCCCTGTTGGTCGCGTAATCAAATAGAGTGAGTCTGATCGTATGAAATGGAAACGTCCGCTGCTGGCGCTGGTTCTGCTGGGTATCGCCGCCCTGCCGGTGGGGTTGTATGTGATGCGCCAGTGGCAGAGCGACAGCAACACCGTGATTCGCCGCTGGCTGCGCGAGCCGGAATCGCGCCCGCTGCTGAATACGCCCAACGACGCCACCTGCGGCGACGCGCCCTTTCTGCTGCCGTCCGCCGGGCTGATCGGCCTGCTGTGGGGCGATACCGCCCGCCCGTATAACATCCTGCGCCGCCACACCGGCATCGACATCTTCGGCGATGGCCCCAACGGGACCGTGCCCATCGTCGCCGCCTATGATGGCTACCTGACGCGCCGTGACGACTGGCTGGCGACCGTCGCCATTCGCCATGACGACCCCTTGCAGCCGGGGCGCACCATCTGGACCTATTACACCCATCTCGCCAGCGCCGATGGCGAGTCTTACGTGCATGACGCCTTCCCGCCGGGTACGTCGGAGCGGTTCGTCGAGCAGGGCACGCTGCTCGGCTACCAGGGCGATTACAACGGCAGTGGCCCGCGCATCGCTCCGCATCTGCACCTGAGCATCGTCACCGCCGAAGCCGATGGCAGCCTGAAAAACGAGGCCGTGCTGGGCAACACGCTCGATCCGACGCCCTATTTCGGCCTGCCGCTGGATTTCGGCGACCGGCCCGCGTTCCCGGTTCGCTGCTCATGAGCGCCGCCTTCCACATCGGCGAAATCGGCCAGGGCCGGGTGACAACCCGTGACTCCGCTTACGATCTGACGCTGCCCGCCGTCGATTCGGCCAGCTACCACGACGCGCAGATCACCACCTACGCCGACCCTGCCGGTCTGTCGCTCCGGCCACCGCTGCGATTGTCGGTGCGGGCCAGCGTCGCCGGTTCGATGCAGGGCGACGCCCCAGGTACGGCGGGCTTTGGCCTGTGGAATCACCCCTTCGCGCCCAACGAACGCCGT
>CAZXCK010000135.1:0-11081 GCA_964639225.1 uncultured Anaerolineaceae bacterium | reverse complement strand
CCCAGCTCAGTGATGCAGATGGGCCGCTGCCCGCCGATCAGGTTCCAGTACATGTTAATCATGGTGGGCAGGTAGCGTGTGTAGTAGTTGTCGCGCGGGTCGCCGCTGGTCTGGCGAGCGCTCACCAGGCCCTCGTTGTAGTGCATGCCCATGCAGTCCATGAAGTTGATGGCACCGGCTTCCATCATCTGGCGCACGAAGTTGTCGTCATTGACGACGCGGCCAGGGAAGGCGGCCTCTGCGCCGGTGGGGGCCGGTGCGCCGCCGATGACCATCACGCTGCCGTTGCGCGCCTTGATGGCGTTGTAGGACTCGCGCAGCAGCGCGGTGTAATTCGCCCCGCTGATCTGGCCTTCGGGCCATTCGCGCGAGAGGTTGGGTTCGTTCCAGATTTCGATAGCGTCCACGCCCATACCGGCCAGATCGGCGACGAACTGCGCGTACTGCCGGATGTAGTCGCCGCCACCGGCTGCCAGTTCCGCCGGCGAACCGACGACACCCAGCAGCACCTTGAAGCCGCCAGCGCGCATGGCGTCAATCGTCCCGGCAACGTCGGCGGCGCTGCGGCCCAGGTTATAGCGCACCTGGACCTTCTTCCAGGTCATGCCAGCGCTGCGCATGGCGTTGATGGTGCTTTGGCTGTTGGCGTTGGCAACGTGGCCGCCGTACTCGAAGTTACCCGCCGCGATGCTGCCCGGTCCGGGCGGTGGGGCCGCTGGCTGCACAGCCGGAGCCGCCGGAGCCGCTGGCTGCTGCTGCACCACCGGCGCCAGGGTCGGCGTGGGTGTGGGTGTGGGTTCGGGCGTCTCGGTAGGCATGGGCGTCGGCGTGTTGGTCGGTGCGAAGAGCGCCACCGCCGCGCCACCGCGCGCGCTCTGCAGGCCGCCGCCCACTACCTCGACGTTGACGGCGTAGTTGCCGTCCGGTGCCTGGAGCGTAACCAGAATCTCTTCATTAAACTCTGTGGTGAACTCGGCGACACGGCCCTCGGCGCTCTCGATGCGCCAGTTGAGGACCATTTCCTGCTGCGAGGATGCGCTCGGCAGTTGAATCTTGTATTCCAGGATGGCGTCGCGGACGTTGTCCACCAGACCGGCAGCCAGCAGATCGGGGAAGGCCGCGCCAGCGATGCCGAACGGAGCCAGCCGGTCCAGGCGGAAGCGCAGCGCCTCGCCGGTGGTCAGCCAGATGCGCGACGCCACCGAGCCGTCGTCGGCCAGGTAATCGACGAACGGCGTCTGTGCGGTCTGGTCCACACCGGGCAGGGCGTCGAAACCGTCCAGGCCGATGCTGATCTCGCTGCCGGGTGGGATAGTCTCGCCCTCGCTGGCAGCGGCTTCGATGCGCACGTTGCCCAGCGCGGAGAGCGCCTCGTTGTAGCCGATGGGCGTAAAATCGCCGCCGACTTCGCGCTGCGACAGCGCCGACATACCGGCCAGCAGCTTATAGCGGCTGACCTCGCCCACTGCCCAGCGCATCATAGCCTCGACCAGACGATCCGGGCCGGGGGCGAAGGTGCTGGGGTTGGCATCCAGGTCGATCTGGACGTAAGTCGCGGCGGCACCCAGGGCGCGCCAGTCGTAGGCGCCGGTCTGCCAGGTGCCGTCGATGTTCTCCGCCATCGGCACCACCACGCCCAGCGACAAATTCATCTCGGTCAGGCGCTGGCCCAACTGGCGAATAAAGGCGCTGTAGCTGGCGCGCTGATCTTCGGGCAGGTCGCGGTAGTCGATGAATATACCGCTGTAACCGCCGGAACTAGCAAACGAGACAATCTGCTGGATGTGGCGGTCGCGCAGTGCCCGGTTGCTGAGGAGCGCGACGACCGTATCGACGTCGGTGGCGCGGGCGTCGGTGTAATTGCGGATGACGGGCATCACCATGTAACCAGCGTTGAGTTCAAAACCGGGGGCCAGGCTGCCACCGATGGTCTGCTCGTTATTCTGGCGCTGCTGCTCGGCGGTGGGCAGAGCGGCCTGCACGCCGGTCGGCGTGATGATCGTCACCAGCTCGGAGACACCCTCCGGTATGCTCTGGGAAAAGTCCAGCCGCGTGAGCACAATCGGATCGAAAGGGGTGGCCTGAAAAAGCGCCAGGCGCTCCGGCACACGCTCCACCTGGGCGCGGACCTGACCATCCCGCGAGATGCGCGACGGCAGAAATTCCCAGGCGCGGCTGCTGCTGTTCCAGGCGTAGAGGTCCAGTACATCCGGGTTGCCGGCTTCCGGCGGCATGTCGAGCGTCAGCGTGACATTCTCCGGAGCCTGGCCACGTACCTCGATGGTGTAGACCTGACTCTGTAAGGCCAGGAAGGGCTGCACAGCGGCGCTGGCCTCGACCACCCAGCTACCGGCGGTTCGATTGGCGGCGGTGAAATCGCTCATGGAGACCGAATCCAGCGCCACGCCGAAGTCGCTGCCGGTGTCCGCTGGGTCAACGATGAGCGTCAGCCCCTCGTGGGCGGCGGCGTTGTTCTGGGCGTCGAGCAGGGCGTAGCTGTCGCCGAACAGGCGGTCGCCCAGGCTGACGGGCGGCAGAAACAAACCGGCGACGATCAGCGCGGTGGCCATGAAGGCCGTCATCAGGCCGATAATCCAGCAGCCGATACCCCCTCTGCGCTTTCTTGGCGGCGGCGGTGTATGCCGTCCGGGATAGGTGTAATAAGCTTGCTCTTCCGCGATTTCATCGCCGCCGGGTGGCACCTGAAGCTGCGGATGGGTGTCGTCTTTAGCGGGCATTTCGGACATCAATTTACCTCTGCCAACTTGTCATTTCAGAACAGGGGCGTTGTTCAGCGCCCCTGTTAAGTGATCGATACAGCACGCACCAGTATAAACGGCCAGCGCACAACTTTGTAGACCGACTAACAATCCCCGCCTAGCGGCCCAGCGCGTCGCAGGCCGGGCAGCCGCCGCCAGGACGGATCATGGCGTAACCGGCCATCGGGTCGTCGTCGTAGCGGGTGAAGTCCACATTCCAGACGATGAGCACGCGCACGCGGCCACTGTTGCGGGCGATGTTGACCGCCTGCGCCAGCCAGGCCGCCTGCTGGCCCAGAGTCACATCGCTGGCCCAGGCGAAATTAGGCGGCAGCGGACCGTAGCCCTCTGGCGTCAGGTAGCCCAGCTCGGTGAAGCACAGCGGGCGCGAGCCACCGAATGCGTTGGTGTATACGTCCATCATCGGGCGCAGATAGCGCGTGTAGTGACCGCTGGCGCCGCGCGGGTCGCCGCTGGTCCAGTCGGGCGGCACGATGCCCTCGTTATAGTGAATGCCGACGCAGTCCATGTAGCTGGCGGCTCCGGCGGCGGCCATGCCAGCCAGGAACAGGTTGTCATCGCAGCCAGCGCCGCTGCAGCCACCGAAGAAGCCAGTGGGCGCGGGCGCGCCGCTGATGACCATCGTGTTCGGGTTAGCGCCCTTGATGGCGTTGTACGATACGCGCAGCAGGTCGGTGTACAGGGCCGGGCTGATCTGCCCGGCGGGCCACTCGCGGGCGATGTTTGGCTCGTTCCAGATTTCGATAGCATCCGCGCCGCGTGCCGCCAGCCCGCCGACGAAAGCGGCGTAGCGCTCCATATAGCCGGGGCCGAGCAGCTCGCCCGGCTGGCCGACGACGCCCACCATCAGCCGGAAGCCGTTAGCGTGCGCGGTGTCGATCCAGCCCTGGACGGCGGCAGGGTCCTGCCCGTCGAAGTAGCGCCACTGCTTTTTAATCCACGTCATGCCGGAACGGCGCATGGCGTTAAACGTCGGTTCGCTGAAATTCTGGATGTGACCACCGTAGCTGAAGCCGCGTATGGGCGAGGTGCTCACGATGGGCGCGGCGGCAGCCGCCGCGTCAGCCGCAGGCGCTGCGCCACCGGGCGGCGGCTGGAGCGCGAACGGCGTGTCCGGGCCGACCACCGGCAGCGCGGCCAGCGCGTCGGGGGCGATGGTCGTAAACGTCGCCGACACCCAGCCGACAACTCCGCTCTGGTTGATGCCGCGCACCCAGCCGGAGCCAGCGTCGCGGCCATCGACGTTGATCGGCGCGCCGCCGGTCACCCCGCCCACGCGGGCGAAATTGGTGCCGGGGCCGCTGCGCATGTTGACGTTCGTCGTGGCGCTGATGATGTTTCCGCTGGTATCGCCGCTGGTGGCGGGCGCCACGGCGGGCGGCGGCGCAGGAGCGGCGGGCGCCGTCAGTGTGAAGGGCGTCGTCTGGCTTACGGGACGCAGCGCGCCCAGTTCGCCGAGCGTGATGTTGATCGTGCCGGACGACACCCAGCCGATCACCCCACTGGACGTAATGCCGCGCACCCAGTTGCCGTTGTCGTTGCGACCATCCAGGCGAACGGCGCTGCCCGCCTGGGCCACACCCAGCCGGTCGAAGCTGCTGTCCGGGCCGCTGCGGATGACGGCGTTCTGGTTAAAGGTGGTGGTGAAATCGGCGGTCTGGGCCAGCGCCGGCGCGATGCTGACCAGCATCAGCGCGGCCAGGGCCAGCATGACAGAAATGCGTAATGCCTTCAAGTCTGGTTCCCCCTGCAAAACTCTGTTCTCTGTCCGGTTATCGCAAACCCGGACTCTATTGACGAAAACGAAATGTTGACGGGTATTCTAGCAGAGGCATTATCGGCGAACAATAACACACGGTCTACGATAGCCCTACGCTGAAGCGCGGGTTGGGCCTTTTGGAATCGGGCGGGGAGAGGGTAAACTCGCCGCCATGTTACAGGTAGTCAACCAACGACATACAGGGAGAATCAGACCACCATGCCCGGTTTCTATGGCACCATCGTCCGCTATTACGACGCGGAGAACAGCGACAAGACCGACGACATCCAGCTTTACCTGGAACTGGCCGAGGAGTACGGCGGGCCGATGATCGACATCGGCTGCGGGACCGGGCGCGTTATGGCCCCGCTGGCCCAGCAGGGTTACGAGGTACACGGCATCGACAACGAGCGCGCCATGCTCGACCGCGCCGAGCGTCTGCGCAAAACGTCGCCGGAGCTGAAGCAGAACCTGCATCTGCATCATGGCGATGTGCTGACCTACGAACTCGACAAACTGTTTAAGCTGGTGCTGGTTCCGTACAACGGCCTGATGCACTTTCACGACCAGGAAGCGCAGATTGCCGTGCTGCAGAAGCTGCGCGCCTGGACCGCGCCCGACGGCCTGCTGGTGCTGGACCTGCCCAACGCGGGCGACATCTTCGGCACGCAGGAGACGGACGCCGTCATGATGGAACGCACCTTCCTGGAACCCGAATCCGGCCATATGGTCATGCAGCAGTCGCACAGCTACCTGGACCGCACCCAGCAGCTTCTGCGCGTCACCTGGATTTACGACGAGATCACCGGCGATGGCACGGTCAAACGGACCGTCGCGCCGCTGGTGCTGTACTACTACTTCTATTCAGAGCTGCGCCTGCTGCTGGAACGGGCCGGCTTCATGGTCGAGGCGGTCTATGGCGACACCGAATACGGCCCGTTCGAGGACGGCTGCGAGCGTATGGTGATCTTTGCCAGCCCTGTCTGATGAAAGCCTCGCATCTCGCGGCGGAAACGGTATAATACCGGCAGGTTTTTGTAGATTTTTGCAGGTTTATCGCTACAGCGAACACGAGTTGACAGGATAAGCGAGATGAGTGCAGTTCAGGATTTTCCGGGGGCATCTGGCGCGTCGTCCGGCGTGGAAGCCGCCCCCAGCGCGCGCCCGCGCGCCCTCACCGTGCTGACCGGCGTCACGGTCATCGCCGTGCTGGCCGGTCTGTTCCTGGCGTTGAGCTACGCCGGTACGGATGTCATTCAGGGCGAGGTGCAGCGCATTTTCTACATTCACATGCCGTCGTTCTTCGGCGCGTTTCTGGCGTTCGGCGGGACGGTGCTGGGCGGTGTGATGTACCTGCGCACCCGTGACATCAAATGGGATACGCTGGCCCTGGCCGGTGTCGAGGTTGGCCTGGCGCTGTCGATCATCAATCTGGCGACTGGTTCCGTCTGGGCGCGGCCCATCTGGAATACGTGGTGGACGTGGGACCCGCGCCTGACCAGCGCCGCCATCATGGTGCTGACCTACGCCGCTTATCTGATGCTGCGCAACGGCATCGAAAACCCGGATACGCGCCGCCGCTTTGCTTCGGTGTACGGCATTCTGGCGATTGTCACCGTCATTCTGACGCTGGTTATCATCCGCATCGTGCCGGAGACGATCCACCCGACGGTGGTCGGTCCCAGCCCACAGACTGCCGAGGGCAGCTTCGACGCCTCACCGAGTATGACCGTAGCGCTGCTGGCCAACATGGTGATCTGGGGCGCGCTGGTTCCGGTCACGCTGATGTGGTATCGTATTCGCCTGGAGAACCGGGCGCAGCGCGTGCTGGCGCTGAAGCAGAAGCTGCTGGAAAGATAAGGAGAACCGGCCCATGCCATCGGCAACGCCCGACACACTCGACTATCTGATTATGGGACTGGCGGTGACGTTCATCGTGCTGACGCTGCTGATGGGCAGCATGGTGATCCGCCATCGCAACCTCAGCCGCGACGCCGAACTGATCGAGCGTCTGCAGGCCGACGACTGACATCACATGGCCCGATCCGCGCGTCTGCTGCTGTTGGGGCTGATCGCTGTGCTGGTGGCCGCCTGCCAGCCAGCGGCGGACGCGCCCGCCGCATCGACGGCGATTCCCTTCCCCACAACCACACCCGGCCAGACCATCCTGGGGCTGCTGCCTACGCTGCCACCGGTCGACTCGGATTTCGCCAACCCGGCGACGGTCGTCGCGCTGGCTGGTCAGCCGACAGCCACACCCAACCGCGTCGCCTGCCCGCCGCGCCAGACCGGCGTCACGCTCGCGGCGCGCCCCAGCGCCGAGATTCCGCTGCTGGACGCGCTGCTGGCCTATCTCAACGCTGGCGGCGACCCGGTAGAACTGGGCGTCGCCCTGCGTGAGGACTGGGCCGTTCTCGTCGAGGACGGCTACGAGCGCACCGATATCGACCTGACCGGCGAGGGCGCGCCGGAGATCGTGCTGAGTCTGGCCGTGCCCGACCTGGGCGGCCTGCTGGTCGTCCTCGGCTGCGAGGACGGACGTTTCATCACCCGCTACACCTTCAGCACCAGCCAGCCGGAACCGCCGCAGGTGATTCTGCTGGAAGATGCCAACGTCAACCAGCGCCCGGAGCTGGGTTTCGCCGTCCCTACCTGCGACGACGATGACCCGTCTTTATGCGGCTACCGGCTGCATGTCATCGGCTGGCAGCCGGAACTGGGCCGCTTCGCCAGCCTGCTGGGGACGGCGGTCACCAGCGACGCGCTGCCGCAGTTCCAGGACATCGACGGCGACCGCGTGCTGGAGATCGTCACCCGGATGGCCAGCACCGGCACGTTCGTCACCGGGCCGCTGCGCACCGGCGTCGATATCTACGACTGGGACGGCAGCCTGTACGTGCTGTCCATCGTCCAGCCAGACCCGCCGCGCTTCCGTATTCAGGTCATCCACGAGGCCGAGCGTCACTTCGTCCGCCGCGAGATGGAGCAGGCGGCCAGCCTCTATCGCATCGCCATCGACGGCGAGGAACTGCGCACCTGGCACAACGCCGAGACGCCCATTCTGCGCGCCTTCGCGCTGTATCGTAAGCTGCTGGCCCAGACCGAACTTCAGGGGCTGGGAGCGTTCAGCGCGTTTGAGGAAGTCATGGCCGCCTATCCCGAATCGAATGAGGAGATTCCGGTTTATGCGCTGCTGGCGCGAATATTCTGGGAGACGTTCCAGCAGACCAGCGACATGAGCGCCGCCTGCGTGGCCGTCGAGCAGACCATCGCCGCCCGTGAGGACGCGCTGGAACTTATCAACCGCTATGGCACGCGCAGTCCCAGCTATACCCCGCGCGATCTGTGCCCGTTCTGAATCGCTTGACGCCAAACCGGCAAACGATTAAACTCCGCTGAACTTTAAGATCGTGTTATCCTGACCATCCACGCTGTTTGAGGACATCATGTCAGACCTACTCGCTTACTTCGCAAGCCAGAAGGAGAGCATGGTTAACCTGCTCACCGACCTGGTTAATTACGAGACGCCCACACTGGAAAAATCGCACGTCGATCTGCTGGGCACGCTGCTGGAAGGCAAATTCCGGGGCATGGGCGCGTCGTCGGTGACGCGCATGCCACAGGAGAAGGTGGGCGACTTTCTGCTGGCTAAGTGGAACGAGGACGCCCCCGGCCAGCCGATTATGTTCCTGATTCACATCGACACGGTGTGGCCGCTGGGCACGCTGGCCGAGCGCCCGGTGACCATCGACGCCGACGGGCGGCTGTTTGGTCCCGGCGCGGTCGATATGAAGGGTGGCATCGCCATCGTGCTGACGGCGCTGATGGGGCTGGTCGAGCGCGGCGAACTGCCGGAGCGTCCCATCTGGATTCTGATGACGACCGACGAGGAAGTGGGCAGCATTCACTCGATCCCGGTCATCGAGGAAGTGGCCAAGCAGTGCGGTCTGGTGCTGGTGATGGAACCCGGCACGCGCGATGGCGCCATCAAGACGTGGCGTAAGGGCATGGCCGCCTACCAGATTCACATCAGCGGCAAGGCGGCCCACGCTGGCAACGCGCCAGAACAGGGCATCAACGCGCTCATCGAGCTGTCGCAGCAGGCGCTGAAGATCAACAGCCTCAACGACCTGCGCAACGGCACGTCCGTCTCGGTGACGGTGGCCAGCGGCGGCACGACGATGAACGTCATCCCCGCCGAGGCGCAGATGACGGTCGATACGCGCTTCCTGACCATGCGCGAGATGGAGCGCGTGCGCGACGCTATTCGCGGTTTGCAGCCCAACCTGCCGGGCGCTCAGGTCCGCGTGGAGACGCTGCACATGCGCGGCCCGATGGAACACAACGACCAGATGAAGGCGGCTGTCGCTCAGGTGAAGGCCATAGGCGAGCGTTACGGAGTTACCGTGCGCGAGGATGGCAGCGGCGGCGGCAGCGATGGCAACATCACCGCCAGCATGGGTATCACCACGCTGGACGGACTCGGCCCGCAGGGCGACGGCCTGCACGCTGTCCACGAGCATGTGGTCATCAACAGCCTGCCGCAGCGGGCGGCGCTGATGGCTGGTCTCCTCAAAGACTGGAAATTCTAGCGCAGAGGGCGAACAGAAAAGCGCCGGGCGCTGCTGGCCTGGCGTTTTTGATTCGGATAGGTGGTGCGGCGGTCTAGCTGTCGGCGCGCAGCCAGCCGATGGCTTCGTCGTAGTTTTCGAAGAAGCGGCGCTTGACGGTCTTGATGCGCAGAATATCCAGGAAAGTCTGCGCCATCGAGATCAGCGGGTTGGAATCGTGCAGGTAAGCGAAGCGCGCCTCTGGCTGGTTGTCGCGCTCACGGGCGAAGCGCCGGCCCGCACGCATGGCGGCGTTGACCGGTGGCAGGCCGTCCGGGCGCAGGTCCACCAGTACACGCGCCGGTTCGCCGGGCGGCAGCACATCATAGAGATCGATGACGCCATTCAGGAACTCGTTGACGGCCTGGGCGCTGGCCTTCTCGATGATGAAGACGTGGACGTTGCCTTCGAGCACTTCATGTCTGCAATGGGGTTCTGTATGCATGACTGAAATCCATACTGATATGTTCACTAACTATATATTACTGCAAATCTTCAGTCTGGAGTGTTGAGTTAAGCACGCTCAGGAGTTGCTCGCGGGTGGTGATGCCGCGCATGGTGACGATAAACGTATGCAGGCTGTCGCTGGTGTCCAGGATGTCCTGCACCGCCGGGCCGATGGGGTCCTGGCCGCCGATGCCGGGAATGCCGCCCTGGTAGCCGCCGTAGAAGGCGAAATAGGCCTGGTTCAGCCGCCGGATACGCCAACCGTTCTCGTAGAAGACCACGCGGCGGGCTTCCATGTAAGTCTCGGCTTTGACGATCAGGCGGTCGGCGTTGGCGTCCAGGTGAGCGGCTTCGCGGCCCTGCTGCTGTGCCCGTTCGGCTTTGGCCTGCATCAGTGCGATGTCGTCCATGATGCGGTCAACCTGGGTGCGCGTGCGGTGCATCTCCGCGCCGAAGTCGAACGCCGGCGGCTCGGTCGATTGCCAGTTGATGAGTGTCGCCGGCCCGTCGTGGGCGGCGGGCGCGTATTCCGGGTAATAACGAGCCAGCACGCGCCCGGCGATGGCTTTGCCGAACAGATCGGCCACTGTCTCGTTGATGATGCGCGCCTCACCTGAGAAGTCGTAGTTCAGCCCCAGCGGATAGAAGAACAGGTAATGGTGCATCCACTCGTGGGCGAAGGTCTCCACGGCCCAGGGGATGCTGCTCGTCTCGTTAATCATAGCCGGGAACAGCGCCATGCCGCCCAGCGGCACAATGAGCGTCGATAATTCCAGCTCGGACTCGATGCGCTGTTCGATGGCGACGCGCTCATCGACCGGCATCGGCTCCAGGCTGAGCGAGATGTCAAAGCGGATGCGGTCGCGTGGGCTGGCGATCAGCAGGTTGGGCATGGGTGTGAAGTGCATGGCGATGGGCGGCAATAACTGGCCGAGCGCGCCGAAGCCCTCATCCACCAGCACCGCCGCCACCTGCCCCTCAAGGATGCTCTCCATCAGCGGCTGGCGCGCGCGCAAATCAGCGCGCAGGTCGTCACGCCGGGCGCGGCGCTCGCTGGTGGCGGCTTCCGGGTCTGGTTCGGCAGGGTCGAAGTACACCGCTTCGATCTCGGCTTCCAGCGCCTGCGCCTGGGCCAGATCGGCCATGTAGGCGCGCACATACTCGCTGCGGGCCGCCTCGTCCATAAACGGATGCACACCCCACAGGAACTGCCCGGCTTTGGTCGCCAGCGCGCCGATCGTCCAGCCGACGTAATCAAACTGCTGGCTGCCCACCATCGCCGAGACGGCGTTCCAGTTGATATGCAGCGGGTAGGTCGAGCGTTGCAGTATGAAGGTCAGCAGCAGCAGCGCCACCACCATGCGGACCGCGCGCACGGTCCAGCGCAGGCCAACGCGCAGCCAGAGGAAAACTCGCTTTATCACAATACCAGCACATCCATTACCGGCGAACTGTGAGGCGCATTGTACACAAAACGGGGACGCC
>CAZXCK010000134.1:2118-11150 GCA_964639225.1 uncultured Anaerolineaceae bacterium | reverse complement strand
TAAGTATTTAGAGCGGAGTAAAGGGGCGGACCGATCCCGCCCGGCGTTAAAACACAAGCTGCTTGCAGCAGGCTACAGGAAGCGTGTCTGCTAAAGAGACACAAAGAACCGCCCCAGTTGCGTGCCACAGGGGACACGACCCCTTCAGTGGGTCGGCTCCCTGTAGCCAGCGGTTTTGAACCGCTGGCGAAGGCATGCTACGAGATCGGTTTATCCGCATTAATTTGGCAAAGCACATGACAGCAGATAAACAAACGAGAAACCAGCATGCAAAAAGCGGCAATATTCAACACGCTCAGTCTGATTTTTCTGGTAGGGACGGTGGCGATCATCGTGTTTGTGGCGGTGCAGTTGGCCAGCCCGGCAGACGATGACACGCAGACAGTCGCGCTGCCAACTTCGATGGGGCTGCCTACCGCGACGCCCACCAACACCCCCACCGAGACCCTGACCCCCACGCTGACGCTCACGCCAACCGACACCGTCACACCGTCACTGACGCCCACCGAAGCGCCGACCGTCACGCCGTCGGCCACCATCACCAGCACGCCCGGCCCCACCGAGACGCCATCGCTGACGCCCACGCCAGCCGATACGGCCACGCCCACCGGCACCCCCACACCCGAAGGCCCCACACTGACCTTTACGCCCACCGACTCGCCCTTCCTGTTCGAGCAGCGCGAGAGTGTGATCATTGGCCCCAACAACGTTAACGCGCTGGGCTGCGCCTGGCAGGGGATCGGCGGCAGCGTGCTGGGCCTGGACGGCAACGAACTCGACCGGCAGTTCCGCGTGCGCGTCTTCAGCCAGTCCGGCGATTTCGAGCGTGTCGTTACCACTGGCGATAACTCGCTGTACGGGCCGCTCTCCGGCTGGGAAGTGACCGTCGCCAATACCATCAACGACCAGACCTATTTCGTGCGGCTGGAATCGCTGGTGGGCGACCGGGTGGCGCTGTCGCCCGATGTGCAGGTTACGTTCCCGCAGGACTGCAACGCCAACGCGGCCATCGTGCGTTTCATCCAGGTTCGACCGTTCGGCCAGCAGCCGACTGCGCCCTAGCCAGCACAGGACACAGCTATGAGTGACGACGAGCAGGAATTTTCGGCGGACGTGCGCCGTGTCAGCAGCCGCCAGCGCAAAAAAAAGCTGGATGCGCGCGGTCCACTGTTTCCCGCCGACGACAGCGACGAAGCGGCGTCCGCTGGTGACCTCACGCCCGATGACGACATGCCCCTGCTCGATGGCCCGCTGACGCTCGACATCCCGGCAGAGCTTGAGGGGCTGTTCGCTGAGAATCAGCCGCAGCAGGTGCGCCGCCCGGCCCCCGGCGAGCGTTTCCCGCCGCTGCCGCACGAACTGCCGCCCGCTTCGCCCGGCAGACGCAGCGCCACCGCCCGGCCCGTTGTCCGCCGCCGCCAGGGAGCGTGGCGCTACAACCTGCTGACGCTGCTGTTTCTGCTGGGGACCGGCGCGCTGATCGTCTACTTTGCGATGGTGTGGCGCGACCCGTACAACGCGGCGCTGAATCCGCTGGCGCCGCCGACACCGTTCGTCGTCGTCACCTGGACGCCCGCGCCCGAACCGGAGATGTCCGGGCCGCCGCTGGTCGATCTGCCGCCGTTCGCCATGGCAACCGGCGGCGTGCGCTACGCGGCCAACAGCAACAATGAAGAATGCAACTGGGCCAGCATCGCCGGGACGGTGACTGGCCCCGACGGCGAGCCGCTCGAAGGGCTGGTCATCAGCACAATCGACACTCAGAACCCGGCAGACGCGCCCATGCGCGTCTACAGCGGCGCCAGCGCAGCTTTCGGGCCGGGCGGCTTCGAGGTGCTGCTGGGCGGCGCGCCGTTGCAGCGAACCTACCGCGTGCAGCTACTCAGCGCGGCGGGCGCGCCGCTGTCGCCGGTGTATACCATCACCACCCGCGATACCTGCGCGGAGAACGTCGTCCGCCTGGACTTCGTCCAGGTCGGCGATATGTGAACGCCCTCACATACGATTTACCAACGCCTCATCAGCCAGTGACCCGAAATGTGTTAGTATGATCCGGCAAACAGATGGATGAGGTTCAATTCTATGTTGAAATCCCGACTTTTGGCGATTATCGCCGGTGCGCTTCTGGCTGCACTGATGGCCGCGCCCGGCGTGATCCATGCCGAAGAGATCGACCCCGACGCCCCGCCCGATGTCGTGCTGGGCGATGCGCTGCCCACCAGCGCCCGCCTCGATGGGCTGTCGCTGGTGTGGCAGGACGTCAACCGCTGCGCCTCGGCGGCGCTGACGATCCAGATGTCTTACTGGGTCGATGATCCCCTGCAATACCGCGACACCATCAGCTTCCTGAATCCCCACAGCGACGATATGAGTGTGCGCCTGGATGAGATGATCGACTATGCCGAGACGTTCGGCCTGCGCGGCATCGAGCGCACCGGCGGCACCCTCGATCTGCTGCGGGCGCTGGTCGCCAACGGCTTCCCGGTGCTGATCGAAAATGCCTACTACGACGGCGGCAACGTTATGTACGACTGGATGAGCCACAACCGTGTCATCATGGGTTACGACGACAACCTGCGCCAGTTCTACGCTTACGACTCGCTGCTGGGGGCCGGTGTCGATAACCAGGGCCGTCCGTTTGATTATGACGATCTGGACGAACGCTGGCGCAGCCTCAACCGCTATTACATGGTCCTCTACCGACCAGAGGACGAGGCGCGCCTGCAGGCCCTCATGGGCGAAATGTGGGACCCGGCAGCAGCGGCCCAGTGGACTCTGGAGCAGGTCAGCGCCGACATGGCCGAGGGCCGCGATTCGTTCGATCTGTTCAACGCGGGCATGGCGCTGGTGGCGCTCGAACGTTACGAAGAAGCCGCCAACGCCTTCGACGAGGCGCGCCGTGTCGGTCTGCCCTGGCGTATGATGTGGTACCAGTTCGAGCCGTATGAAGCCTATCTGCAGATGGGGCGCTATGACGATGTGATCGCCCTGACGCGGCAGGTGGTGGCCGACGCGCCCGGCGTCGAGGAGTCGTATTACTACATCGCCCGCGCATACCTGGGCCTGGGCGATACCCAGCGCGCCATCAACAACCTGGACGCGGCCCTGTGGCGCAACCCGCGTTACGCCGCCGCCCGCGAACTGCGCGACTCGCTGGAAGCGGAAAACACAGGGTAGGCTATAATCCCAGGTCGCGGCGCTGGAATCTGAGCAGCGCCAGCCCGAAGATCACCAATGCCAGCAGCATCAGGCCGATATCGGCGCGCCAGTTGACTCCGTCGATCATGGCACCGATGCTGCTGAAATAGTGAAAAATCGAAAAGCGTCGCAGAACATCCAGCAGCGGAAGCTGCGCCATATCCGACAGGCTGCGCACAAAATAGCTGACGATGATAAACAGCGCCGCCAGCCCGCCGACCATGCGCGGATTATAAAACGTCACCGACAGCAGCAGCGTCACCGCGATGACCACCAGCGAAATCGGCAGAATGTGCCACACACCGGCCAGCGCCTGCCAGGTCTCCAGTTCGACCTGGTTCGACAGCCCGGTGCTGACCAGCAGCGTCGCCAGCATGATGCTCAGAATCAAGACCAGCGAGGCCACAATCGCCAGCGTCTTTTCGGTGATGAGCTGCCAGCGTGTGATGGGCGTACTCAGCAGCAGATCGAGCGTGCCGCGCTGTTCCTCGCCCAGCACCGCGCCCAGCGTCTGCGGGATGAGATACGCCGAAAAAATCACCGGCCCCCAGCCGAGTGCCTCAAACGCCAGATAGCCCGGAAACGTGGTCAGCGCGCTGGGGTCGATGGGGTAATTGGCCGTGAATATTTCCAGTAGTCCCAGGCCGCTCAGCACGCTGAAAAGCGTGTTGTTCTCTTCCAGAATGGGATACAGCACCACCACCGACACGATCAGCGCGCTGTAGCCGACACCCCAGGCCACGATACCCGCCAGATTGTCGATGAGGGCGCGCCGGAAGATGACACCCGGCTGAATGAAGCTGGCACGGGGCAGCGCAGCGGATCGTGGCGAGGTCTGGGTGAGGGTGTCGGTCATACGGTCGTGCCTCATTCCTCTTGGTGGTTGTTCGATGCGCCGTTGCGGCCATAGAACGTCATAAACAACTCTTCCAGCCCACTCGTCTCAATCTGCAGATTGTCCACGCGGTGCCGCGCCGCGAATTTCACCACCGGGTCCAGCGAGCCGGTCACCCGCAGGCGAATAAATCCCGGCCCGGCCTGGGCATGGGCCACACCGTCCAGGCTCGCCCATTGATCGACGGTGAGCGAGTCCGGGCTGTAGATGGTCACATGGCGCTCGATGGCATCGCCAAGACGCGCCACCGGCATCACGGTCTGCAGCTCGCCGCCGCGTATAATGGCCACCCGGTCGCAGATGGCCTGCACTTCCGACAGGATATGCGACGACAGGAACACGGTCCGGCCTTCGCTGCGCGCCCCCGCCAGCAAATGCTGGAACGTCTGGCGCGCCAGCGGGTCCAGGCCGGTCGTCGGCTCATCCAGAATCAGCAGCGGCGGACGGTGCATCATCGCCTGGATGATGCCCAGCTTGCGCTTGTTGCCCGTCGAATAGCTGCCGCAGCGGATGTCCAGGTCCAGGTCGAGCTGCTCTGCCAGTTCGTAAGCGTAGCGCAGGTCGCAGCCGGGCCGCAATCCGCTGAGATAGCGCAGCGTGTGCCGCCCGGTCAGATGATCCCACAGGTTCAGCTCACCAGGCAGATTGCCCACCTGCTGCCGGACGCGCGTCGAATGGCGGTTGGCGTCGAGTCCCAGTACGCGAATGCTGCCAGCGCTGGGCCGGATAAAGTTGAGCATCAGCCGGATGGTCGTCGTCTTACCGGCTCCGTTTGGCCCCAGGTAGCCGAAAATCTCCCCCGGCTGGATGCTGAGGTCGAGATTGTTCAGCGCCAGTCGGCTGCTGCCGGGATAGCGTTTGGTCAGGCCCGTGATGTGTACGATGGGTTCAGAAGTCATGAGGTCATTTTATACCAGAACTTTATTCCATCATACAGACTTGACACAGGCCGTCAGGCGCGAAAGTTCGGGCCCAACACCGGACGAGCAGGAATACCGTCAGCGAAGGTAGAACCTTCGCGCTCGCCTTCACTTTGCCGCAATCGGCTTGCGCTTTGCGCCGAGAAAGGCAAAGTTTTGTCCACTTTTCATGCAGATTAACAAATTGGTGCAGAGTTAAAACACTCTTGATCGAGTGGCGTGTACGCCATCCCTATCGTAAGGGCGCGCTACAGCGCGCCCGCCGCCTCTGCTATCCAACGCCCCAGTCCCTCATGGCAGGTTACGTGAGTCTGTTTTTGTGTCTCTTTAGCAGACACGCTTACTGTAGCCCGGTGTTTTAACGCCGGGCGGTACCGGTCCGCCCCTTTACTCGGCTCTGAATTCTTGATCGGCATCAAAAGTGGCACGAGTTTGCGCGGGTCCGGGGCAGCGCCCAGGCGGGCCGATTATGAGCGGGCCGCGTACGGGCCGACTATGAGCGGCCCGCGATAACTATCTCCGTGCCGGTGATCGCCGCGCTGGCATCCGAAGCCAGGAACACCGCCAGGTCGCCGATCTGTGCCGGTTTCACCCAGGCGTCGAAATCGGCGTTGGGCATGGCCTCGCGGTTGGGCGGCGTGTCGATGACGCTGGGCGAGATGCCGTTGACGCGGATGTTGTTGTCGCGCAGTTCAGCGGCCATGCTCTCCATGATGCGCGCACCGGCGGCCTTGCTGGCGGCATAAGCGGCGTGGTTCTTGGTCCCCTGGCGCGCGCCCCGCGCCAGAATCATGCTGATGCTGCCAGGGATGCCGTGTTCCAGCATATGCGCCGCCACCCTGCCGCACACCAGATACAGCACGCGCGTGTTGAGCGCCATCATCCTGTCGAATACGTCCATGCGCCCGGCGTGGACCGGCTGGCCCGCCGCGTAACCGCCGACCGTATGCACCAGCGCCTGCACCGGCCCCATCTGCGACTCGATATCGCGCAGCACGCTGTCAACGGCGTCAGGGTCGCTGAGGTCGGCGGCGAAGCCCTTCACATGCCCGCCGGTGGCCTCAGTCGCCGCGCGGACACGCTCGGCGTTAAGGTCCACCAGCGCCACACGCGCCCCGGCAGCGGCGCACGCCCGGACCACACCCTGACCCACGCTGCCCGCGCCACCAGTCACCATGACCACTCTGCCAGATAGTTCGTCTGCCATCGTCTCTGCTCCTTTTTGAATACGCGCATCAGTATAACCAGGGCGGTTAAACGCAGGATGAGTCGGGCGGTTATTTCTGGTGTTCGTAAGGTTCAGCGTGGATAGTGACTCGGCACAATCCAGCGATGTGCATACGCAGCAGCGTCTCGGCCTGCTCAACCATCTGGTGAGCGCTGGCGGCGCTTTCGCTGGCGGGCAGCGCCGCGTGCAGCGTCAGCGACAGACCATCCGGGCCGCTGTACAGCCGCAGATGGTGCCAGTCCACATGCGGATAGGCGTTCGCCAGCAGACTCAGCGCGCGCCGTTCGATGGGTTCGCGCTCGGCGGCGGGCAGCAGATGCTCGCTCGAAGCGCCGGGGTCGGTCGGTTCGATATGGCTGACGATCTCGTGAACCTCCGGCATCTGGAGTCTGATACTGGCTTCTAGCTGGCTGACGAGGCGGTGCGCTTCCCCCAGTGTCAGGTCCGCCGGAACCTCGACGTGCATATCCAGCGCGCGACCGTGCGCCCCCTCGCTGACGAACACCTCATGCGTGCGCAGGCACAGCCCGCCGGCCACCGCCTGCACGCGCAGCGGATAGTCCGCCTCGTCGATGGTGCCGGGTACAAAATGCACCTCGACCTCGGCGATGCCCATCAGCGCGTTTTCCAGGCAGCAGCGAATGTCGCCAGTGATGCCGGCGATCTGGTCGGCGGTGGTGCTGGGCGCTACCTGCACGTCGATATCGATGTATGTCTCGTCGATGGGGCCGCGACTGCGTGCCCGGATCACCCGTTCGACCGCCGGGTGCGCCGCGACCAGCGCCGCCAACCGCTGCGGATCGTGCGGGGCTGTATCGACCAGCACGCGGGCCGTCTGCTGGAAGATGCGCCAGGCGGCATGGCCGATCAGCGCTACCACCACCAGCGCCGCCGCGCCGTCGATCCACGTCCAGCCGGTGAGCGTCACCACCACCAGACTGACGATCACCGACAGCGTGACGAACACATCAGTGCGCGTGTTGGCGGCGTCGGCCAGCAGCAGCTCGGAGCGCAGCCGTTTGCCCTGGCGAATCTGGTAGGTGCTCACGCCGATGTTGACCGCCAGCGTCACCAGCAGCACGCCGAACATCAGCGGCGTCACATCCAGCACGGCGGGGTTGCGCAGACGCTCGACCGCGCTCGTGGTGATCTCCCAGCCGACGAGAATCAGAAAGCCGCCGATGAACAGCGCCGCCAGTGTCTCGAAGCGGCGGTGGCCGTAGGGATGGTCGGCGTCTGGTGGGCGCTGGGCGATGCGGTTGGCGATCAGGCCGATGACGTTAGACGACCCGTCGATCAGCGAGTGAAAACCGTCGGCGGTGATGGCCAGCGCGCCGCTGACCGTGCCCACGATGATCTTGCCAATGGCCACCGCCAGATTGAGGATCAGCGTGATGAGCAGCACGCGCTGCACCTGTTGCCGGGTGTGAATCAGTGTCATGGGCTGTTTCAGTCTCCGTATCGTGTGCATATCGCTATCCTAGAGGGGCGCAGCCGGTTTTGGCAAGCCTGCCCGCAGAAGTTAGGCGCGTCTTATGCGACGGTTTATAATGGTGACATTTGCCCGACCAACCCACCCGAAATTCCCAACGGAGAGCATATCCATGCACATTCAAGACCTGGAAACGCCCAGCGTGCTGATCGACCTGGACATTATGGAACGCAACATTCAGCGCATGCAGGATCGCTGCGACGCGCTGGGCATCGACTTTCGCCCGCACATCAAGACCCATAAAATCCCGGACATCGCCCGCCGCCAGCTCGAAGCGGGAGCGGTGGGCATCGCCTGCCAGAAGGTGACCGAGGCCCAGGTTTTCGCCGAGGCCGGTATCGACGACATCCAGATTCCGTACATGGTGATCGGCGCGGCCAAAGCGCGGCGGCTGGCCGAACTGGCGCGGCGCGTGCGCGTCACGGCGGCGGCGGACAGCCTGCCCGGTGTCGAGGGACTGGCGGCAGCCGCCCGCGAGGCTGGCGTCGTGCTGCGCGTGCTGGTCGATCTGGCGACGTCGATCCAGCGCACGGGCGCGCCGCCCGCCCTGGCAATCGACCTGGCGCGCTGCATCCACGCCGAGCCGAACCTGCATTTTGCCGGGATGCTGGTCTATCCCAGCACGGTGGACAGCCGCCCGGCGCTGCTTGAGGTGCTGCAACAACTCGACCGCGACGGCATCGCCGTTGAAGCGGTCAGCGGCGGCGGTTCCGGCGCGGCGCTGGAAGCGGCGGACTTCCCCGAACTGACCGAATTACGGGTGGGCACTTACGTATTTTACGACTGGTCCAGCGTGGGCAAGGGCTGGGCACAGCAGAGCGATTGCGCCATGACGATAGCGGCGACCGTCATCAGCCGCCCGGACGACGACCGCGCCACGCTCGACAGTGGCAGCAAGGCGCTGGCCGCCGACCGCTGGGCCGACGGACACGGGCGCATCGTCGAATACCCGGACGCGCACATTCACATGCTCAGCGAAGAACACGCCCATGTCGATCTCAGCCGCTGCCAGCGTAAACCGGCTGTCGGCGAGCGTGTGCATGTCATCCCGGTGCATACCTGCGTCGTGACCAACCTGCACAATCAGATTTACGGCGTGCGTAACGGTCAGGTCGAAGTCGAGTGGCCGGTGGCCGCGCGCGGCCTGCTGTGGTAGGCGTTCCACGCCGCGACGGCCAGCAGCGCCAGCGCCAGCAGTCCGCTGCCCGCCAGCAGCAGCGTCAGACGCGGACCATAGCCGAACGTGAACACGATCTCATGTGCGCCCGCCGGGACCGGCACAGCGCGGAACATGAGGTT
>CAZXCK010000134.1:0-2018 GCA_964639225.1 uncultured Anaerolineaceae bacterium | reverse complement strand
TCGTCATCGCCGCTGTGAGTCTGCGCCGCGTGGACGAGAAACGCGCGCGGCATGGCGCTCAGGTTCTCGTAGATTTTGACATCGGCGGAATATACCCGCTGCCAGCCGGGCGGCGCAAGCTGGACAAAATCGCCGGTGCGCCTATCGACCCAGGTCAGGGCGTGAAGCGTCAGCGGGTCCACCGCGCGCAGATCAAACGATTCCGGCGCGGCAGCCTCGGCACGACGATAGCGGGCCAGCGCCAGCCCGTCGATAATCACCGGCGCGCCATCATTGACGACTGCCAGCGCATCATCGAGCGATTGCGGCGCGACGCAGCCATCGGCGGCGCAGGCGTAGAGCGCGTGCAGTTCATCCCCCTCAAAAGCCTGTACATTGGCCCACGCGCTGGACTCCCCGGCGGCCAGCTCGACCGGCAGGCCGGTGTCGTAGAAGATACCCTCATGCACCCGGTCGTAGACCTTATCCAGCAGCAGCCAGCGCGTCCCGGTGAGGTCCAGCCAGCGCTGCGGTGGCAGGCACGCGCCCCGACATTCCGGCTGGGCCAGCATCTCGCGCAGGCGACCGTCCACCGTCGGAGGCGAGTCCTCCGGCAGCAGCAGCGAGGCAAACGCCGAGTAATACGCGGTCGGCAGCACGCCGCCGTCGAAGCCGTCGATGCTGGGCACGCCCCAGCGCAGCGGCAGGTTAGCCGCCAGCGTCTCCTGCATCTTGGTGGCGGTGAAGGCGTAAGCGGCGGCCCGTTCGCCCAGGCCCAGCCGCGACCAGCGCGATTCCAGCGCGGCGCGGTCCCCAGGGTCGAACAGCAGCCCGCTGATACTCAGCAGGCGGCCCGGCGCGGGATCGTCCAGGCCGTAGGCGCGCAGTTGGTCGATGGCGAAGCGCGAGTCGGTATATACAGCGGGATCGGTGGCGTCGTTGAACGGCAGCTCGTGTGAGGCCGCCCACAGCTCGACGACAACCAGCGCAGCCATTAACCCGCCGGCGAGCCGGGGACGCTTCCGGCTCCACAGCGCCAGCAGCAGGAAGGCGACCAGCGCCGCGCCCCACCCGGCCCAGGTGATGGCCGTCGGCACGGCGGGACCATCCACCAGATCAGAGGCGTGTCCACTCAGCAGCGAGGCCAGTGCCAGCAGCGCCACAACCACCACGCCGCCGATCAGCGCGCCGCGCCGCAGCCGCCCCAACAGCAGATGATGCAGGCCCAGCCCGGCCAGCATGGCCGCCGCCAGCGCCGCCAGGGCCAGCCAGCGCGCCGGTACACGGAACAGGTCAAAGCCGGGGAGTCCGGCCAGCGCCCAGTACAGCGGATTATGACGTCCCAGCGCCAGCAGCAGACCCAGCGCCAGCAGTCCCAGCCAGGGCCAGCGCCGCCGATCCGGTGCCGCCGCGCCCAGCGCCAGCAGAATCAGCCCGGCCACGCCCACATAGGCCACGTACTCGCTGAAGGGCTGCCCGGCGTAGCTTGGCAGCAGTCCGCGCCCCACCAGCGCCGGTTCCAGCGAGAAGGCCGTCGCCTGCTGCCGGGTGAGTCCGCCGCCCCGGTTGGACACGCTGACCAGTTCCCGCGTGGGCGCAAGCTGCGGCAGGGCGACCATCACCGCCAGCAGCGCCGCGATCAGTAGCAGCAACAGGTTAAAGACGATGTTGTTCTTCCGGGGCGCTGCCCCGGACCCCGCGAGGGGGTTGGGAACCCCCTCGACCCCCGTGCTTTTCGGCGCTCCGCGCCGAAAAAGGCGAAGTTTTGTCCACTTTTTCAAAAGTGGCGGGGGTTTGGGGGCAGCGCCCCCAACAAACCACCCGGAAATAATCCCATACACGCCCAGACCGACACCGCTGATGAACACGGTCTGCGTGTGGCCGGAGAGCAGTTGCAGCGCCCAGGCGAGCGCCAGCAGCGGCAGCCAGCGACCGGGCGCGCGCCGCGCCGCATCGAAGAGCAGGAACAGCCAGGGCAGCCAGGCGAGTCCGTGAAGCTGGTTGATCTGTTCGACGTGGGCGCTGAGGTGGCCGCCGAA
>CAZXCK010000133.1:0-11205 GCA_964639225.1 uncultured Anaerolineaceae bacterium | reverse complement strand
CCGCTGCCAACAGAACTGATCTCTTTTTCATTTCCACTGTGCTGACGCTTTTTTGTTTCCCGACTTCTCCACAAGCTTAGACGACAATGTGAACTGCGTTGCCAGCGCCCTGCCCCGTTTGGCTCACCTGCTGTAACGTTGTACAATTCAACAATCGTTTACGCAGGAGGATGCCGAAATATGCGAATATCGCTTAGCAAGTTCATGCCATTACTTGTCGTTTTACTGGCTGCGCTGCTGGCGCTGACACCGGCGCTGGCCCAGGACGCCGATGAAGCAGATACGCCACCGCCCGCCGATATCGTCAATGACGAGGGCGGCCCGTTGCGGCTTGTCGGCGAGACAGACTATACCTTCCCCAATTTCGACATATTTTTCTACGAGCCATTCATCGTGATGAGCGATGCCGTCGCGCTGGTGGAACGCGACCCGTACTACGAAACTAACGAAGAGGCCCAGGTGTTTGGTAAAATCCTGGATGACGCCTTCAACCCACCCTTCAATTACGAGCTTTCCCTGCCCATCGAACCGCGCGCCGAACTGCGCAATATCGCCAACATCAACCCCGACGACCCCGGCGTGATGATCTTCGCGGTGGGTATCGCCCAGAACATGATCGACGACCCGTTCCAGCAGGAGCGCGACTTCATCACCGGGTTGCTGAGTTCGGTGGTTCTCAGTCCGGAACGCGAGGACATACTGGAAGTGATCGGCGGCCAACTGCTGATCTGGTCGCCAGATGACCAGCAGGGTTTCCCGTCCGGCTATGGTGAGGATGGCCGCCTGTTCACCGATGACGACCCCATCGTGATTCTGCCGCAGGGGTACACCGTCGTCGATATGAACCAGGAGCCGTTCATCTTTGATCGCTCGCAGGTAGCGTCCGTGCCGCTCAACGAGCCGGAAGAGATCGAGGCGAATGACTTCAGCAATCTGTCTTATGTTGAAGCCTTCGACGAGATGATCGAACTGTTCCGCCGCGAATATGCCTTCACCGAATACAAGGGACTGGATTGGGACGCGATCTCTGAAGAACTGCGTCCGCGCGTTGAAGAAGCGCAGGCCGATGGCGACACGGCAGCCTTCCGCCGTGTGATCCGTGATTTCGCCTGGTCCATTCCTGACGGGCACATCTTCGCGCCCATCGACAACGCCGACTTCAACCGCGCCATCGAGGGCGGTCTGGGCCTGGCCATTCGCGAACTGGATGACGGGCGTGTTATCGTCAACTTCCTGACGCCGGGCGGTCCTGCCGAGGAAGCCGGAATTGAACTGCGCGCCGAGATTGTCGAGATCAACGGCCAGCCGATTGCGGACGCCATCGAGGCCACCCAGGCCTGGTCGGCCCCGTTCAGCACGCAGGATTTCCGCCGCTTGCAGCAGCTTCGCTATGTGACGCGCTACCCCATCGACATGGAAGAAATCTCGGTGGTGTATCGCAACCCCGGCGAGGACGAGACAACCGAAGTGGCGCTGCCGCTGGTCCCAGAGCAGGACAGCTTCGGCTTTTCGTCGTTCAATGTGGGCCTCACCGGCACCGAACTGCCGATTGAGTTCCGCATCCTGGACAACGGCTACGGCTACATTCGTATCTACAGCTTCTCCGACGATCTGCCGCTGACCTTCCGCCTGTGGGAGCGCGCGCTGGCGACCATGCGCGCCAACGGCGTGCCCGGCATCGTCATCGACATGCGCCAGAACAGCGGCGGTTCCGCATACATGGCGGACCAGCTCCCGGCTTACTTCTTCGATGAAGAACTGGTGACGGGTTACACCGCCTACTACAGCGAGCGCTTCGACGAATTCTACTACAACGAAGAGTTCCCGGCGGAGTTTGTGCTGCCGCCGGAAGAGGATCGCTACACTGGCGCGCTGGCCGTGCTGGTCGCGCCTGCCTGCCAGAGCGCCTGCGAGAGCTTCTCGTACAACATGACCCTTCAGGATCGCGCCGCTATCGTCGGCCACTACACAACGTCCGGCCTGGGCGGCAGTGTGGTGCCGGTGTTCCTGCCGGATGGCATCACCACGTCGATCACTGACGGGCGCGGTCTGGATGCCAATGGCGAGATCAACATCGAGGGTATCGGCGTGCCGCCCACCATCCGCGTGCCGGTCGATGAAGAAACGCTGTTCAGCGATGGCGATCCGCTGCTGGATGCGGCCATCGAGTACCTGGATAGTGCCACCGGCTTCGAGGCGATCGACGGCGGCCAGATCGCCCTGGGCGATACCGTCAGCGGTGAACTGGAACCGGGCAGCCGCGTGCAGTATACCTTTGAACTGGACGCCGACTCGACCGTTGATTTCATCGTCGAAAGTGACCTGGATACCGTGCTGCGTATCTACGTCGCGGAAAACGGGGCGCTGGCCATCGAGGAACTGGGCAGCGTGCCCGGCGTCGATGTGCCCGGCGCGCTGCCGCTGATCCTGGAAATCGGCGCGCAGGGGGATAACGCCTCTGGCGAATTCACCTTCACCGTGCGCGAGTCCGGTACGGCGGAAGTCGAGATTGTCGAAGTCGGCGAAATCGCCCTGGGCGACTCGGTTCAGGGTGAGCTGGCGTTCGGTGTGCGCGACGTCTACACGCTGGTTATCGAAGAGGACGCCGTCATTGACATCGCCGTTGGCGACGATGACTCGGTCCTCGATACCTACCTGCGCGTGTACGTCGACGGGGCCGAGCAACCTACTTTCGAGAACGACGACATCGACCCCGGCGTGATCCTCAGCTCGGCGCTGATCGGCATCGAGGTGAGCGCCGGCCAGACGCTGGCAATTGAGGTCGGCAGTTTTGCTGACGCCGCTGCCGGTGAATATACGCTGGCGGTGATGGAGACTGAAGGCAGCGTCGAAGAGGCTGTCGAGGAAGTCGAAGCAACCGAAGAACCCGAAGAATAGGAATAGCGCGACGGCGCACCCGCGCCGTACACAAACAAACGGGGCCGGTCACGCGACC
The DNA here is from genome assembly GCA_964639225.1 of uncultured Anaerolineaceae bacterium. GTDB lineage: Bacteria > Chloroflexota > Anaerolineae > Aggregatilineales > Phototrophicaceae > CAZXCK01. Next base: position 8,249 of record CAZXCK010000133.1, on the reverse strand, counting down.
GGCCCCGTTTTGATTCTCGCTCAATCCAGTTTAAGCGTAGTCGTCACCTTACCGGCGCGGGGATGGCGGGCCGTCAGCGTGATTTCGCTGCCCGGCTGGGCCTGTACCACCCATTCGGTTTTGGCGCGGTCACTGGTGGCGGCGGCCATCGCCCAGGGCATGGCGCTGGACGGTGTGCCGGTCCGTCCCTGAAGCTGGCCCAGTTCCACGCGGGTTTTGCCCGTGCGCAGGGTCGCGCCGTCGGGCAGGTCCAGCTCGCAGACGACGCCGCGCACCAGTTTCGTCTGCTCCGCCCGTTTGCTGACCGCCGTCGGCAGCCAGCCGGTGTTCTGCACCACAGCGGTGATCTTGAACACGTCGCCGTCCAGCCGTTCGACATCGGCGGCCAGCAGCTCCAGCCGGGGCGAAATCTGCAAATGCCAGATCATCCAGTCGGCGATGGGCGCGACCTCTTTCTCCAGGAACTGCGGCGGCGGATTGCGCCACGCATACAGCGTGTCCCATCCGCCCAGCTCGATTTTGCCCAGTTGCGGATGGTCGAACTCGTACCAGTCGATATACCCCTTGCCTTCCAGAACTTCATCGCTCCATTTGAGCAGCTTCAGGTCGTGCTCGACCGGGTGATCGCGGTACCACTCGATGAACTTGTAATCCTCGATACCGGCCTGCTTCTGCGGACTCCAGATTTCGACCGTCCACGCATACACGCCGAAGTGATCGTAAGCCCAGTCGTCGAAGCCGCCGTAGATCACCTCTTTGGGATGGTAGCGGAAGTCATGATAGACCGACACGTTCGGATAGCCGGTGATCTCGGTCCCCTTCGCGCCGATGGTCTGGAATGTCCACAGGTCTTCGGCGGGGAACTGCTCGTCGGGGTGGGTGCTGTAAGGCCGCAGCAGCACACCGCTGAGCGTGTGCAGCGTGATGGCACCGGTGATGTTGGGATGCCTGACGATGAAATCGACGGCGGCGCGCACTTCCGGCTCCGACGCCGGGTAGGGACCGGCCCCCTTCTGCTCGTGATCCTGACGCCAGCCCATCGGGAAGTTGCGGTTGAGGTCCAGCCCTTCCTTGATGACCTTCTCGGTGATGGTGTAGCCGTCGTAATCGCCGATGACGCCCTCCGGCAGCATACGATAATACTGGCCGCCGGTCTCGGTGGGGTCGCGCCGCACCAGCAGACGCGGCTCGTCCGGGTGAGACTTCCAGGGGCCGTTGGGGTCAGGGATGCGCATGGAGAGCATGCGCCCGTCGCCGTCCACGTCCTGGCGTTCGAAGCCAGGCAGCGGCTCCTCGTCATAGGGATAGGGCCGCGTGCTGGACCGGATGATTTTGGGCACGTCGGCCAGCGCCCACTCCGCGCCGTCGGGATTCAGGCGCGGCACGATGTAAAACGTGCGCGTATCCAGCAGCGCGCTGATGGCCTCGTCGTCGCCATACTGTGTGGCGAGTTTGTTCAGCAGATACAGCGCGGCGGTCGATGGCGACAGCTCCGAGGCATGGATGTTGGCATCCACCCACAGCGCCGGCTTGTCCTCGGCGGGGCCAGTGGCCGTATTGCTGACGACCACCACCCAGATGTCGCGGCCCTCGTAGCTCTGGCCCAGGCTCTCCAGCCTCACGAGCTGCGGATATTCGTCGGCATAGGCGCGCAGCAGCCGCGTCAGGTCGTCGTAACGATAGAAGCGGTCAAAGTGAATCTCTGGCATGTCGCTAACTCCTTTATCGAAAAGTCGCCCACCAATCCATTATAAGTCAGTGCCCGGACCGGGCCGGTCCGAAACGTGTACGCAGGTACTGCCAATGCATCACCTTGCCGGGGCTGACGTTGACAATGGCGATGCCGGTAAAGATCATACCGGCTCCGATGAGCATAGTCGTCGTGATGACCTCGTCGAGCACCAGCCCGCCCAGGATCAGCCCCACCGGCGGCACGATGTACGTCACCATCGACGCCCGAAAAGCGCCCAGTTCGCGGATGATGTAGTAGAAAAACAGATAGGCGATGAACGTGTTGACAAAGCCCAGGCTGAACACCGCCAGCAGCACATCGGATGGCACGCTGGCCGGTGCTACCGCCGCCCGGCCACCCAGCAGCGGCTCCAGCACCATAAACAGCGCCGCCCACCCCGCCGCCGGGATGAATGTCCCCGCCGCGATGACGATGGGTTCCACCTGCCGCCGGATCACCTTGCGACTGTAAACGATGAACGTCGCGTAGAAGATGGACGCGCCCACAATCGCCAGTTGCCCCAGCAGCATCGGTGTGTCGATCTGCCCGGCGTCCAGCGATTTGCTGCTCAATACGATGACGCCGCTGAAGCCGATCACCAGCCCGGCGATCTTGCGCGACGTGATGCGCTCGTCGCTGAAGGCAAAATGGGCGATAACCAGCGTAAACAGCGAAGCGGTCGCCTGCAGGACGGCAGCCATGCCGCTGTCGATGTTCTGCTCGCCCAGTGAGATCAGCGTATAGGGCACGGCGGCGTTTCCCAGGCCGATGAGGATCAGCGCGCGTACGGTGCGCCAGTCGGTGGGCAGCGGTATGCCGCGCAGATGACGCACGATGTTGAGGCCGATGGCGGCGATCAGGCAGCGCACGAAAACCAGTTGCGTCGCCGGGACGTCTTCCACGCCGATACGAATCAGTAAGAACGACGACCCCCAGATGAACCCCAGAATCCAGAAGGCCGCCCAGGCCGGTTTGTTCAAGTGCTGTGCCTCTCTTTAGTGTCGAGGGAAAACGATGCCAACAGCGAATCATTCGCCTAGACTAATGCACGCGGGCTGTGCATGTCAAACAGGATGGTGCTATGTGGATTCGCTGGTGTTCAGTGGGCATCCAGCCACGCCAGCATATCCTCGAAAACGGTCGCCTGTTCCGGTTCGTTGTGCAGCTCGTGGAAGCCGTCCGGGTAGATTTTGAGCGTCTTATCCGGCGAACCGGCGTGCTGGTACAGATACTCGCTGCCGGCGACGGGCGCGATGGTGTCCGCGCTGCCGTGAATGATGAGCAGCGACAGCCGCAGGTGGATGATCTGCTGGCGCAGGCGGCCGCTGGCATCGACGATGGCGCTGGCTGTCCGGGCACGTAACGGATGGTTGAACACCAGCGGATCGGCGCGGTAAGCGCGGACTACGGCCTCATCCCGCGACAGGGCATGCGCGTCCAGCGGCACCAGATACAGGTGCGGCAGTATTCTGCTGATAAGCTGCCCGCCGTAGAGCATCAGCGGCGAGGCGGCTTCGTCGGCGCACAGCGGCGTCGCCGACGAGATCATCCCGGCCAGCTCGCCCTGGCGGCGCAGGCACAGCAGCAGACCGATGAGCGACCCCATGCTGTGCCCATAGACAAACACCGGCGTCTCCGGGTGGCTGGCGTGAATCTGGTCCAGGTAGCTCTCAAGATCGGTCACAGGCCGGTCGAGCGTGTTCAGAAAGGCGCGCGTGCCTTCGCTGTGCCCGTGCCCGACATAATCCATGCTGTAAACGGCGTAACCGTGCCCGGTGAGGAAGTCGGCCAGGTGCTGGTAGCGCCCGGCGTACTCGGCGACCCCGTGCAGCAGCAACAGCACCGCTTTGGGCGTGCCGTAGGGAATCCATTTGACCGTGTGCAGTTTGAGACCGTCGGCGCTGTTCAGGCTGCCGGTAATGGGGTCCATATGTTGACTTTCTCCAGACGATGTGCTGCAATGTCAGTCTTCGTAAGACAGAGGTATATCGAGCCGCATCCAGGTGCGCCCGATGCGAAACAGCGTGCCCGGTCGCAGGCTCACCCGGCCCGATACCGGCTCCTCTTCGCGCTCGATGAATGTCCCGTTGCGGCTGCCGCCGTCTTCCAGCCAGAAGGTAAGCAGATAGGGTATCGTCACCGATTCGCTGCTGGTGGTGGGCACCGAGACGCAGCCGAGCTTGGCGTGCAGGCGCGATACCTGGTTGTCAAATGAGATGTGAATGTCGCAGCCCTCGCGCCGCCCGATGGACAGGATTTTCTCGTCGCCCACCGGCGGTTGCTCGAAGGTGAGCTTTTTGCCGTCCAGCGGACCACTCATATAGGTGATCGACAGTTCTTTACGCGGCTGCTTGCGGTAGGGTCCAAACTGGTTCATGAGTCCGAATCTCTGGGATTGTCACGCAGTTTACGCAGTTTCTGAATCGTCGGCTGGTGATGCGGGTCCACACTCAGCGCCTGCTCGAAAATCTCCGCCGCCTCATCGATCTGGCCGAGCTGAGACAGCGCCTCGCCGTAATTGTGCCAGAACCACACGTCACGCTGGTCGTTCTGCAGTGCCATCTGGTAGCACTCGGCGGCTTCGGCCCAGCGATTGAGCGCCGACAAACACAAACCCTTGCCGTTCCAGGCCCAGGCGTAGGTCGGGTCCAGAGAGACGGCGCGTTCGTAGCTGGTAATGGCTTCCTCACAGCGGCGCATACGGCGCAGAATCTGGCCGCGCCGCGCCCAGGCGGTATGGTTGTTGGGACTGTTCTCCAGCCCCCGGTCGATAACGGCCAGCGCCTCTTCGCGGCGCTGCGCATCCAGCAGAATATCCACCTGGTTGATGAAGTACCACACCACCGTCGGGTCCTCGTGGGCGGCGCGCTCGTAAGAGGCCAGCGCTTCCTCGCGGCGGTCCATCTCTTTGAGCGTCAGGCCGCGTCCGTTCCAGGCCCAGGCGTAATGCGGGTTGATCTTCAGCGCGCGGTCGAAGGCTTCCAGCGCCTGCTCGTGGCGGCGCATACGGCGCAGCGCCTGGCCGCGCTTGGCCCAGCTCTCGACGTGCTGATCGTTGATGGCCAGCGCCTTGTCCAGCGATACCAGCGCCTCGCCTACCTGATTCAGGTTAAGCTGCTCGTCGGCCAGATTATACCAGTACCACACGTCATCCGGGTTGATCTCGATGGCCTTGCGGAAAGAGAAAATGGCATCTTCGTGCCGTCCAAGCTGGCTCAGGGTGAGGCCGCGACCGCTCCAGGCCCAGTCATGGTCGGCCTGGATTTCGATGGCGCGCGTGTAGCTGGCCAGCGCCTCCTGCAGGCGACCCAGCCGCCGCAGGACCTGCCCGTGCTGCGCCCATATCTGCGCGTTCTGCTGGTCGATGCGCAGCGCGGATTCCAGCAGCTCAAACGCCTGCTGGTTGCGGTTGAGATACGTCAGCACGTCCGTCTGCTTGTAGATGTAAAACGGCTCGGTGGGCGCGAATTCGCTGGCCCGGCGGTAAGCGCCCAGCGCCTCTTCGTAGTGGCCCAGCGCCTCGAGGGTCATCCCCAGTTCGTTCCAGGCCCAGGCGTAATGCGGGGTGACCTGTGTCGCCTGGCGGCAGGCGGCCAGCGACTCGTCGAGCCGGTCCAGGTTGCGCAGCGCGTTGCCCAGCCGCGCCCAGCTTCGCGGATGCTGCGGGTTGATGCTGGTCGCTGTTTCCAGCGGGGCCAGGGCTTCTTCGTAGCGGCCCAGCAGCACCAGCGCGTTACCCTGGTTGTACCAGTGCCACATGTCATCGGGCTTGAGTTTGGCGGCGTGCTCGTAGTAGGCCAGGGCTTCCTCGTAGCGTTCCATCTGCTCCAGCACGATACCCTTGCCGTTGATGGTCCAGGCGGATTCCGGCTCCAGCTCGATGGCGCGATTGTAGGCGTCCAGCGCCTCGTGATGGCGGCGCACATAACGCAGTACCTGACCCAGCTTGGCCCAGCTATAGGCATGGTTCGGATTGGTGCGGGTAGCTTCCTGCGCCACCGGCACCGCTTCCTGATAGTTGCCCATATCGACCAGCATCTCGGTGAGGTTGTACCAGTGCCACACCTCGCTCGGCTGGTAGCGCGTCGCCCGCTTGAAACTCAGCAGCGCCTCTTTGCTGCGCCCCAGCGCCTTGAGCGCCAGTCCGCAGCCGTTGTGTGCCCAGGCGTAAGTCGGCTCTAAGCGGATAGCCTGTTCGTAGGCTTTGACGGCGTCCTCGTAATTGCGCTGCAGCCGGTAGATCTGCCCCAGCTTGGCCCAACTGTTGGCGTGGGCCGGGTCCAGCAGCAGGGCGTGTTCCAGCAGCGGAATGGCCTCGTTGTAACGGTTCAGCGATTGCAGCACGTCCGCCCGGTTGTACCAGTACCAGACGTCGTTAGGGTTGAGTTCGGTCGCCTGCCGGAAGCATTCCAGCGCGTCCTGATACTGGTTCATGCGATCCAGGATGATGCCTTTGCCGTTCCAGGCCCAGGCGTAGTCCGGCTGAACATCCAGCGCGCGGTCGTAACAGGCCATGGCTTCCTCGTAGCGTTCCAGCAAACGCATCGTGCGCCCTTTGCGCGCCCAGGCCCAGGCATAATCCGGCTGAAGTTCGATGGCGCGATCGTAGGCTTCCAGCGATTCCTCATAGCGGCCCAGCGCCGTCAGCGAGTAGCCCTTGTCCATCAGCTCGCGGGCGGCCAGCGCCGGCCCGGTGATCTCCAGCACAGGCGGCTCGCCGGTGATGTCGGTGTAGATGTCGGTCAGCTCATCGACGATCTGGCTCCACGTAGCAGGGCGGTTGTGCGGATTCTTCTCCAGGCAGCTCAGGACCAGCGCCTGCAAGGCTGCGGGCAGACGCTCGTCGGGCATGAAGTCGAAATGCGGCTGCTCGTTGACGTGCGCCTTGATCCAGTCGCTGAAGCCGCGCGCCCTGAAGACGCGCTTACCGGCCAGCATCTCATACAGCATGCAGCCGAACGAGTACAGGTCGCTCCGCAGATCGACCTCGCGCGACTGGCACTGCTCCGGGGACATATAGGGCGCGGTCCCCACGATGGCCCCCACGCGCGTCAGCCGGTCGTTGGGGTTGATGTGCCCGTCCTGGTGGAACTCATCGGTGTCTGGCGGCTGGTTGTCGCTGAACTCCACCGAGCGCACCAGCCCGAAATCCGTCACTTTGGCGATGCCTTCATGCGTCACCAGGATGTTGGCCGGTTTCAGGTCGCGGTGAACCAGCCCCGGCACGCGCTGCGTGGCGTGCTGCATCCCCAGCGCGATATGCAGGCCGAATTCCAGCGATTTCTCCAGGTCCAGCCGGCGGTGATCGATCCAGCTGCGCAGGTCAGACCCCATACCTTCCGGCCCGCTGATGTGTTCCAGGATGATATGTGGCTTATGATTGATGTTCTGCACCAGCCGCGCCTGGACGATGTGCCGGTGCTTTTCCAGCCGAATCCACGTCAGGGCCTCATGCGTGAAGCGGGCGACGGCGCGCTCGTTTTCCAGGAAGCGCGCCTGGAATCCCTTGATGGCGACCGGCTCGCGCAGTTCGTGGTCATAGCACAGGTAGACGACGCCCATGCCGCCCCACAGAATATCGGCCACTTCATAGCGGTTGTCGATGAAATCACCCGGCTTGAAGTCGCTCTCCAGTTCCGGCTGGCGCTGCCCCACCGGCTGCGACCGGTTTATCACCTGGCTGCTGCCTTCCAGCGGCGGCGAGCCGTCCTGATGGGTGTCGGTCAGCGGGCTGCTGCCGGCGTTGCGTTCCCGGCTGTCGAAATCGGACGGGTCGTCGTCGGCCTGGTTGAAATCGGCTACCGTCATCGACGCATCGCTGACCTGTAAGCCGGGCCGCACGTCGGCCATCGTGTAATCGTCATCGGTGCCGGGTGCCATGCTGATGGCGTCCTGGGTGGTCGAGACGGTCGCCAGTCCCAGTGTGCGACCGTACAGGTTGAGTACGTCGATGGTGCCCTGGTAGCTGGCTGGCAGGGCCGAGTCTTCTTCGTCGTCGCTGCTGGCGGCCCACAAGGCCACCGCCAGATTGCGCTGCGTCGGGTAGTGGCGCGCCGTCTGAATAACCCAGCCCACAAAGCGCTGCATGGCGCGCTCCGCCAGCTTGCGATCCACATCGTTATCCGCCGACTCGATGGCGCGGCGGTAGGCGATGAGCGTTTTGCCCACATAGAACACCAGCAGCCGGTTCTGGTCGTTAATCGATCGCTGGGCGCACAGGTCGCCGAGCGCGAACAGGTCGTTGGGGTCGCTGCGGCGCAGGGCCAGCCGCCCCAGCGTGCTCACAGCCCTGTCGGGGTCGGTGGCGAAGGGGTCGTGTTTGTCCTGCGGGCACCGTTTTCTGAGCAGATCAGCGATCTGCTTTTTGGTCAGGGCAATTGGCTCGCGGCCTGTCTGCGGAATATCCACTCTCGACTCACTGTCGTTCTGAACCAGCGTTAACTTGCCAAGTTTACCAGATTCGCCCGCCCATCCCCACCGGGTGTGGACTCATGGGTGCATTCGGATTTGGGGCGGG
>CAZXCK010000132.1:1928-11257 GCA_964639225.1 uncultured Anaerolineaceae bacterium | reverse complement strand
GTAGGGACGATGCCTGCACCGTCTATTTCTCCGCGCCCACATTATACCCCGGCGCGTTCAATTGTGCGCTGCCGCCAGCCACATCACCTGATACGGTTCCAGCGTGAACAGTGCGCTCACGTCGAAGGGCTGCCCGCTGACCAGATCGACGACCGCGCCCGGAATCTGCCAGTAGGCGGCCAGCACGTCACGATTCAGCGGCGCGTGCTGCTCCGAGAAGTTGGCCAGCACCAGCAGCGACCGGTTGCGCACAAAGCCCAGCACGTGCGGGTTGCCGGTATCGAAGAACAGCGACGGGCCATCGGCCAGGGCCGGGGTGGTGCGGCGCACGTCGATGAGGCCGCGCAGCGTGGTAAAGACGCGCCCCGGCGGCGTGGCCGGGTCGTGGCGTTCGGCGGCGCGCTGCCAGTCGAAGGCCGGGCGATGCACCCAGCGATTATCGCCGCTGCGGGCCGGGTCCTGCTGGTAGTCGTAGCTGTTGAGCGTGGCGATCTCGTCGCCCAGGTAGATCAGCGGGATGCCACCCGCCGCGATGATGACGGCGTGAATCATGATGATGCGGCGCAGGGCGTACTCGCGCAGGGTGTCGTTGTCGATCTCCAGCGCCTGCTCCAGCCCGGCCAGCGAGGCGCACGTCCCGCAGATGCGCATGTCCTGCGTGATGGGATTGTAGTTGAACGGCAGGCCGGTGGCGAAGCTCCCCGGAAAGCGCCCGGTGTAAAACTGATTCAGGAACAGGCGATGGTCGAAGCCGTTGATGCCCAGTTCGGCGGCGTCCTCGTTGGCGAACGACCAGCCGATGTCATCGTGGACGCGCACGTAATTAATCCAGGCGCAGTCGCCGGGCAGGTCGAAGCGGCGGCTCATGGAGTGGCGCAGCAGCTTCACCTCGCGCGTGGCCAGCGCCTCCCAGATGAGCGCCATAAAGGTCGGGTTGTACGAGATGGGGCACTCTTCCCACGAGATATAACTGGCGACATCATCCGGGTGGACAATGGCCTCGGACTTGAACAGCATGGCCGGGGCGGCGATGCGCACCAGCCCGTTAAAGGCGCGGATGATGTCGTGGACTTCGGGCAGGTTCTCGCAGGGCGTGCCCAACCGCTTCCAGACGAAGGCGACGGCGTCCAGGCGCAGAATCTCGGTGCCCATGTTCGCCAGGTAGAGCATCTCGCCCAACATGGCGTTGAACACCGCCGGGTTGCTGTAGTTGAGGTCCCACTGAAACGTATTGAACGTCGTCCACACCCAGCGGTCAAGCTGCGGATTGTAGGTGAAGCTGCCGGGAGCCTGCTCCGGGAAGATCTCGCGCAGGTTGGCCTCGTACTGGTCGGGCAGGCTGCGATCCGGGAACAGGTAATAGTATTCCTGGTAATCGGGGTCGCCATCCAATGCCCGTATGGCCCAGTCGTGCTCGTCTGACGTGTGATTGAACACGAAGTCCAGCGTCAGGCTGATGCCGTTGGTGCGCAGTTCGGCGGCCAGCGCTTCGAGTTCGGCCATGCTGCCCAGGCGCGGGTCCACCTGGCGATAGTCGCTGACGGCATAACCGCCGTCGCTGTTGTCTGCCGGGGCGCGAAACAGCGGCATCAGGTGCAGGTAGGTGATGCCCAGCTCGTTGAAATACGGAATTTTGGCGCGCAGCCGGTCCAGGTCGCCGGCGAACAGGTCCACATAGCACACACCGCCGACCATCGTCTCGCGGCGGAACCACAGCGGGTCGGCCTCGCGGCGGGCGTCGAGCGCGTGCAGTTCGGCGCTGCGGGCGACATACATCGATGCGGTGGTGCGCAGAATCTGCTCCAGGTGATAGAAGAAATCGTAGCGGTCGCTGTACAGCCGGTACAGATGGCTGAAAATGCGCGGGAACTGCCGCCGCATCCGGGCGGCGAACACGTCAAAATTGGCCTGCCCGGCACGCACCACCGGCTCAATGCGCGGCAGCAGGCGGTCGAGCGAGAGCTGTGCCTGACGGTCTAACCAGTTGGCGTCTTGCATGGGCATTCGTCCAGTTCGCTGTCGATACGGATATGGCGTTAATTATAACCGCGTTCGCTGGAGTTTGTAGGATTGGCCGGGGAGAGCGCAGCATTATCGCATCAAAATTACACTTGAGTTCATAAAAATCTACAACCTGTTGTAGGGGCCGGCTGAAATCAATGCGGATAAACCGATCCCGTAGCATGCCTTCGCCAGCGGTTCAAAACCGCTGGCTATAGGGAGCCGACCCACTAAAGGGGTCGTATCCCTCATGGCAGGTTACGTGAACCTGTTTTCGTGTCTCTTTAGCAGACACGCTTCCTGTAGCCCGGTGTTTTAACGCCGGGCGGGACCGGTCCGTACCTTTACTCCGCTCTAAATTCTTAATCTGCTACAGCGCGCCCGGCGGGCGGCCAGTAGGCCGCCCTTACAGACCCGTCATAATCTCTTCAGCTACATATCCGAACTTGATGCGATAGCCCCTGGCCGGAGAGCGTTATGGCGTGGCGATCTCGTGGCGGATGATGCGCCAGTTGAACACGCCCCAGGCCGCCAGCAGGCATACCGTCCACCAGTAGGACTGGTAGTTGTACATGATGTCATCTGCACCCACAAACAGAAACGGCAGATTGACCATCAGCAGCAGCACACCACCAATTAGTGGTGCGGCCACGAACAGCGGAATCATGCCAATCGCCAGCACACTGACGACGCTGTTGCCAGCGGCATACGGAGCCAGCAGCAGCCCAGCCGCCACCAGCATTCCGGCTTTTCCGCGTGACAGGCTGCGGTCGGCGCGCCAGGCGATGACCAGTGTCGCCAGCACAAAGGCAATCTGCACCGCGACGATCAGCCAGACGGGTACGCCACCGATGCGGTCCAGCGCCGCCGACAGGCTCACGTCGATGATGCTGCCCGCCTGATAGGTTCCGCGCACGGCGGCCAGCCATTCCTGGCCGCGCCAGATCAGCGTGGGGATGACGACCGCCAGCACCAGCGCGCCGGTTTTCAGCCACAGGTGGCGCGGCCACGTCTGCAACACATAGACACCCATCACCAGCACCAGCAGAATGGACGCCTGTGGCTTGGCCGTCACCAGCAGAATGCCCGCCGCCAGTATCCAGGGGTGGCGCAGACGGTAGCCAGCGACTGCCAGCACGCCGCCAGCAACGATCAGTCCTTCCAGATTGGCGTCGGCTATGTTGCGCAGCGACGGGAACGACACCACGACTAAAAGCGTCCCCAGCCAGTAGCGCCAGCGATACGCTGTGTGCGGCACGCTGGCGATCTGCACCGCAAGCGTGAAAAATACCAGCAGACCCCAGGCTGTGCGATCATCCATGAAGCCGGTCGGAATGAGAATCAGCACGCTCCAGGGTGGGTTGCGCAGGCCGTCGTGACCCTGATAGAAGATGTCGCCGCCGTCAAAGGCCCAGAAGATGCGGTCGATGCCCAGGCTGGTCCCTTCGATGGGCAGGCTGCGGAAGAACAGCACGAACACCGTCCCGGTGAGCAGCAGCGCCAGCGCCAGAAAACCAAATCGGAACAGGTCCAGGGTAGAAAACTGTGTGCGCATCGCTCGCTTTACCATTTGTCCAGACCACGCCAGCAGACGGCGGTGGGCAGTCGTCGGGTTATGTCCGGCCAGGCGGCTTATCGCATGCCCGACCGCCCTTATTATACTGAGGGAAGCGGCGTTAACGTGTTGAGGTTCGTGTGGCAAGGGCTTTTTAAGCCCCAGCCCGGCGCTAAAACACCGGGCTGTAGCGCGCGCGATTGCGCGGAAGGCTGGCCTACCTCTGGCGGAACTGCGTATGTTCCCATTCGGCGAACAGATCGCGCAGGCGCAGGCGCTGGTATTTGCCGGTGCTGGTCACCGGAACTTCAGTGCCGAACACAACCGCTTTGGGCGCTTTCTCGAACGTCAGGCGGGCGCGGCAGTGGGCCAGAACAGCATCGGCGTCCAGGTCTGCGCCCGGCTCGGTGACGACATACGCGCCGACTTCCTCGCCGTAATAGTCGTTGGGGAAGGCCACCGCCAGCCCCACCTGCACGCCGGGAATCTCCAGCAGGGCTTCCTCGATCTCGAACGGGCTGAACTTGACGCCGCCCCGGTTTATCAGTTCCTTGATGCGCCCGGTGATGAAGAAGAAAGGCCGCCCACGCTCGTCTGGCAGGTAAAAGCCCTCGTCGCCGCTGCGGAACCAGCCGAATTTAAACGTCTCGGCGTTGGCGTCCGGACGCTTGAAGTAGTACTTCATCACATTGTGGCCGCGTATGCAGATTTCGCCGCGCTCGCCGGGTCCGAGCTGCGCGCCGCTGCCATCGCTGGCGAAGATCGCCATCTCGTTGGGTTCGATGGGGGTGCCGATGCTGGGATAGCCGTGCGCGGCCATCCAGTGCTGGTGCTGCTTCCAGTCGATGTCGATGGGCAGGAAGCACGAATAGCAGGTCGTCTCGCTGAGGCCGTAGCCATGCAGAATCGGAAAGCCGAAGGTGTCCTCGAAGTCGCGGGCCAGGGCCACAGCCAGCGTACCGGCTCCGCAGATAAAATGGCGGAAGTGGGTCAGGTCGCGGCGGCTGATGCCCTCGCCGAACAGGCTGCCGCTCGCCTGCTGCCCGCGCCCGTGCTCCAGCAGAAATTGCAGCAGCGTGGGCACCACACTGACGATATTCACGCGCTCGCGCACCACCCGCTCCCAGAAATGCCGCACGGAAAAAGCGCGGTTGAGCACGGTCGAAGCGCCCACCAGCAGCGGCGTCACCAGCGTGACGATGGTGCCGTTCACATGATGAATCGGCAGCACGCACATCGTGCGCTGGCCGCCGCCGATTCCCTGGGCGCGGGCGATGCCGTCGGCATCGATGAGCAGATTGTACTGCGTGAGGACCACACCCTTCGGCGCGCCGGTGGTGCCGCTGGTGTAGACCAGCAGCGCCTCGTCGTCCAGGTTAGGCGGCTCGTCACCGGGATCGGCCAGCAGCGTGTTGGGGCGATTCTTCACCAGCGTGTCGAAATGCGGATAGCGCGCATCGGCCTCGCCGCCGATTGTCACCAGCGCCCGGATGTTGGGCGCGCCCAGGTCGGCGTCGCGGCCATCGCCGTGAATGATGCGCTCGGCGCGTTCGAGATAGTCATGATGCGCCAGGCAGATGACCGCCTCGCTGTTGCGCAGGATAAAGGCGATACGCCGGTCGTCCTCGGTGGTGTTCTGTGGGGCGACCGCCGCGCCGATCAGCCAGCAGGCGAAGTAGATGACGACCGTGTCGCGGTGGTTGTGGGTGATGGTCGCCACGCGCTGGCCGCGCCGCACACCCAGATCGTCATACAGAAAATTGGCCGCCTGATGCACACGCGCGTTGAATTCGGCATAGGACAGCTCCTCGCGCTGGCCGTCGCCGTCGTAGTGAATCAGATACGGTCGGTCGGGGCCGGTCTGCGCGTGCAGCGACAGCACCTGCCGGATGTTGCGATAAGGCACGCGCCGCTGCTCCGGCGGCACGCCGTTGACGTGCTGCGCCGAGTGGATATTACGCCGCGTGCTGGAATCCAGTTCGTCGGGGGATAAAGCGGTCATGTTTTAAGCCCTCATCAAAGCACTAATTTTGTGTCATCTGTTGCGCCGGTAAGCATACCACAGGCGAACCAGCCCCCGCATCCCAGCCGAGATAGCCCGCGGCGGCGCGGGTGGGTACAATCTGTGTCTCAAATACCCGCACACAGCCACAGGGAGCGCCACCATGATCGATTATTTTGCACTGTGTCACCAGCTTCGCCAGTTCGACACGCCCACCATCTGCAATGTGATTGAGCTGTTCGACGTGCAGCCCCGGACGGCAGGTTACATGAATGGCAGCATCCAGGCCAGTTTCCCGGAGATGCCGCCGATGGTCGGCTTTGCCGCCACCGCCACCTGCCGCACGGCGATTCCGCCGCGCGGAGCCAGCGCCTACCATCACATCGCCGATCAGGCGGCGCGCTTTGACGAGCTTTCCGGGCCGGCGGTGGTCGTCTTTCAGGACCTGGATAACCCGGTCGCGGCGGCCACCTTCGGCGAGATTATGTGCACGGCTTACCGGGCGTTCGGCGCAGTGGGGCTGATTACCAGCGGCGGCGGGCGCGATCTCGACCAGGTGCAGGCGCTGGAATTCCCGGTGTTTACTGGCAGCACCATCTGCTCGCACGGTTACATCCAGATTCTCGACCTGCATGTGCCGGTGCATGTGGGCGGGATCGCCATCTATCCCAACGATCTGCTGCACGGCGACCGCAACGGCGTGACGACCATCCCCGCCGAAATCGCCAGCGAAGTGGCCGACGTGGCGGCGGCGTTCGTCGCGGCGGAGGAGATCATCCTGAGTGTGCTGCGCGGCGGCGACGCCAGCATCGCCGACCTGCGGGCGGCAGCCGCCGAGTCCGGCGCGCAGATTGATGACCTGCGGCGGCGCGTATCACGCTCGAAATAGGTTCGTCTTATGAAAACAGGATGGTGCCGCGCATCTCCATCGGCTGGCTGAAGACCCACACCGCCGCCGCGACCAGCAGCAGCAGAATCAGCGCCCAGGGGAGCAGCGCGGGCATCGCCTGGCGGCCATAATGGCGCATGGCGGTCCGCTGGGCGATGACCATGCTCCACAGGAAGCCGCCCATCAGCGCCACCACCTGGATGAGGCCGACCAGCCCGCCCTCGTCCAGGCCGCCCAGCGACCAGTCCGGCGTGGCACCCAGCAGCGTGATGCCGTGATCGATGAGGAAGGACTGCACCACCGGCACGATGGTCAGCGCGCCGATAAGAAAATGAAAACCGTAGTGGGCGATCCAGATGCCGAAGCCCAGCGGCACAAAAGCCGGGGCGAAGCGCGCTACTGTGTCGCGGCGGGATTGACGCCCGTGCGCGGCGGCGCGGGTGAATTCGGCGGCGAGCAGCGCCAGCGCCAGCGGCAGCAGCACGGAGCCACCTACAAAGATGATGGCCAGCACGATGAACTCAGTCAGCCCGTCAGAGAGGCCCGCCGCCACCAGTCCCAGCGACGCGGCCATATCCTGCATCAGATCGTAGACGGGCGGCACCATGCCAAAGGCGTTGACCACGCCCATAAAGGCCATGCCGATCACCAGCAGGCTGATATCCCAGCGGCGCGGCCAGGAATCTGGCTGGATGAGTTCGCGGCCCGGCACACGCACGGCCAGCGCGACGTTATCGTGCGGGCAGGCGCGGGCGCAGTCCAGGCACAGCGTGCAGTCGAGGTTGGAGCGAATCTGCGGGACGAACAGCTCGGTGCCGCAGCCGAGCGTGCCGCGCGGGCCGTGTTCGACGCGCTTCTCCGTTGTGCCGCCGCCCTGCACCGGAATCTCGTCCAGGCGGATGACGGTCTGCGGGGCGTAGCTGCCGTTGATGCACTCCTTGCCCACGCAGTCGCGGCAGATGGCGGCGTCGCGGGCGCTGATCTGCGTGGGCGAGGCGGTCGAATAGACGAAGTTGAACGTCCCCAGCGGGCACACGTACTTGCAGAACGCCGACTCGCTGAACACGGCTTCCAGCGCAAACGAAGCGACAAAATAGGCGACGATCACCCAGGCGGTCAGGGCCGGGCTGGCCCACATATCCAGATATTCATACAGGAAGAACAGCGCAAAAAGCGAGGCGATCGCCAGCCATTTGTTGCGCAGCGCGCGCGGGAAACGTCGCCCGCCCTTGCTGAGTCGCCGGGCCAGCGTGCGCGGCAGCGTAAACGGACAGCCCATGCAGAACAGATTGCCCACCAGCAGCAGCGCCAGCACCACGACGCCGCGATAATGCACCCAGGGGACGACCGTCGCCAGATTCTCGGCGGCGCGGTCCGGGCCGGTGAAGCCGTCGTAGACCAGCAGCAGCGCCACCGTCAGCAGCGGCAGTTGCAGCAGCAGACGGCCATAGCGCCAGCGCAGCGCCCGCCCGACCAGCGGCAGACGCAGCAGGTCGAACGCGGTACGCGGCCGGTACAGTTCAGGCGGTTGGTGAGAACGGCTTGTCATGGGCGCAGGGGCCGGAACAGACCGTTATCGTCGGGTGGTGGCAGAACGCCGCAGCCGCCGTCATCTTCGGGTTCGGGTTCGTCGTCGCAGTCCTCGATATCGGCCAGCACCATTTCATCCATATTGAGACTGCTGGTAGAACGACTGCCAACGTTCAGCTCGAATTCGTCAACGGCCACGCGATCATCGGCCAGCGTGACCGTCACGGTGACGATCCACTCGCCGCCCATCGTCCACTCGAAGGGCACGCGGAACTCGCCCGCGTCCGAATCCGGGTTTTCCAGTGTGCGCAGCACCGGCACCATACCGGCATGGTTCATATCGCCGCGCACCTCGATCTGCCGGGGCTGGACCGGCTGGCCGTCGCTGCTGGTGAGCGTCAGCACCAGCTCGGTTTCGCCGACGGTGGCGGGCTGCGGATCGACGGTCATCTGCATATCGATGTCGGCGGCGGTCTCCGGGTCGGGCTGGCGGGCGGATTCTCTACAGCCAGCGGCCAGCAGCGCGATCAACAGCAGCAACACATAGATACGGGGAAAAGTCCTGCTCACAATTTACGTCCTCGCACAGTACAATACAGGTAGTTCTGAGCGCATTTGTGAAAGTTCGAACAACGCCTATTCTAACATGCCTGTCTGCCGTTGGATAGTAACCCGCTCCGGATTTTGACACCCGTCTGGGTCTGGCATAAACTTAGGGAGCCGCAACGGCCCACAGGAACACAAAAGGGGAAGAAATCCATGCAGTTAGATCGCACAACGAGGACATTTCTGGCTGTTATCACGCTGGTCGCATCGATCTTCCTGGCAGTCAATCACATCGTCGATCGTGCGCCATTTCAGGAGTGGTGGCTGGCTGCGCTGCTGTTCCTGATCTCGGCGGCGCTGTGGGTGTGGTTGTGGCAGGAAAAAATCGACGAGACGCGCGCCCTGGCGCTGCGAGACAGTGATGATGTGCTGCCGCGCTCGCAGGACTGGGTCATCTCGAAAGACCCGGCGGTGACTGCTGCCGAGTCCGCGCCGGCCATACCCGCGCCACCCGAAGCCGAGGCCGAAGCGGACGCCGGTGAAGAACTGGTGACCACCGATGCTGAGACCATCGCCAAAGCGGTTGACGCCGACCAGCCAGCAGTCGAAGACGAAGACGAAGCGCCGGAGCCAGTGGTCGAGACTGCCGACGAAGCCGAGCCAGGCGCACCGGCCATCGCCGAGGCGGCGACGGTCGATGAGGCCGAAGAACTGGCCGAAGCCGAACTCAAGGGCGAGCCAACCGGCGAGGAGCAGGCTGTCGATACAGAAGAAGCCGAAGTCGACGAACCAGAGGCCGCCGTCGA
>CAZXCK010000132.1:0-1828 GCA_964639225.1 uncultured Anaerolineaceae bacterium | reverse complement strand
GAAACCGAGCCGGAAGAAGAGCCTGACGATTTACAGCGCGTGGACGGCATCGGCCCCAAGTACAAAAAAGCGCTGATGGACGCCGGTGTGACGACGTTCGCCAAACTGGCATCTATGACCGACGACGAGCTGGAAGCCATCGTCAGTGAGGCCAGCATGACGCGCCCGCCCACGCTCGACACCTGGCGCGAGCAGGCCAGCTTCGCCGCTAAGGGCGACTGGGCAGGGCTGGAAAAGCTGCAAGGCGAACTCCAGGGCGGTCGCCGCGTCGATTAAGCGCCCCGAAGATACCCAATGCACCACACCAGCGCCGGGGAGCAGCACCTTCCCGGCGTTTTGATTCCCCCTGGCACACCCATTTGAATAAATTTGAACCGATGCAGGCAGCCCTGCGTATAGAGTCATATCGGCGGCGGACAATGTGTCCACACCGACGGGCCGGAGCGATCGAGCGGTATGATTCATCACTGAAGTGGGGAGCCTGATGTATGGCCGTTAAAAACAGAAACATGCTGACATTTTACGCGCTGATCCTGACGCAGACGTTTTCGCTGATCGGCAGCCGCATCAGCGGGTTGGCGATTGGCATCTGGGTGTTTGGCGACACCGGCAGCGCGACACCGCTGGCGCTGGTGGCGTTTTTCACCGTGCTGCCGATGGTGCTGGCGTCCAGCGTCTCCGGCGTGATGGCCGACCGCTGGGACCGGCGCTATGTCATGGTGCTGGCCGACGCCGGGCAGGCGGTGGGCACGCTGCTGCTGCTCATCAGCTTTGTGTCGGGCCAGTTCGAACTGTGGCACCTGTACACCATCGCCGCCATTCAGGCGATCTTCGGCGTGTTCCAGGGGCCAGCCTTCAGCGCGTCGGTGACGATGCTCATCCCCGATGAACAGCGCGACCGCGCCAACGCCATCCAGCAGCTCACCGGGCCGATGGCCGGCATCATCTCGCCGACCATCGCCGCGCTGGTCTACGCGGCGGCGGGCGTGGCCGGGGCCATCCTGGTGGACCTGTTTACGTTCGTGGTGGCGATGATCGTCATCTTCATGATTCGTATTCCGCGCCCCACCCAGACAGACGAAGGCAGAGCCATGCAGGGCAGCATCTGGAAAGAGGCGCTGGGCGGCCTGCGCTATCTGTTCCAGCGGCGGGTGTTGTTCTTCATTATGCTGCACGTTTCGCTGATTAACTTCATCTTCAGCTTCTCGTCGATCCTGACCACGCCTTATGTGCTGCTGCGCCTGGACTATAACGAGGTCGCCCTGGGCGGCGTGCTGAGTGTCATGAACCTGGGCGCGGTGGTGGGCGGCATCATCATTGGGGTATGGGGCGGCACGCGCCCCCGTATGCGCGTCATGATCCCCGGACTGATTATGAGCGGGTTATTTATGGCCGCTTTTGGCACCGCGCAGACTACCGTCACGCTGGGGGCCATCCTGTTCATGATGATGCTGCCACTGCCCATCATCAATTCGCTGTTTATGTCCATCATCCAGGTCAAGACGCCGCCGGACATCCAGGGGCGCGTGTTCGCCGTCCTCAATCAGATGTCCATGCTGCTGATGCCCCTCGCCTATCTGATGGCCGGGCCGCTGGCGGACCAGGTGTTCGAGCCAGCGGTGGGCGGCAGCGGCTGGGCGACCTTCGCGCCGCTGGTAGGCAGCGGACCGGGCGCTGGCATGGGCCTGATTATGATCGTCTGCGGGCTGATGGTTTCGATCACGACGGCGCTGGTGTTTATGGTGCCCAACCTGCGCAACATGGAGAGCATCCTGCCGGATTACGTGCCGCCGGAACACATCACCGATCCGCGCACCATCACCGAGGA
>CAZXCK010000131.1:3669-11292 GCA_964639225.1 uncultured Anaerolineaceae bacterium | reverse complement strand
GCGAGTCACCGCGCCGACGCGGTGGCGCTGCTGTTCGAGCTGGCGCGACTAGTGACAGTTCCGCGCCAGTACAGCACCGGCGGCCTGCTGCGTTCAGCGGGGTATATCGCCGATGCACTCAGCACCGTATCGATCCAGGTGACGCAGGTCGTCGGCCTGGACGACAACCGCCTGCATCATGTCGCCCTGAGCGCGAGCTTCACGCCGGGGACGTCGCAGCCTGTTGATCCCGACGTGGTGCGCACCGACCCCGACCCGCTGGGGCTGCTGGCTGTGCTGCCGTTCGACTTTCACCTCAACGCGGTGCTGACCCTGAACGGCTTCGACGCCGTCCCGGCCATTGACGCGCCAGCGGACGCCGTTCTGGTTCCGCTGCCGGCGCTGCTGGCGCCACCGCTGCGCGGCGCTCCCCTTTGATAACCGCTGCACACAACAAACGATCCGCGCCCGATGGTGCCGGGCGCGGATCTGTGAACAGATGGCGGAACCGTTTTAGAGGAGATAGCGGAAACGTCAGGCAGGCTCGGCGATGACTACCGCGCGGCGGCTGTAGCCATCCTCGTTGTAGGAAGTGACGTCACAGGTCAGCAGGGTGAGACGCTCGCTGCTGGTGGGCTGGATCACCCACAGGTCATACTCGCTGACCAGCGTCGTCTCGGTGACAATGTAAACCATCTCGACATTGTTCACAGTGACGATGATCTCATCCCCGACCTGGACCTGGTCCAGTTCATAAAACACGGTAGGAGAGCGGTATTCCAGTTCTGAGTGACCACCCAGGACAACGTTGCTGCCCTGGCCGAACCATGAAGTGCCGACGAAATAACCGACTTCCCGGCGAATGGTGGACGTATCCCAGGTGCGGTCGCCGGAAGGCAGGGTCACAATCTCGATATTGACGACAGAAGCCTCGACGTTGATGGCTGGAATGGAGATGGTAGCGATAACGTCCTGCTCAGCAGGGGCGGCAGCTGCCGGAGAGACAGCCAGAAGCGCGACAATCAGAACCGATAAAATCAGAATAACCGGGGTCGCTTTTCTGGAAATTGGCTTAATGTTTGTGGACGCCATATTGATTAACCCTCAACTCGATGCTTTGTTCATCGTTTCACAACTATGATTGAATGATAGTTTACCTGGAATGAATTTACAATTAAGATTTTACCTTTTTTACGATTTCAAATACATTCTATTAATCAACACAGGTCATTGTGATGAGAATACTTAGTAAATCAAATAGATCAGCATAAGTTTTGCTTATGATTAAAACCTGGTGGTGTGTTTATCAGTGGGGTCAGCAGCGGTGTGTGCATGGCTGCGAAGCATAAAGACACAATAAAAACCGGCTGTACCCAGGCGGGCTACAGCCGGTTCGATATGTCTGGAAGCTGTGGGGTGAATTCTAGGTGGTGCAGGCTGGCAGCAGCGTTTCCAGAGCGGCCAGCAGCGCGTCGGCGTCGGCGCGGGTGTTGTACGCCTGGAACGACACCCGCAGATGCGGCCTGCCGTTCCACATAATCGCCGGGATTTCGATGCGGTACTCGTCGTACAGGCGGCGGCCCAGTGTAAAGACATCCGTCGCTGGCGGCAGCGGCAGCACGATCATCTGGCCGAAGACGCCATCCGGCACGGCGACCGGCATCCCGGTCAGCGCGGCGACGCGCCCGGCAGTCTCCCCGGCCAGCGCGTGACAGTCGCGCCGCACCGTGTCCCAGTCGTGCTGCCGCTGAAAGTCGATGGCTGCCGGGACTGTCAGATAAGCGGAGATATCGCGCGTGCCCTGCCACTGGTTGTACT
This sequence comes from uncultured Anaerolineaceae bacterium, assembly GCA_964639225.1. Classification (GTDB taxonomy): domain Bacteria; phylum Chloroflexota; class Anaerolineae; order Aggregatilineales; family Phototrophicaceae; genus CAZXCK01. The sequence continues at coordinate 9,495 of CAZXCK010000131.1, read as the reverse complement.
CCACCAGCCGCGACACCGGCTCGGCGTCGAAGAAGCTGCCGTAGACCGTGCTGCCGTCGTCGCCCCAGGGCGGCAGCCAGCCCCAACTGATAACCTGCGGCTCGATGGTGGCATGATGTTCGCGCCGCACATGCAGAAAAGCCGCTCCTTTGGGCGCGCACAGCCACTTATGACAGTTGCCCGTGTAGAAGTCAGCGCCCAGCGCGTCCAGATCCAGCGCCATATGGCCGGGGACGTGCGCGCCGTCGATCACGGTGAGGATGCCCGCCTCGCGCGCCCGGCGGCAGATTTCCGCGACCGGGAAGATCACCGCAGTGGGCGACGTTATGTGGCTGATGGAGATCACCCGCGTGCGCGGCGTCACCGCCTGCCACAGCCGCTCGATCATGGCCGCGTCGGATTCGTAAGGCAGGTCAATCGGCTGGCGCACGTAGACCGCGCCCGTTTTAAGCGTCACGAACTGCCAGGTGCGGTCGATGGCGCCGTACTCGTGGTCCGTCCCCAGAATTTCGTCACCGGCTTTCAGGTCCAGTGAGCGCGCCACGATGTTCATGCCGGTGGTGGCGTTAGGCACATAGATCAGGTCACCGGCCTGTGCGCCCAGATAGGCCGCCAGTGCCGCGCGCGACTCGTCCATCAGACCAGCGGCACGCCGCCCCAGGAACTCGACCGGCTGGCGTTCGAGTTCAAGCTGCCAGTTCTGATATGCCTCGAACACCGGGCGCGGGCACGCGCCGAACGAGCCATGATTGAGAAAAGTTACCTGCGGGTCGAGCAAAAACAGATCGCGCATAACGTCTCCGTGTTGTGGTTGGACGGCACCCGCCGTCCCTGGTTATCAGAATGACCATACCCGCCCTGTTACGCTATCCGGCTATTCCCATTCAATCGTAGCGGGCGGCTTGCTGGTGATGTCGTAGGTGACGCGGTTGATGCCCGGCACATCGTTGACGATGCGGCTGCTGACTCGCGCCAGCAGCTCGTAAGGCAGGCGCGCCCAGTCGGCGGTCATAAAGTCGTCGGTGGTGACGGCGCGCAGCACCAGCACTTCCTCATAGGTGCGGTTGTCGCCCATGACGCCCACACTCTTGACCGGCAGCAGCACGGCGAAGCACTGGGCGGTGCTGCCATACAGCAGATTCTCGGCTTCCAGTTCCTCGCGGAAGATGGCATCCGCTGCGCGCAGCGTCTCCAGGCGCTCCCAGGTGAGGTCGCCCAGGCAGCGAATCGCCAGACCAGGGCCAGGGAACGGTTGGCGCCACACAATCGAGTCGGGCAGTCCCAGAGCCGTCCCCACCCGGCGCACCTCATCCTTGAACAGGTCGCGCAGCGGCTCCACCAGATCAAAGCGATCTTTGAAGTTCGCCGGCAGTCCGCCGACGTTGTGATGGCTTTTGATGGTGTGGGCGGTTTTGTGGTCGGCGGCGCTTTCGATGACGTCAGGGTAGATGGTCCCCTGCGCCAGAAATGCGATGTTCTCCAGCTTACCGGCTTCGTCGGCGAACACGTCGATGAACATCCCGCCGATGATCTTGCGTTTGGCTTCTGGCTCGGTGACGCCCTGCAGCGCGTCCAGGAATCGCTCGGTGGCGTCGACGGCGATCAGGTTCATGCCCTGTTCTTCACGGAACACGCGCACCACCTGCTGCGGCTCGTCCTGGCGCAGCATCCCGGTGTTGACGAAAACCGACACCAGCCGCTCGCCGATGGCGCGGTGAATCAACGCCCCGGCCACCGCCGAGTCCACGCCGCCGCTGAGCGCCAGCAGCACGCGCTCATCGCCGACCTGTGCCTGGATGCGCGCCACCGCGTCGTCGATAAAAGCTGCCGGTGACCAGTTGGCCGGGCAGCCGCAGATGTCAAAGACGAAGTTGCGCAGCAGGTCCATGCCGCGCGGGGTGTGGCTCACTTCGGGGTGGAACTGCACGCCGTACAGCCGCCGCGAGTCGTCGCCCATGCCAGCCAGCAGGCCGCTGCTGGAACGCGCCAGCGCGGTAAAGCCGGGCGGTGCCTGATTGACGTGATCGCCGTGCGACATCCACACGTCCATTTCATCCGGCAAATCGCGGAAGAGCGCGCTGGGTGTGTCGATTCTGAGGTGAGCCTGGCCATATTCGCGGGTGCGGCCCGGTTCCACCTGACCGCCGTGTAACTGGGCGATGAGCTGCATGCCGTAGCACACACCCAGCACCGGAGCCAGTTCCAGCACGCCCGCCGCCAGACGCGGCGCGTCCGGCGCGTAGATGCTGCTCGGCCCGCCAGAAAGGATGATTCCGCGCGGCTGGTGCTGGCTCAACTGCTCCGGGGTGGCGTCATGGGGGAATACCTCGGTGTAAACGTTCAACTCGCGCACGCGCCGGGCGATAAGCTGCGTGTACTGCGAGCCAAAATCCAGAATGGCGATGCCGCCGCTGCGCAGATCGTCGGTCATGGGTTCTCCGTACACTCAGGCCAGCTCGATGGTGCCGTTTTCCATGCTGGTGATGGTCGCCAGCGCATGGATGGGCACATTGTAACCGGCTTTGACCATCGCTTCGCGCCCGTCCTCGAAGATTTTTTCGACCACCACGCCCACACCCACCAGATTAGCCTTCGCGCTCTTCACGATGCGCGCCAGCGCCATCAGCGTTTTACCGGTCGCCAAAAAGTCGTCGATAATCAGCACGTTCTCGCCAGGGTGGATAAACTCGGCGCTCACCAGCAGATGCACATCGCCGCCTTTGGTATGGCTGGGCGCTGTCTCCAGAAAGACCGGCCCGGCCATCGTAATCGGCTTCTTCTTGCGGGCGTAGACCACCGGCACGTTGAGCACCATCGCGGTTGTCAGGGCCGGGGCGATGCCGGAGATCTCCGCCGTGAGAATACGATCCACCGGCACGCCCTCGAAAGCCGCCGCCATCTCACGGCCCATCTCGGCCATCAGTTCCGGGTAAATCTGGTGATTGAGCAGGCTGTCGATCTTCAGGATGCCGCTGCCCAGATTGACACCTTCATCAAGAATGCGTTGTTTGAGTGCTTCCATCAGGTTGTTAACTCCCGTGATGTGGTGGGGGCGTGTGGCCGCCCTGCTCTTCGTAGACTTCTGCAAAAATCATGTGGAATGCATTCGCCGGGAAGGTGCCCATCTGCGTGCCGGCTTCCTGGCCCTGCGGCGAACGCAGCGACTCCTGCATGGTGGGCTGGTCTGGGAAATACACTTCGAGGATGCGATAGTACGGGGCTTCGCCCAGCGGGCTGCCAACGACGTTAATCACCTGTCGCCGGCTGATGTGCGGCATGCGCTCGACGAGCGCCAGCAGATCGTTGTAGCTGTTTTCGAACGCTTCGATGTCCGCTGGTTGGCGGAACAGGATCATGAATTTGAACATCGGATAACCTGTTGGTGAGGACACTTCAGAACGAGATGAGCCTGCCACGAAAACACAACAGGCCGGGCTGGTCACAGCCAGCCGGCCTGTAGTCGGACGATTTTCGCTGCCAGCAGCGATCTCGCGGCCAGGCGACGCATCGATCAGTCCTTGCGCCCCAGGATCAGCCCCAGGACGAAACCAATCAGAAAGACAACGGCGGTCGTCTTCCATACATTGTCGCGCAGCGTCTCGGTGGTCTCTTCGATCTGATCGACGGCGCGACTGTTGAGATAGTTGGCGGTCTGTTCCAGGTTGCGGGCCACGCGGTTAGCGTTGTCGCGGGCTTCGCCTTCGGCCTGGCTGGCCTTGCTGCGGATGGTGGCCGCTACCTCGTAAAGCTGTTTGACGGCCTCACGGCGGGCGGTGTCCGCCTGGCGGTAAGCCTCGCGCCCGATCTCCTGGACGCTCTCCTTCGGGTTTTTGACATTATCGGATGAGCCATTGTCGGCCATGGTTTGTTCTCCTGCCTACGGCTTTGAACCTGGCGCGATTATAACATGCACTTAACGGGCGGGGTAGCGGTGGACCGATTTATGTGCAAAGTAAACGCCCACTTTCTGCGTTTTTGTATGGATTGATCGCTCAAAATGACCGGGGCAAACTGTGCCACCCCCTGTTATAATGAACTTGTCAAGTGTATATAATCCGATACACAACCTGCCGATTTCAACATATCCTGGTCAAACAGGGGCTGTAGACGGGCGCTGGAGATTGACCCGAGACGTTCGGCTGCGCCCGTATTCTTAAAGGAGACTTTTTTGCTATGTCCAATCCCCCGGTAGATGTGCAACAGTACGGCCAGAGCATCTGGATGGACAACATCCGCCGCTTACTGCTCAACGATGGCACCTTCGAGACCTTCGTCAACGAGCATGGCGTGGTCGGCGTGACGTCCAACCCGGCCATCTTCCAGAAAGCCATCGGCCAGTCCGACGACTACGACAGCGAAATCAAAGCCATGATGGACCTCGCGCCAGAGCAGATTTACGAACAACTGGCGATTGAGGACATCCAGCTCGCGTCGGACCTGTTCCGCCCGGTTTATGACCGCACCGGCGGGCGCGATGGTTACGTGAGCCTGGAAGTCTCGCCGCAGCTCGCGCACGACACCAGCGGCACCATCGCCGAGGCGCAGCGTCTGTTCGCCGCCGTTAACCGCCCCAACGTCATGATTAAAATTCCGGCGACGCAGGCTGGTATTCCGGCCATCGAGGAGACGATCGCCGCCGGGATCAACGTCAACGTCACGCTGATCTTTGCTGTTGACAATTACATTCAGGTCGCCGAAGCCTACATGCGCGGCCTGGAACGCCGCCTGGCCGCCGGTGAGGACGTCACCCGCGTCGCCTCGGTCGCCAGCTTTTTCCTCAGCCGCATCGACACAATGGTGGACCGCATCCTGGAGAACAACATCCACGCCGCCAAAATGCAGGGCGATGTCGGGCGCATTCAGGCCAACAACCGGCTGCTGGGCAAGGCGGCCATCGCCAGCGCCCGGCTGGCTTACAAACGCTTCCGCGAGATGTTCTACGGCGAGCGTTTCGCCAAACTGCACGAGGCCGGCGCCGCTGTTCAGCGTCCGCTGTGGGCCTCCACCAGCACCAAGAATCCCGCCTACCCCGACACGATGTATGTCGATACGCTCATCGGCAAAGATACCGTCAACACGCTGCCGCCGGAGACGCTGGTCGCTTTCAGCGATCACGGCACGGTCGCCCGCGAGACGCTGCTGGACGAGATCAACGAAGTCGAGATCGTCCTGGATATGCTGGCCGAGGTCGGCGTCGATATGGGGCAGGTTACCCAGCGCCTGCAGGATGACGGCGTGGACGCCTTCGCCCAGGCCTTCGAAGACCTGATGACGCAGGTCAGCGCCAAAGCCTCGATTTTGCAGACCGGCGTGCTCGACCGTCAGGACCTGGCGCTGGGTGTCTACGGCGATGCTGTCCAGGAGACGCTCCGGCGGCTCAAAGAGAATTACTTCAACTCCCGGCTGTGGAACCACGACGGCAGCCTGTGGAAAGATAACGGTGCCGTCATCGTGGATATCGAAAACCGGCTGGGTTGGCTGGACGTTCAGAAAACCATCGACCTGGATCGCCTCAAGGCGCTGAAGAACGACATCGCCGGCGCTGGCTTCCGCCATGTGGTGCTGCTGGGTATGGGCGGCAGCAGCCTGGCACCCGAAGTCCTGTCGAAAGCCTTCGGCCAGCAGGCTGGCTTCCCGGCGCTGCTGGTCCTGGACAACACCCATCCCAGCCAGGTGCAGTACATCGACGAGACCATCGACATCAAACGCACGCTGTTTCTGGTCGCCAGCAAATCCGGCTCGACCATCGAGACGCAGATGTTCTTCAGGCATTTCTTCGAGCGCACCGAGCAGAACGGCGCGCAGTTCATCGCCATTACCGACCCC
>CAZXCK010000131.1:0-3659 GCA_964639225.1 uncultured Anaerolineaceae bacterium | reverse complement strand
GCGCGCTGCAAAAACAGGCCGAGTCGCTGAACTTCCGCGATGTGTTCCTCAATCCGGCAGATATCGGCGGGCGCTACAGCGCGCTGAGTTACTTCGGCCTGGTCCCGGCGGCGCTGATGGGCCTGGACCTCGACCGCCTGTGGGACCGCGCGCTGAACATGATGAAAGCCTGCGCTGAATCGGTGCCGGAAGACCGCAATCCGGGCGCGATCCTGGGGGCGGTACTGGGCGAACTGGGCAAGCAGGGCCGCGACAAAATCTGCATTTTTACCAGCGACACGCTGGGCAACTTCGGTGACTGGGTGGAGCAGCTCATCGCCGAGAGCACCGGCAAAGAGGGTAAGGGACTGATCCCGGTGGCGGGCACGACTATTGGGCGCCCGCACGACTACGACAGCGACCGCACGCTGGTTTACCTGAAAGTCGAGAACGAACTGTCGAACATTCAGATGGACGGCAAAGTGCGCGCATTGCGTGAGGCTGGCCATCCGCGTGTGCGGCTGCTGCTCTCCGACTCGTATGATCTGGCTGGCGAGTTCTTCCGCTGGGAGTACGCGACGGCGGTCGCCGGGCATCTGCTGGGCATCAACCCCTTCGACGAGCCAAACGTCACCGAAAGCAAGCAGAACACCGGGCGTCTGCTCAGGCATTACCAGGACAACGGCGAACTGCCGCAGTTGCAGCCGGTGGTGTCCGGCAAGCACCTGGACCTGTATATCGGCCAGCGCACGCTGGAACCGCTGTACGAACTGTGCCGGGCGCATAACTTCCGCAGCGACAGCCGCACCGAGTTGATCGCCGCGCAGCTCATCGGCACTCGCAGCAGCGACTATCTGGCGATTCTGGCTTATGTGCCCACCCACCCGGAAGTCGTCACCACGCTGGAACACATCGCACGGCGTCTGCGTCATGTCACCCGCCGCGCCGTGACGGTGGGCTACGGTCCGCGCTACCTGCACAGCACCGGCCAGCTTCACAAGGGCGGCGCCAATAACGGCGTGTTCCTGCAAATCACGGCGGAACTCAACGAAGACCTGCCCATCCCCGGCGAGCCGTACAGCTTCGGCACGCTGAACATGGCCCAGGCCGCCGGCGACCTGGAAGCGCTGCAAAATCACAACCGGCGCGTGCTGCGCCTGCACGTCAAAGGCGACGTCATCGCTGGCATCAACCGGTTGCAGGCCGCCATAGACCTGGTGGACGAACGCCGTCAGTAAAGGCGAACAAAGCTCGCGGCAACATCCGCATACAAAAACAGGCGCTCCGGTCAGGTTGCTGGCCGGAGCGCCTTTGATGCTATGCAGTTCGTGGGCGGATTTTGCCCCGCGCTCTAGAAATACCCGCGCAGCGGATTGTGACGCTCTTCCCTGAACGGATCGCCGTAGTTGTGATAACCGGCCTTCTCCCAGAATCCCGGCTTGTCCACCGAACTGAACTCCAGCGCGCGCAGGAACTTGGCGCTCTTCCAGAAGTACAGATGCGGCACCAGTGTCCGTACCGGCGCGCCGTGATCGGGTTCCAGCATCTCGCCGGCATATTTGTAGGCCAGCAGCACGTTGTCGCGCATCATATCTTCCAGCGGGACGTTGGTTGTGTAGCCGTAGTCGCAGTGAGCGATGACGTGCTGCACGCTGTCTTTGACGCCCACCAGTTCGGCGATATGGCGGAAGGGCACGCCTTCCCACGTCGTGTCGAACTTGCTCCAGCGAGTCACACAGTGAATATCGCAGGTGACGGTGACGGTCGGCAGCTTCTGGAATTCGTCCCAGGTGAAACGCTGCTCGTTTTCGATCTCGCCGAAGAAACGCAGATCCCAGGTGGCCGGGTCGAATTTGGGCACCGGCCCGTAGGTCAGCACCGGGAACTTGGTCGTCAGCGACTGCCCCGGCGGCAGGCGACCGCTGCGCTTCATCTCCTCTTCCTGCGTGCGGCGTCCGAGGATGTCATCTAACAGGCCCATAACGCTTTCTCTCTCCACATCCGGCAAACAATACTGACGATGGACCTGATTATAAAACACAATGCGCGGCGCGGTCAGCACTTCTGGCCGGTTTCTCATCTGCCCAAGGCTTAACAAAGCAACTCTACTTTTCGCTCATTATCTGCGTTACGATATGCCGCATCATGAGATTAACAACACATTAAGGAGCATTACGAAGTGAGCGATAAGAAAATCCGCGTTGCCGTCATCGGTGTGGGGAACTGCGCCTCATCGCTGATCCAGGGCGTGTATTACTACCAGGACGCCAGAGACGGTGACATTATCCCCGGCATCATGCACGCCAATCTGGGCGGCTATCGCATCCGCGACATCGAATTCTCAGCGGCGGTCGATATCGACAGCGAAAAAGTGGGCAAAGACCTCAGCCAGGCTATCTGGTCCGGGCAGAACAACACCGTGCGCTTCGCCGAAGTGCCGCACATGAACGTCAGCGTGTCTCGCGGCATGACGCATGACGGCCTGGGGCCGTACCTGTCGCAGAAGATCACCAAAGCGCCCGGTTCCACCGATAACATCGTCGAACTGCTCAAGGACACCAAAACCGACGTCGTCGTGAGCTATCTGCCGGTGGGCAGCGAGCAGGCGACCAAGTGGTATGTCGAGCAGATTCTCAACGCCGGCTGCGCCTTCGTGAATGCCATCCCGGTCTTTATCGCCCGCGAGCCGTACTGGCAGCAGCGTTTCGCCGAGCGCGGCCTGCCCGTCATCGGCGACGACATCAAGAGCCAGGTCGGCGCGACCATCGTCCACCGTGTGCTGACGAACCTGTTTAAGGATCGCGGCGTGCGCCTGGAACGCACCAGCCAGCTCAACGTCGGCGGCAACATGGACTTCTACAACATGCTGGACCGCTCCCGCCTGGAGAGCAAGAAGGTCAGCAAGACGAACTCGGTCACCAGCCAGCTTCCATACGACGTGGGCGAGGGCAACGTTTACATCGGCCCCAGCGACTATGTCCCCTGGCTGCAGGATCGCAAATGGGCTTACATCCGCCTGGAAGGCCGCACCTTCGGCGATGTGCCGCTGAATGTCGAACTCAAGCTGGAAGTGGTGGACAGCCCCAACAGCGCCGGTGTCATCATCGACGCGGTGCGCACCGCCAAGCTGGCCCTGGATCGCGGTTATCGCGGGGCCATCGAAGCGCCCAGCAGCTACTTCTTTAAGTCGCCGCCCATCCAGCCGCCGGATGACGTCGCCCGCGACATGGTCGAGGCGTTCATCCGCGACGAGGCCTACATCTGGAAAGGCCACGACCGCACCAAAGGCACCGCCAGCCACAGCTAGGGCTTAATACCAGGGGTGGACCGGTCCCGCCCGGCGTTAAAACACCGGGCTACAGGAAGCGTGTCGCCTGCAACTCGAAGAGTTGCCAGAGACACAAAGGGCCGCCCCAGTTGCATGCCACAGGGGACACGACCCCTTTAGTGGGTCGGCTCCCTATAGCCAGCGGTTTTGAACCGCTGGCGAAGGCATGCTACGAGATCGGTTTATCCGCATTAATTTGTTAAAGCACCTAAAAAGTGGTTAGAACTTTGCCTTTTTCGGCGCTTTGCGCCGAAAAGCGCGGGGTCAAGGGGTCAGGGACCCCTTGCGGGTGCGCGAGGGCAGCGCCCTCGCAATTAGAGTTTCTGACTTTGCAATCGCCCTGGAATGCAGC
>CAZXCK010000130.1:0-11761 GCA_964639225.1 uncultured Anaerolineaceae bacterium | reverse complement strand
CCGGGCCTGCTCGTAGATCTCCTTGCGCCGATCCAGGATCGCCCGATCCAGGCCCTCATGGCGTTCATGAGGCGTGACGAACCGGATGGCGCTGTGACGATGCTCATGGTTGTACCACCTCACGAAGCGAAGCACCCAGTCCCTGGCTTCCGAGAGCGTCCCGAAGGCCTTCTCGGGGTACTCCGGGCGGTACTTGCATGTCCTGAACAACGCCTCGGAGGGGGGTCACAGGCCCTCATCCGGTAGAACTGATCCCAGTGCCTCTGCGGGAGGTTTTCTGGTTCTTCGACGCTCAAAGTGGAATTCAGTAAAGGTCGATGAAGCGATTTTCCTCTCTCAGGGCGTCTGCTTTTCTCGTGGCATCGGAAAAATAGATTTTAGCAATAAAAGGACAGATCACGCATTCTTCGGAACCAAGAGGTCACCGATTGGAGCCGCAATCAGGTAAATCATGGAGATGAAGGTCTTCTCGTTACGATATCCTCGGGCCCTGGCCCTTGCTGCCTGGAACAGGCCGTTGAGCCCTTCCAAGCGGGCGTTGGTGTGGCCCGAGAGCCAGCGCCTTGCGATGGGCTCGGCGTGCAGTTTGAGGGTTTTGAGAGACGTCTTCACAGGCTCGAGGACCGGGTCTTCTCCGATCTGCTTCTCGGCATGCCGGATGAAGTGGGTGATCCGCCACTTGGCGGCCTGGGGACTGGCCGCGTGACGGATCCAGCGCAGGAGCTCCTTGAGGCGATAGGCGGTTGCCGTTGCGAAGCCGCTGTTTTCCAGTTCGGAGAGCGCTTTCTGCTGGGCATCGGTCTTGGGCGTCTCTTCTCCCTTGAGAACCGCCCAGCGCAGGGACTTGGGGAACCCCGCGGCCTTCCTTTCAGAGCGGCGCACATCCTCCAGGGCCCGGGTGAACAGGCTCACGACATGGAACCAGTCTACAGTGATGGCCGCGTTTTCGAACTGTTCTTCGACAGCGTTCATGAACGTCGAGGACATGTCGCAGACCACCTCGGCCACCCTCTCGGGCTTGCCCTTGTGCCTCTTGAGGTGGGCCTTGAACGCGGTGAGGCAGCCTTTCCCTTTGCCCGGCGTTGCGAAGATGACCGGCTTCGAAGGTCGGTCCAAGTCGATGAAGATGGTGACGTAGTTGTGGCCTCGCTTCGAGGCGGTCTCATCGAGCCCCACTGCTCGAAGCTCTGAGAGGTCCAGGTTCTCCATGGCTTTAGAGACGTAATGATCCACGATGCGCCACAACCTCTTGTCCGTGATCTCCATCAGCCGGGCTGCTGCCAGAACCGGCATCTCACGGACCAGCATCATGGCGGCCTGCTCGAAGAGAAGGGTGAACTGGCTTCCTTTCCGGGCCCAGGGGACCTCCACACGGGGATATCCATGCTCCTCGCACTTCACCCGGGGCACAGCAGCCGTCAGGTAGCAGTGGTGCTGGAAGAAGTTCAGATGCCTCCACGTGAACTCCTTGAAGTCGTGGGCCTTGCAGGGCTTCCCGCACTCAGGACACGGGTAGGTGGAGCCCCGCTCCGCCTCCACGCGGATGTGTAGCTCATGAGGGGTCTTCTCAACGTCGAGGTACTGATCCACGATCTTCCAGGGGTCCGTCAATCCAAGGCCAAGGGTGAGGATGTCGTTCGTGGGCGTCATGAGCAGGTCCTCCTTGCAGGGTTTAGGACCGTGCTACCAGATCCCCACAACAAAATCAAAACCGCTCAATTCCACTTCAAACGTCGAAGAGGCGGTTTTCTCTGGAATACAACCAGATGAACCCCCCAGTCAGGGGAGATTTTGGTCCTTCCGGCCTCCCCATGCGACCCATGAGGTGGTAGCGATCGAAGACGATCTTTTTCTGTTCTTCTGGAAGCCGATCCATGACCGCATGGATGTAGGCTTTGGACATGTCCATGCTCACGGCTTCGATCCCATCGATTTGTTCTTCGCTGAGTCTGTCCAAATAGGTGGTAAAGCTCTCTTTGCTATTCCCTTCGGGGGGACTCCTTCGACGGTCCCTTTTTCGAGGTCACAGATAATCGTGACGTAATTTTGTCCTCTGCCAGCGGACTTTTCATCGACCCCGTACTAGCAGATGACCCGTTTGGGTTTTCTTTTGAGTCCTCTCTCGACAGCCCGGTCAAGGATATGCCAGGCCTCATCCCAGCTGATACAGAGGATCTTCCTGGCGGCTTGAATGCTGGTTTGCGAAAGAACCTCAATGGCAAACCGTTCGAAAAGAATGGTGAAACGGGCACTGGGCTCAGCCCACGGGAGGGTGACTTGGCGGACCCCGTGCTTCGGGCACTGCACCCTGGGTGGATTTTTATAGCGGATTAAAAAATTTAGAGGCGTTTACTTGTTTTTTGAGTAGTTCAATAACACTTGTTTTGGTATTAAATAATAGTTATAATCCATACCTTTTTCTAATCATTTCAATCCAATAAATCAGTGAAAAAATATTTGTGGAACTTACTCCGGCATTAGTATCATTTATTAATAAATTGATACTATCGGTATTCAAAAATCGTGATTTAATATATGATTCGAACAAATCATCCGTTGGCTTAACATTGTAATCGTCTGTATTGCTTTTCTTTCGAACATACCTTTTATAAATAATTTTCAGATTTCCGAGTAATTCTGTGCTGTCTTTCATGGAGTAGCCCCGCCCAGTGTTATAACGAAGGAGCCGCGCGTAATTTGATTTTACAATATCATGATACAGCCTCGTTGCTTGCTTTTTCAATAAAATGCTGTTCGACCCAAAAGGATAGTGAATGCCAAAATATATAGTGCGTGAAAAGTTAAGTAGGAAATCGTAATCTATGAATGGAGAAAAAAAGTATACAAAATCATTACAGCTGTTTGCTTCGTACCCGAAATATTTTCGTAAATTGTATTCAAAACGGAAAGAATAATATTTCTGGCTTACAGACTCAAACTCATCCATTCTATTTTTAAGACGCTCCAGTCTTGCCACCAAATCGTTTGTCAATTGTTTTCGATCAACATTCAAGCAGTCCGGGACACGGCTGTCTGAAAAAAGCTTGAGTGAAATGTCCACCTTGAATTCGGACCTCAAGATGTCGATCATGTTTCGATTGAGGACTTCGCCGGCAGCAGGACCTGTTACCTTAAAAACCTCATCTCCAAAAATTCCAGTTACAAGAAAATCTGATATGACAGAAATTTTCTGCACAGCGTAAAGATAATGGGTACGCTTATAGTTTCGTGTGCCCCCTGAAAGTTCAATAGTTTTTAACGCGTTTGGTAAAAAATTATTATTCAAATACTCTTGATCCAAAATATATGCAGTGTAATCAAATCCCTCGGCTTGAGCGATCTCCCGAGGAATTACTATATCTGCAGAGTGTGTTGCTCCAAATGAATATGTGTTCAAATTTTTCCTGTTCTCAGGTAAAAAATAAGAGAGAATTACTCTGCTGTCCCAGCCTCCGGTGAGACTAAAGTTAACTTTTTCCCCTTCATGTCTGAGTAAAACCTTTTTAAGAGCATTATCAATTCCCTCATCCATCAGGAAAAAACTCTGATTTTGATTTTCAGGAGAATAACCATATAATTGACCAATAGACCAATATTTTGTCCTTGAGAATTTTTTCTGTTTAAATTCAAGACATTCCGCGTTGGAAAGGGTCTTAATCTGTTCAATGTATGTGGCATCGGATATAGGGAAATTGAAGAAAAGGTGTTCCGCAATGGTAGTTGAGTCTATTCTAATCGGAGACAATAAACCTGATGTAAGAATCGCCTCAATTTTTGATGCAAAAACAAAATATGTATCAGAATGATAATAATACAGGGGGAGAAAACCCAAGCGATCATTGACCAATAAGCATTTATTCCTTTTCTCATCATATATAAAAATGTTAAACCAGCCGGTAACATGTGTGACAAAATTTTCCTCATAAAAATGATACATAAAAGGAATCAGGCTATAGTCAGATTGAGTGCTGTGAGTATCGTAATGTTGGGCGATTATTGCCCTTTCATGGCTGTCAATGTAAAGCAGCCCTTCAATGACTACGCGTATGTCCAATTGATCATTTTTTTGATATTGGTTGTTTGTTGTGCAGGACAAAGGCACGCAGTTTCCAAAAAGGACATAAGGGCTGATAAATTCCCTGCTGAGCTGGGACCGGGAATAAGACAGCTTCTGCATCATATTTACAAAAGCTTGCTTAAGCGTGTCTTCTCCTGACTGTTTTGTTTTGTCAACTATTCCTGCTATGCCAGCCATAATCTGCTCATTTGTTGAAATTTATTTTTTTGTGTACAAAAATTTATCAAGTTGCCCTATAACACATTGTTTTGATTAATATGCTCAGCAATTTCCTTCATGGTTCCTATCCATAGATCGCCTTTCTCTCTTCTCATAAAAGCATAGTTAAAGAATCCTGGAAATATGTTGCGCAAAAAATATGGATCCAGAGAAGGATGGAACCAGAAATGGACAATGGTATTGGTCTGGATAGCCTTGTCGATATATTTCGTTAAGAGACCCTGAAAATAATCCGCACTCCATCCATAGTTCAAATTGTGCTCCAGCGGCCCGGAGGTTGGCGAAACCAAAAGCCCTTGTTCATCCCGGAAAGGATAGGCTATCTCGAAATCGCATCTTTTTCTGTAGATTTCGAATCCATGTGTTTTCAATACCTCGATATTGCCCCAAGTTCCCCCCGGGAACACCATGGATTTCAGGTCAACTCCAAAGGGCTCTGCTGCGTTTCTGCAAGCGGCTATTTCATCTTCCGCCACTTGGGAAGGACAATTTTTATAAGAAAAATCGATGTGGGTGAAGGTGTGGGATCCAATCTCATGTCTGACCCGGGAGTCCTGAATCATCTTTATCAGGTCAGGGGCATACCATTCCGGCGATGTTTTATAATCTGAACAAGGATCATGAGCAAACCAGTCACCAGTTGTGAATTTCCAATTATCATTTACAAAAGCGGGAAGGCGTGCCATCCAGGCATGATCTCCGGGCTGGCACTTTTCTAAGAATAAATGTCCTACAGTAGAAAAAGTGATGGGAATGTCATATTTTTCCAGGATTTTGATGATCAAAGGAAAATGTTCTCTTTCTGCCCGGCCCTTCTGCAGTGGATCATCTCCAGTTTTGGCGTATCTCCAGGCCCAGGCCATCTCAAAGTCGGCGGAAATGATTAACCCGCCCTTTTTCTGGTTGGGAAATTTCTTAATAGGATCCAATCCATCAGTCCTAACAACTGGTTTGTTGCCAAGAATGAAGGCAATTTTGCTTAAATGGCCATGGCAAAATGAAGGCATCAAATTTCTAAACTGTCCGTAAACCTGTTTTACAAGCTTTCTCATTTGTTTCTAATCAAAAGTCATTAAGTTTTTATTATAAATTGGGGTGCGATGAATTCCATTTGCTGACAGAAATCGAACATATTAAGAGTATAGTTGACGGTCTCGCAAAAACCCGCTCGACCGCCTGTTGGCTACGCTTAAGTCACTGGAATTGTTAGAGGCAAATCTCGAGGTCTCGGCTTTTTACGACTCGATCATAGTTGTTCTTTAAAATCCTTCTGGCAATGTCACTAATCAATCTCTCAGTTGGCTGTTTCCTGAATCAGCCCCATCAGTTTCCGTCCGCGCTGCTTCTGGGAAAAAAGGGCTTGCGCTCTGATTTTTGCAGCTGCTTTCATTTCTTTTAACTGGTTCGAATTATGTGTCAGTTGTAAAATTCTTTCCGCCATAGCAGGGACATCATACGGCTTTATCAGCCACCCGGTGCTGCCGTTCAAAATAATCTCCCTGTTGCCTCCGACATCAAAAGCAATACAGGGAAGCCTGCAGTAAGAGGCTTCGAGCAGGGAGAGGGAAAAATCCTCCCGCTTGGAAGGTAGGACAAAACAATCCATATGTATTAAATATGAAATGGGATTTGATACATATCCCTTAAACTGAAAATGTTTTGTCAATCCAATTTTTCGGACGAGATTTTCCATAACACTCTTTTCTTCTCCGTCCCCCAGTAGTATGAATTGAAATTCGTTTGTTTTATTAAGCAGGTGCAAAGCAACATCAATTAGAAGATGCAATTGTTTAACCTTATCGAAACGGCCTGCAAAACCTATTCTGAAAATACCGATTTCGTGATCACTCAGCCCATTTTCATTTTCTATGTTCATATCAGGCACAGCAAAAGAGTTGTGCATAACCCGTACTTTATCCAGAGGGACCCTGTCCCTTTCTGTACGAATCCTTCTGCTGGCATCCGAGCATGTTACAATTGATATTGCCTGTCTGGCTACAAGCCTGACCAGCATTAGATGATACCATTTGCGCCAGAGGCCCAGACCGTGCTCAAAAACAATATTTTTCCTGCCGGTTAAGAAACATGCTGCCGAAGCCACTTTGTTGGCTCCGAACATGTGAGACATGACAAGATCAATATTTTTTGCCCTGATGAATCTAGCCAATCTTGGTATCGCCTTGAGCTGTGATGTGGCTCTGATGAATCCGGCCATCCTTGGGATGGCCTCTGGCTGCGATCCTGTCTGGAGATCAATCAGTTTGACTCCGGAAACAAGCTGCTGTTTCAGGGGGCCGTCTAAACCATAACAGAGAAATATCTCATGGCCTATTTCAAATAGAATATTTGCATCCTGAACTGCTTGGCGCTCGGCACCTCCAGGAACAAGTGCACTAACAAGGATCATTATTTTCATTGCATATTTTTCATTCTAATGAAGATAGATGGACTTCATTTTTTTGGCGATCCCATCCCAGCTGACAGGACCTTTAGTTACAAATTTGCGAATAGCCTTTTCAAATCTATGAAGACATTGCTTGTCAACGATCAGTTGTTGCATGGCACTTACCATCGCATCAATATCATTTGGGGGTACAAGGTAGCCGGTTTCACCGTCTATGATAACTTCGTGCAGGCCACCGACATCCGAAGCAATGACTGGTTTGTAAAATACGTATGATGTCATTACCACCGCGCTGTGCGTGGAATCAGTATAAGGTAAAACAACAAATCGGCAATTCTGAATCAAATAGTTCAACTCGCCGGTATTAATATAGCGATTGAGAAAAAAAATATCAGAGCGGGCCATTAAATGCTCGTCAAACCATAATTTGCCATCACCTGCTATGCAAAGTTTCACCGGAAGTTCAGGTTGCTTTTCTTTAAGCCTCAAAAAAGCGTTGACCAGAAGGTCTATACCCTTATATGGCGAAATACGCCCAAAAAACAGGATATACTCATCAGGCACAGGCATCGGCCTCGGCTTAAAGTGTTTGAAAATATCGAAAGGGCCGGAATAAACATGATGCACTTTTCTTGAAGCGATATTGAAACGCTCAATGAAACGATCCTTCAGCCAGCTGTAATGTTGTATATATTCAAAACTTCTCAGCATGCCTAGCCGACGTAGCAGCTGGGCAGTAGCATTTCCTTCTCCACTATGTGGTTTGTAGTCATGGATGGTCCAGATGTTTCGTTTCTTTCCGTTCAAAAACAACCTGAAATATGCGGTAAGCCAGGACGAACCATTAAAATGAACAACATCATAACCCTCTTTGTTCAAATTTCTGGCGGCCTTTGCCATAACTCTGAAATTAGTCAATCCTCTGTTTCGAAGAATGCTTTTTGAAGGGGTGCGGATAAAGCGGATGCCGAATGAAGAATCAACAAAACGCTTAACTTCTTCGGACAGATATTTGTTGGAGACTTCGTAACAATTGAGGCCATAAGGCATAGTGGATATATCACAATCCATTATACCTTGCCGGAATCGGTCCTTTGCCACTAAAAAGACAAGTTCGATATAAAGTTCACGGCTGACAGCCTTACACAGAGACAGAACATTCTCTGGATGCCCGAAGGCCAGCATCAGCACTTTCCGATTACCAGCAGATGCCATCATACCCCTCGTGTGCTTCCAGGTCCCTGATCCGAACCAAGTCAATAATTTGTTTATCCTGCACGCCTGCAAGGTGTTCGACCGTCGTATGCCGGTTGTTGATGACCACCACCTCGGCCCATCGGATCATATCTTTCAGATTATCGGTCATCAATTCACACAGGTGCGGCAACCTCTTCTCGATAAAGCTTTTGTTCCGGCCCACCAGTCGGGAAAGGGCAACGTTCTCATCAAAAACTTTCACCTCATACCCCTTACCTTTGAGCTTTTCGATTACATCCACGATGGGGCTATTGCGCAGGTCATCGGTTCCCGCCTTGAAACTCAGACCGAGAACAGCAATCCTGCTTTTTCCGGTTTTCTCTATGAGAGTGAATGCCCGGTCCTTGTGCTGTTCATTACTGGGATCGATGGCCCGGATTACCGGGGTATCCAGGTAAAGGTCATGGGCCAGGGTGTTTAGAGCCTTTAGATCCTTAGGCAGGCAGCTGCCTCCGTAGGCAAACCCAGGAGTAAGGTAATAGGGGGATATATTGAGTCGCCGGTCCATGCAGAAAATCCTCATCAGTTCATGGGAATCGACGTCAAGCTCCTTGCAGATATTGCCCACTTCATTGGCAAAGGTAACTTTGAGCGCATGAAAAGAATTGTTCACATATTTGATCATCTCAGCTACATTGATGCCCACGCGCTCCACCGGCCCGTTGATTCCGGCATACAGTGCTTCCATGACATCCATGGCCTGGGGGCTGTCTCCACCCAGGACGGTCAATGGGGGGTTGAAATAATCATGGACTGCCGTTCCTTCCCTTAAAAATTCCGGATTGGAAACTACGGAAAAATTTTTGTTTCGCTGCCTGCCGGAAATCTCTTCAATAATCTGCCCCACCTGAAGATTAGTCCCAGGCAACACGGTCGATCGGATGGCGATTACATGGAACCCGTCTTTATCTTTCAATGCCAGGCCAATCTGGTGGGCGGACTGAAAAATATACTCCAGGTTCAGATGGCCTTTTTCCGAGGATGGGGTTCCTACACAGATGATGGATACATCTGATACTGAAACAGCTTCCGTGTAATCGTTCGTGGCACGAATTCGTTTTGCCTGAAACTGGGCCTTGATGATCCTGTCAATATCCTTTTCTACAATGGTAGCCCGGCCCTGGTTGATGAGGTCCACCTTCAAGGGTTGAACATCCACACCTATAACAGAATGCCCGTTTTGCGCCAGACACCCCATTCCCACGCAGCCGACATAGCCAAGTCCAAATATGCTTATTTTCATAATCTGTTTTTAACGTTTTTCATTGAAAAAATCCCCTAATAACAAATCCTCTTCTTCAGAAAAAGAATAAGTGCCATTACCAGGGGTAAATGTCAATTCACCAAAAATGATATGATTGCTAACGATATAAAAGTCACACCGGACATAAGGAAAATCCTGAGACAGTATTCTGCTGTATTTCAGTAATTCACCCAGCTTATCAGGACTTTTAATTACCAGATTTATGTCATTTGGATAATGTTTGCTGAAGCTGATGTTTATGAAATTCCAATCAGTATCATAAGTATTCAGCTTCATTTCAACAAACCTGTCTACAATGACATTAATGAATTCCGGCTTACCATGAAAACAATGGATTTTATAATCCATTAAACCACCGGTTTCATCTTCAAGGTATTTTTCACAAACAATGCCTGGTTTCAGATCTTTGTAGACCTTTTCCCTCTGGGCATAATAAAAGTTACTCTTAAGCCAATGGTTTAAATTCATTTTAAGTTTGTTCCATTTTATATCTTTTTTGTTTTTGCAAACATAATTCCATGCGCATCCATGTTTGGCTTTTAAAACAAAAGAATCAGGCAATCCAGGCAGAGCCTGTTTGACCTCTTCTACTTTGTAATATACTCCATATAGGTCATTTAATATGTGATTGCCGATTCGTTTTTTTACATATTCCCGGACCAGCAGTTTGTCAACACATGAGACCGCTACAGGATCATTGTATGTCAACAATATTTTTGAAATATGCTCATTATAGGTTTTCGGGAAGTCAAGGTCTGGTTTTCTACCAAAATTGTTTTTAAATTTCTTTATGACATATGTTTTATCTGAAATGAACAGTCTGCGTATTTTTAATCTAACACGTGAATACAAAAGACGGGTTGAATTAAATTTATTAATAAATATTTTATAATTCGCCAACCACCATAAACAGGCCGAACAAAAACCGAAAATAATACTTTTAGCGTACGAAAAACGGCCTTTAATGAAATTTTTTATGACTGGCATCAATACAGAATTTTTAAGGTACCAAGGCACATATTTTTTTAAATATTCGATTTCACGGTGTTTTAACCTTACGACCAGGGAATTTCGTACATCATAATATGTCTTAAAAGGGGAGGTCCTACCGATTGTCATGCTTTCTTTATGCCATATTTTTGCAAACGGGGTATAATAAATCTTGAAACCTGATTTTTTTGCCCTTATCTGCCAGTCAAACTGTTCAGCCTGAAATTGGAATTCCGTATCATATCCTTTGGTAGCAGAATATACCGATCTTTTTGCCAGCATAAAAATATCATCACTGAAACTTCTTTCAGTGATGTTTTCATATTGTCCCTGGTCTATTTCACCATGTCCGATATGACCCCCGACCCATCGCAATGTATCTTCATAATAACCAACGGTCTGAATGGTATCCGGTTGATCATAGAAATACACCTTTCCGGTTACAAATCCGATCATTGGATCCATATCGGCTACCTTGACCAGTGCGCTGATGACGCCTTTATCAGCCTTCACATCATTATTGGTTATCAACACATAATCAGCCTGCTGTTCTTTGAAGGCGAAATGCAGCCCAAAATTGAATCCCCCGCTGTATCCTAGATTTTTTTCCGTCCGCAACACTCGGACTTCAGGCCACTTTTCCTGGACATAGTCCCTGGTAGCGTCGGTGGAGCCATTATCTATGACAATCAACTCGAAGTTGGGATAATCGTTGGCCAGGTAAGAGGATACACTGTCATTCAGTAAATGCTTGCCGTTGAAGCTGAGAATCAGAACAATAACTTTTTTATCCATCAATGGTATCCAAGTTTATGATTCAGCCAGCCGCCCTTTTTGTCAAAATAAGTCAGCTCTTCTTGAGACAGTTTTTTTTCCAGCTGTTAAAAGGAGGCAATATTCTTTCAGCATTAATTCTTGAGGCATTTCCTGAAACCATATGGTTTTCATATCTGCTTAAATCAAGCATCTCCGGTTCATACTCCAGCCCTATAAAAGCCAACAACCGACGTAGCATTTTTTCTGGATAGTTGGCAAAATCTTCATATTGCAAGGCAAAATAAGATTTTCTATTGAAAATTTTATGGAAAATGAAGCTTTCATAATTGTCTGTTTTCCAGAGATTGACAACATCCTCTTTTCTCCGTTCAATATCGGAATAAAATGTATGTGTTTCACATTTACCCGTGTCCCCTCTGTGCCAATGTAATTGAGACACCTACCCCTTGAAAAATTAGTGTGGGGCGGGTAGGAGACAAAATATGATGGTACCAACAGATGAAAGAGTATCGAGCACAGTCAACGGGGTAACGGAAGGAGTCCGTAGGACGACTGGAGTTACCCCGTTGGGCGCGAACCTGAACCCTCCCGATCCGGAGGTCGTGGAGATGAAACCGCGTCGGAAATTCACCGCCCAGTACAAGCTTCGAATCTTGGAAGAAGCCGATGCGTGTAATGAACCCGGCCAGATCGGCGCCTTGCTTCGTCGTGAAGGCTTGTATTCATCCAACCTGAACACCTGGCGCAGACAGCGTAAAGAGGGCCAGCTGGC
>CAZXCK010000129.1:0-11772 GCA_964639225.1 uncultured Anaerolineaceae bacterium | reverse complement strand
CGGGCTGGACCCCACCTCCAACCTTCCTTGACAGCCCCCAACCCCCATGCTAGAATGCCCTCATCGAAACATGCCGCAAAGCGTGTTTCAACACGGTTGTTGCCAGTATGCTCATGCCGGGTCCTGCGCGGCAGGACCTCCGAACCGTGTCAGGACCGGAAGGTAGCAGCACTAAGGAGTACTTCCTGGGTGCCGCAGGGTATCCTGGCTTGAGCACAGTGGCAACAACTTTTTTTGTCGGTGAACGGCAAACGGTGTAATGCCCGCAGAACCTCATCGTTATTCCGATGCCAACCCAGGTCGCCCAGCGGACTCTGCGCCGCTGTCGCCTGTTTCCTCTGATGACACGCAGCCTGTTTTCCCATTCATTACCCAACCAGCCCGGCGCGGGCCGCGTCTGCTGCTGTTGCTGGCGCTGCTGGTGCTGATCGGCGGCGGGCTGCTGGTCGGTGTGCTGGTGTTCGCCGACCGCCCAGCGCGTGTGACGCTGAACACCGGCAGCGACACGGTGACCGTCAGCACATCGGCGCGCACGGTGGCCGAACTGCTACAGGAGCAGGCGATTACGCTGGAACCGGGCGATGTGGTACAGCCAGACGCCGATACCCTGCTGACTGGTGGCATGTCGGTCGAGGTGCTGCGCGCCCGTACCGTCTCGGTGACGGTGGACGGCACCACCAGCGTCATCCGCACCACGCTCGACGCGCCGCTGGACATCCTCAACCGCATGCAGGTGAGCGTCAGCGGCAGCGACCGCGTGTATCTGGACGGCACCGAGATCACCAGCACCGAGATGATGGTCGCCTGGCCGGTGCCGGTGACACACATCAGCATCCTGCGCACCGTACCGCTGACGGTCTACGACGGCGACCGCCAGATTCAGCTAGACACCACCGCCAATACCGTCGGCGACGCCCTGTTTGAAGCCGGTATTAACCTGTATCTGGCCGATTCAGTCACGCCCGATGTCAGCGCGACCACCCAGCCCGGCATGGAAATCCGCATCGAACGCGCCCGCGAACTGACCATCGTCGCCGACGGCGCGCGCATCGAGACGCGCAGCGGCGGCGCGACCGTCGCCGATGGGCTGGCCGCCGCCGGGGTCAGCCTGAACGGCCTGGATTACACCATCCCCGCCGTGACCGCGCCCATCGTCTCCGGTATGGACGTGCGCGTGATTCGCGTGAATGAGGAACTGCTCACCGAGCAGGAAGAGGTGCCGTTCGAGACGGTCTACCAGGCCGACCCCGATCTGGCGCTGGATAACCGGCGCGTGCTCCAGGCTGGCCAGCGCGGCGTCTACCAGCGCACCATCCGCGTGCGCTATGAGAACGGCATCGAGATTCGGCGCGAAGTCGAGGACGAGGCGCTCATCCAGGAACCACGCAATCAGATTATCGGCTACGGCACGCAGGTTGTCGTCCGCACGCTGGATACGCCCGATGGCCCGGTCGAATACTGGCGGCGGCTGCGCATGTACGCCACCAGCTACTACCCGGCGGAACTGGGCAGCAGCACCACGTCGATTGGCATGACGCTGCGCAAAGGCATCATCGCCATCGACCCGCGCATCATCCCCTATCGCACCAATCTATATGTGCCCGGTTACGGCCAGGGCATCGCCGCCGACACCGGCGGGCCGCGCTCCACGCCCTACTGGGTGGACCTGGGCTACAGCGACGAGGACTGGATTCCCTGGTCACGCTGGGTTGAGGTCTACGTGCTGACGCCCGTCCCCGACGAGATCGACTATCTGCTGCCGGAAGTCGCGCGCGGCGGGCCGCTGCCTTAATCCACCTGGCGCGCTTTCCAGGCCGCCAGCACTGCCGCTTCGCGTTCCGAAGACAGTCCAACGCGCAGTTGCGGGTCGGCGCTGCGCTCGTTTTTGAACCAGCGCAGCGTGTCGCGTACCGTCTCCACCAGCGGGCGGAAGGTCAGCCCGGCGCTGATGGCACGGCTCACGTCCAGGCGCACCAGTCCGCTCTGATCCTGCGGCATATACAGCGGCAGGTCCTGCCAGGGCCGCACTTCCTGTTCGCGCAAAAAGGCTTCGTCCATCGCTACCAGGTGCGCCGCGTCGTGGCCAGCGACCTCGCGGCAGGTTTCGAGCAGCACACCAAAGTTCAGCGGATAGTCCGGGCCGGTGGCGTTAAACGGGCCGGTCGCCCCCTGCTCGACCATGCGCACCGTCCAGTTGCCCAGGTCGCGCACGTCGATGAACTGGGTCAGCGAGTCGAGCGGCGGCGCTGCCGCCTCGCCACCGCGCGCGATGCGCACCGGCCAGTAGGTGAAACGATCGGTCATGTCGTGCGGCCCGACGATCAGACCGGGCCGGATGATGAGCGCCCGCCCCGGCATCGCCCCCTCGACGATCTGCTCGCAGCGGACTTTCAGCGGGCCGTAGGTCTCGCCGCTGATTTCCTGGATAGTCTGCGGCGGCTCGGCTTTCAGTTCGGCCAGCGGACCGTCCTCGTTGGTGCCCGGCGTCGAGTAGACGGACTCGGCATAAACCGAAATCGTCGAAATGAAGGCGTAAAGGCCCACTGCGCCGGTCAGTTTCGCCGTCGATAGCTGCACCTGATGCGGCAGATAGCCACACGTGTCGATGACAGCGTCCCAGGTGCGCCCGTCCAGCCGGTCGAGGTCGGTCTCGCGGTCGCCCTGGATGCGTTCCGCTGCCGGGAACAGGTCGGGGTTGGTCCTGCCGCGATGAAACAGCGTAACCTCATGACCGGCCCCCAGCGCCGCCGCGACCATCGCCCGGCCCACAAACTCCGTCCCACCAATAAACAGCAGCTTCATGACTTTTATTCCTCCCGCCTGGCATTGATAAGAACACATGTCTCTGCTTCTGAGTGTAGCAGAAAGCCGGGCGCGGTTCTATCATCTTGCCAACGCTCGTAGAGTCATCACATCAAAACCAAATACATAGCAGAAGCGGTCACAAGCGCGCCCGATCCACCCCACCATCGTAAGGGCGGCTACAGCGCGCCCGATCCATCCCTCACGCAAAGTCCATCCGCGTGAATCCCTGCCGGACGCCGTGCCACGCCAGCGCGGTGGCGATCACCGTGTCGTCGTGGGTTCCGGGCGGGGCGCTGTAGCGGTAGCCGCCGCCTGGCAGACGTTCCAGCGTGTACGACGCCAGCTCACCCAGCAGCACCGGGTCCGGCAGCAGGGCGATCTCGCGCCGTTCCAGGGCCAGCGCCAACCCTTCGATGAGGCGCGCCTTGCTCGGCCCGGTGGTGACAAAAGACCGCACCGGCAGACCGTCCCCTTGCAGCGCCTCGATGTTGACCGCGCCGATGCTGTTGGCCTCGGCCCAGATGACGGCGGGTCGCCAGCGCTGGCACAGCGCCCGCAGCCGTCCGCGCTGCAATGACCAACCCACCTGATTAAAGCGATCCAGCGCCACCATATGACCACTGTCCGCCTCGATGATGACGATGCAGGTGTAGTCGTCCTCGCGGCCCCAGTCCACCCCGCCGATGTAAACCGCGCCCGCTTTCGGCTGCGGATTCGCTGGCGCGCTGGCCGCTGCTGAGATGCCCCGGAACACCTGCCCGGCGTCGGCGATGAAGTGCGCCAGATATTCCTCACGGAAGACGCGCTTCGACGTGACCCGGCGCACGGCGTCCAGCTCGGCGGTGGCGATCAGCGGGTTGTCCGCTGTCGTATAGTGGAACGCCTGCCATTCCGGCTCTTCCGGGTCGATCCCCAGCTTAAACAACTCCCAGAACCAGTTGCGTCCGTAAGGCGTGCTCAGGAACAGCGCGCCGCCGCGCCGGTCGGCCAGCATGGGACGCACCACCTGCGGCCATACGCCCGGCTCCATGAAGGCGGCCTCGTCCAGCACGGCGAAGTCCAGGCCCGCCCCGCGCAGCAGATCGGCCTGATGCGTGCTGCGAATGGCGATCACGCCGCCGCCGCGCAGGTCAATACGGCGCTCGGTCTCGCTGATCGCCAGCCAGGGCGCAGGCTTCAGCAGCGTCTTGAGATCGCGCCACACCTGGCTCGCCATCGCGTAAGTCGGCGCCAGCCACCAACACGTCTGGCCAATCAGCGCCCTCTCCAGCAGCAGAATTTTCCCCGTCTCCGTCTTGCCAAAGCGCCGCCCGCAGGCCACCACCCGAAAGCGTGCCCGGCTGTTCAGAATCGTCTTCTGCCCAGGGTGCGGTTGGATGAATTGAACCATCGGGATAGACGTACTCAATGCGCAGTACCCCCTCATGCTCTTGGCCAGCGGACGCGGCCAGGTGTTCGTTGATTTTCAGGCAGCGGTCGATAACCGTGCCCAGCGCCGTCGCCAGTTGGTTGAGCGGCGCGCCCTCGATCTGCCCCCTCAGCGCCTGCGCCAGCAGCACGGCGTCGGCGGCGAGCTGCTGCTGCAACTGTTCCAGCGTGGCCCGCAGGCGCTCGGCTTCAGTTTCCGGTTTGTTTCGCGCCTGGAGCGGACCGTAGTGCTGCCGGTACCAGCGGCGCAGCGTCGATTCGGGAATGCCGGTTTCACGCGCCGCGCGGGCGGCACTGCCCTGGCAGGCATCCAGCGCCGCCATCCCGCGCTCGCGCTCGGCGGCAGTGTAGTTTCTGCCCATGCCAATCCCTCACTGATTACGGATAATGGATTCCCAGCATAGCACGGATGTTCGGCAAGAGGGTGGCCGTATGGTCGGCCATACGGTCCGCATCAGAAGTGGCACGAGTTTACTCGCGGGTATCCGGGACAAAGTCCCGGCGGGCTGCGCCCCGGCAGCTACCTGATTAGTTACCTGCGATAGCCCTGGCAGTTATTTACCTTCTCCATACACGATATGCGTTATAATGGGACCATAGTCCTTATTAGTTAACAAAACGTTGGGGTAATTTCGTGGAACTATCGCACGACACTGTTCGCTCAATTGCTGACCTGGCCCGCCTGCAACTCTCCGATGAGGAAGTGGCCCTGTACGCCGGCCAGCTTTCCGCCATCCTGCAATACTTTGAGCATCTGCAAGCCGTCGATACCTCACATATCGAAGCGACCGACTCGGTGCTGCCGCTGCGGACGGTCCTGCGCGAAGATCAGGCCAGCGCACCGCTGCCACCGGAGACGGCTATCGCCAACGCGCCGGACTCCGAAGATAACCAGTTTCGGGTCAGCGCGGTGCTGGACGAATAACCACCCGACTCAACTCACAGGGGGAAACATCACATGGCTGCCAGCCGGTTGCTTTTGATTGAGGACGATTACGACGTCGCCGAGATGCTGCAGCTCTACTTCCAGGCGCACGAATACGAGGTATTCCACGCGGGGTTGGGCCAGGAAGGCGTGGAATTGGCGCGTACCCGCTTCCCGAATCTGATTCTGCTGGATGTGATGCTGCCGGATATGGACGGCTACGATGTGTGCGTCAGCCTGCGCCATACCGCCATGACCCGCTACATACCGATCCTGTTCCTCACCCAGCGCGGCGAGCTGGCCAGCAAGGTGCGCGGCCTGGAACTGGGGGCCGACGATTACATCACCAAGCCGTTTGACATCGACGAGCTGCGCCTGCGTGTCGAACGTTCCATTTACCGCGCCACCCGCGAAAACCTGCACGAAGCCCGCACCGGCCTGCCCACCGGCGAACTGGTCCATGAGGAACTGCGCCGCAAACAGCAGGCGGAACAACCCTTCGAGATGCTGATCTTTCACCTGGACGGGTTGCAGATTTACAGCGAGGTCTATGGCTTCCTGGCCGCCCACGATCTGCTCAAGTACGGCGGCAGACTGGTGCAGAAGCAGGTCAGCGAACACGGCACCGGCGATGATTTCGTCGGCATCCTGGACGATGCGTTTGTCGTTCTGACGCACAGCGCCAATCCCGAACGGCTGCAGGCCAGCATCTGCGACCGCTTCAACGCCGAGGCGACCGCCTTCTACTCGTTCAGCGATGTTGAGCGCGGCGGCATGCTGCTCGACACCGGCGACGATCAGACGCTCATCCCACTCATGACCATGACCGCCGAACGCAGGCCGGTCAGCGGCGACATGCGCTGATCGGGGGCGGGCGCGTGATGCGACACATGGCCAGGCAGGCGGCAGCGCTGCTGCTTTTGTGGGCGATTCTGCTGCCGCTGGCCCGTCTGCCGCTGACGAGCGACGAAGGCCGGACGCTGTGGGCCATCCGCGACGAGCGCGCGCTGTCGCTGGACGCTCCCCTCGATGCGCTGCGCGCCCTGCGTGGCAACCTGGACGATACGCTCAATCGACTGCCAGACCAGGCGCAGCCCCTGCCGGGCGTGCTGCTGCTCGACGCCTGGACGACATTGGCCGGCGAGTCCGTGCTGGCGGCGCGCCTGCCGGGGATGCTGGTCGCGCTGCTGGCCGCTTCGCTGGTGGGCGGCGGTCCGCTGGCGCTGCTGGCGGCGGGTCTGCTGGCGCTGATTCCGGCGGCGCAGGCCGGGAGTCACATCTGGCTGCTGCTGGCATCGGCGCTGACCGTGCGGGCGGCACGCGCAAACTCGCCGGGCTGGTTGCTGGGCGCGGCGCTGCTGCTGGCGCTGACGACCCACCGCGCTGGCCCGCTGCTGATTCCGGTGGCGCTGCTGCTCGTTGATTGGTCGGCAATGCGACGCTGGCTGCCCTGGACGCTGGGCGCGATTGTGCTGGCGCTGCCCTGGCTGCTGCCCGGCGGATTCCGCCCGCTGGCCGGTTCTGCTGGCGAATGGCTGACGGGTATCGTGGCGCTGCTGGTGCCACCGGCGGTATGGGGCTTGTCTCGACTGGCGGCCCGTGACGCGCACCGTAGCGGAATGGCGGCGGCAGTCGTGGCGGTGCTGGCGATCGCCAGCGTGGGCGTCATCAGCACCCGCACGGACTGGCGCGCCGCCCTCGACTCGTTCGCCGGTCAGCGCGCGCCGACCGCGCCGGTGATTAAGCTCTACGCGCCGCAGCATCCGCTGGCCCATTACGAGCGCCTGCCCGGCACAGACGCGCTGCGCCAGGGCACCAGCCTGGACCTCGGCTGGCGCGAGTTCTCGGCAGAAGAAGCGGCGGCAGTCGCTGAAGTGCTGGCGGATGCGCCGGAAATCTGGCTGGTCGCCCCCGCCGATGATCCGCTGGCGGCCAGCGTCCGCCAGGCTCTGCGCCCGGCGTTCGACGCCGGCCACGTCATCACAGCGGGCGACATCCGCTTCTGGCGGCGCTAATCAACTTCCTGCGTGTGGATGTCGAAACGTTCCGGCTGGTAATTGCGGATGGTTGACTCGGCCACGTCCATAAAGCCATCCAGGTTGACGATGCTGCGCGTACTCAGCGCCTTGACGGTTTTGAATTTGCCCGAATCGTCGACGCGGCGCAGCGCCAGTTTGCCGTTGCGCAACTGCACATCGAGGTGGGTCCAGGGAATGCGCTTTTTGCCGATCACCACGCCATTCGGTTTGACCAGCACCTGCGGATGAATACGCACGTTTTTGCCGGCCCGCAAGGTGCGGCCCATCGCCGTGCCGGTGGCCTCGGCGACATACGGCGCGACCGCCACCGCGAAACGGTCCACGTTGCCATGCCGCCCGCGCACCCTGAACACCTGGCCATCGCGCATGGTGAGCGTCTGCGCGCCGGTCGTCAGGATGGGGCGTCCGAACAGCTTCAGCGTGCGCGCCCCGCGCCGGAAGCTGCGGAGCTGCATCCAACTGTATTTGTGCTGCTGCTTCTGCCGGGTCCACACGAAGCCCTTGTCGAAAAACCGCAGCGACTCGCTGCGCACGCGCAGCCAGGTGATGAAATGCCGCAGCATGTGGATCAGCAGTAGCAGCGCCAGCACCAGCCCGACCCACATACCCACATTCAGCGCCGTGTGGACGAACGTCCCGGCGCCGGCCAGTTCGGGCGTGCCGCGCATGTACTCGATGGTGATGACCGCGCCCACAGCCGCCACCAGCGCCAGCAGCATCCACATAAACCGCCGGAAATACCGCTTCCGCTCGATATCTGCCTTAAAGATCAACCGGGGTTTTTCTGCGTACATTGTCAGCTCTCCAGGGCGCGCGCCCCTTCACCGTCCCACGCTGCCTTATTTATAGCATGTCGCGCCGCGCTTGGCACTTGTTTCGCGCCACCAGCGGTTTACGCGGGCGCACATTAGCACGCCGATGGCGCGTAAGGGTGGCGTAATGCAGATTAAGTATTTAGAGCGGAGTAAAGGTGCGGACCGGGCGAGGCAGGTTTGCCCCCTGTTGCAGATTCTTATGAACTCAGGCTGATTCTGATGCGATGCCCCTGCAAAACTGACGCTGCCGCTTGTGCATCCGGGCCTGCCGGGACACAATAACAGCAGGACGGTCAATCGCAGGAGTACTCATGACGACAATCAGCGTGATGACGTTTAACATCCGGGGCAGCCTGTTCGAGATCGACGGTGACAACGTGTGGCCCAATCGCGCCGATCTCAACGTGCGCACCATCCGCCGCTGTGACCCGGACCTTATCGGCTTTCAGGAATACCAGGCGGGCAACCGCGCCACCTATGACCAGCAGTTAACGAGCTACGCGGTCGAGATCGGCCCGGAGACGTGTACCACCGGCGATTACGCTTTCTACAACGCCATCTACTGGAAGCGCGAGCGTTTCGAACGGGTGGATGGCGGCGGCTTCTACGTCAGCGAGACACCGGAGACGTGGTCGCTGTCGTGGGATTCGTCGCTGGTGCGCGGCAGCACGTGGGTCCGGCTGCGCGACCGCAGGAACGGCGCCGACTTCGTGATGCTCAATATTCACCTGGATCACATCGGTGAGCAGGCCCGCGTGGAAGGCGCTCGCGTGGCCGTGACGCAGATCGACGCGCTGTGCCGGGCCGAAGGTCTGCCGGTGGTCGTCACTGGCGATTTCAACTCGCGGGCGTGGGCGCCGGAAGCGGGCGACGGACCGCCGCCGCCGTCGTTCTACACCGGCGACGTGCCACCGGCGGGGAGTGTCCATCGTGTGTTCACACAGGCCGGTTTTGTCGATACGTATCACGCCGCCGGTCACGTCGATCACCTGGACACGAACACCTATCATGATTTCCTGGGTTCAGATGCGCCGCCCTTCGCCATGCGCATCGACTGGATTCTGACGCGCGATGGTTCGCGTCACCGTTTCGACGTGCGCGCCGCCGAGATCGTGCGCGACGCCGAGCCGCCGCTGTTCCCCAGCGATCACTACCCGGTAATGGCCATCGTCGAGCTGGTCGCCAGCGACGGTGCCACGCCATCCTCTATCCGCTGAGTTATGGAGCCACAAGCATGAGTGAACTACCGCCGCTGTATCCGCTGCTGCTGCATCCGTCGCTGCACGTCAAGGTGTGGGGCGGGCGTCAGTTGGCCGATGTGATGGGCAAAAATCTGCCGACCGCCGAACCCTACGGCGAATCGTGGGAGCTGCACGACAGCGCCACCGTCGCCGAGGGCATGCTGGCCGGTCGCCGGTTGGGCGATGTGCTGGCACAGTATGGTAAGGCGCTGATCGGGCCGGGCAGCGACCCCGCCGCAGGCTTCCCGCTGCTGGTCAAGCTGCTGGACGCGGCGGATTGGCTGTCGGTGCAGGTTCACCCGGACGACGCCCAGGCCGCCGAACTGGAAGGCCAGCCGCGCGGCAAAACCGAGGCGTGGTACATCCTGGCCGCCGAACCGGATGCACGGCTGGTCATTGGCGTCAGGCCGGGGACTGACCGGGACGAGATGG
This sequence comes from uncultured Anaerolineaceae bacterium, assembly GCA_964639225.1. Lineage (GTDB taxonomy): Bacteria > Chloroflexota > Anaerolineae > Aggregatilineales > Phototrophicaceae > CAZXCK01. The sequence continues at coordinate 2,087 of CAZXCK010000129.1, read as the reverse complement.
CCGCCGCCATCCGTGAGAACCGGCTGGAAGCGCTGCTGGTCTACGCCGATATCCGCGCCGGCGACGCGCTGTATATGCCTGCCGGGACGGTCCATGCCATCGGCCCCGGCACGCTGATCTATGAGGTGCAGCAGTCGTCGGACACCACCTACCGCCTGTACGACTGGGGCCGCCCCGGCCTGGATGGCCAGCCGCGCCCGCTGCACATCGATAAAGGCGTGCGCGTCTCCAACACCGAGTCGCTGCCGCGTCTGAGCCACACCCAGCGCAGCGGCGACAGCGAGCAGCGCATCATCGAGGGCGAGTTTTTCACCACCGCGCTGCATCTGCTGGCACCCACCGCGCCCGCCGACCTGGACACCGGCGGCGACACTTTCCACGCGCTGACCTGCATCGAGGGCCGGGCGCGCGTCAGCACAGAGCGCGTGTCGGTAGCCATGCAGAAGGGGCAGACGGTGCTGGTCCCGGCGGCGGTGGAGGCGTACTCGCTGGCCGGGCAGGGTCAGGTGCTGCGCTCGTGGCAGGGGGAATAGCGGTGATTATTCGCCTGTCTGTATGTGTCATGGATGGGGCATACTCTGCCCCTGCGAATGAGTACACAACAATTTCATCGAAAAGGATTATAAAGTCATGCGAAAAAAAGTCATTCTGATTACCGGCGCGAACGGCGAGGTAGGGCACGGACTCATCCGGCAGCTTCACGCCATGCCCAGCGCGCCGCCGATTGTGGTGCTGGATATTCGCGGGCTGGACGAGAGCATGCTGCCGCTGGTGGATACCAGCATCGTCGGCGACATTCTGGACCAGGATTTGCTCGATACGCTCACCAGTGAGTACGAGATCGACACGGTTTATCATCTGGCGGCGCTGCTATCGACGCATTCGGAATTCCGGCCCGAATCGGCGCACCGGGTCAACGTGCAGGGAACAGTCAACCTGCTGCAACTGGCGGTCGAACAGGCGCGCTGGCGCGGTGAGGCGGTCAAATTCATCTTCCCCAGTTCGATCGCCGTCTACGGCGTGCCCGACCTGGAGACGAAAGCCAGTCTGCTGCCGGTGCGCGAGGACACCTACACCCAGCCGACCACCATGTACGGCTGCAACAAGCTCTACTGCGAGCATCTGGGGCGTTACTATATGTTCCACTACCGGCAGCTCGCCGCGCAGCGCGAACCGGCAGGCGTGGACTTCCGCAGCGTGCGCTTTCCGGGCCTCATCAGCGCGACGACCATGCCCAGCGGCGGCACCAGCGACTTTGCGCCGGAAATGATCCACGCCGCCGCGCGCGGCGAGCCGTATGCGTCGTTCGTGCGCCCGGATACGACCATGCCGTTTATGGTCATGCCGGACGCCATCCAGGCGCTGCTGACGCTGGCCGACGCCCCCCGCGAGCAACTGCGGCGCAGCGTCTATAACGTGACCAGCTTTACGCTGTCGGCGGAGCAGATCGCCGAACGGGTGCGGGCGGCCTTCCCGGCGGCGCAGACGGCGTTCGAGCCGACCGAGGGCCGACAGGGGATTGTCGATAGCTGGCCCGCCGCCCTGGATGACAGCATGGCCCGCGCCGACTGGGGCTGGTCGCCGCAGTATGACGCCGACCGTGCCTTCAACGAATACCTGTTCCCGACTATCCGTGAGCAGTACGCCCACCAGTCATAACGAGCGCGCAACCGGGCGAGGACGATCTTCGTATAATACCGGTAAGAGGAGTTTGTCGGAGTTTGTCGGAGCACATTATGCAACTGAAATGCCCCAACTGCGGGCAGGTCATCCCTGCGCGTCAGATCAACGTGCAGAAGCTCATCGCCGTGTGCGATCACTGCGACGCGGTGTTCAATGTGGATGCTGGCGCGCTGCCCACACCAGGCCGCAAGCGGCGTAAAGTGCCGCAGCCGGAACGATTTCAGGTGGTCGAGGAAGATGGTCGGCTGGAGATGCGCTACTGGTTCCGTGAGCATCTGGGCTGGCTGGAATACGTCTTGGGTGGCATCTTTGCGGTGCTGGCTCTGGGTGGCGTAGTGGGGCTGGGCGCGCTGCTCGCGTCCGGGACGCTGCTGCTTATGCTGCCAGTGCTGGCCGGAATCGTG
>CAZXCK010000128.1:0-11923 GCA_964639225.1 uncultured Anaerolineaceae bacterium | reverse complement strand
GTACTTATGCTTTTCCCGGACAAGGCAGGTTTGCCCCCAAATCCGAATGCACCCCGAGTCCGCTGGCCAGGCGTAAATCGTCTCTACAGGCGGGGTTTGGTGTTATGATGATTGCGGGCCGGGTTCGGCCATAATTCAATCACTGTTCACGTCATCAGGAGTCATCATGACAGGGGAAACCCTAACAACAGCAACCCGGCGCAAACCGGAAGTCAACATCTTTTTACACTGGCTGGGACGGCTGGCATTTCGCGTGCTTGGCTTTCGCGTCGCGGGCGATATCCCCGATGTGGACAAAGCGGTGATTATCGCCGGGCCGCACACGTCCAACCTGGACGGGTTGTATATGGTGCTAACGTCCTGGATTGTACGCCGCCGCCTCGACTGGATGGTTAAAGCGGAACTGGTGCGAGGTCCGCTGGGCTGGCTGATCCGCTGGGCGGGCGGCGTGCCCATCGACCGCAGCGCCAGCTTTAACGCCGTCGAGCAGGCGATCCAGGCGTTTAACCAGCGCGAACGGATGCTGCTGGCGGTCGCGCCGGAAGGCACGCGCAAGAAAAAAGACCACTGGAAAACCGGCTTCTACTGGATCGCCGTCGGCGCGCAGGTGCCGCTGGTGATCGCCTGCATGGACCACAAGCGCAAGGCGGTTTTCCTGCACACGCCACCGATGAACCCCACCGGCAACCTGGAGCAGGACATTGAGGTGATCTGGGATTACTACCAGCCGGAGATGGCCCGCTACCCGGAGAAGTTCAACGACAAGCGGCTGCGCCCATCGCAGGCGGAGAAGCGGGCCGACCGGCAAACGGACCGGGTGTAAGGGCCGGTCAGGACTTACTGAACACGGTGATGCTGTCGGCTTCGTCGCGGACGACGGCATCCGGCGCGTAACGCAGGGCGACTACCGTCATCCACAGGTCGCCCACCGCGCCCGACCCGTTGATGACCAGCGCTACCGCCACGTAATAACCCAGCCACAGCGGCAGCACCGAAATCAGCAGCAGGCCGCCCAGCGTAATCAGCACCACCGGCGCCAGCGCGATTACCACAAACTGGTTACGCCAGAAGTAGCCGTCGTCGGTGGTGGCGAAGAGCACATAGGGCAGCTTCAGCGGGCCGAGTTGTGTGTATTTAGCGCCATAGCGCGGCCTGTGCCCGGCCCAGCGGATGAAGATGCCGTGCACAAGTTCGTGCAGCGGCAGCACGAGCAGAGTCGCCAGCACCAGCAGCAGATTGATCGACGCCGAACTGTCGTCCGCGCCGCGCAGATGCCCGGCCAGCGCCAGCCAGCCAAAACCCAGCGCGGCGAAGGGGACAATGGCCGCCAGGGCCAGGATGTTGAGCCAGGCGAGCTGTTTGGGGTCTGTCACCGACAGATGATAATGCGCCTGGTAGCCGGGCGGCAGTTCGGTGAGGGTGCGCGGCTGGTCCATGTTTAGCGCATCAGCGGGGCGCTTCGGTCCATTCCGGCGCTGGCGTGATGTGATCTGCCGGGCGCGAGCCGGGATCGTCGAGGCCGGTGTCGGCCATCGACATCAGCGGCGTGACAGTCATATCGTGCTCGCAGGTGATCTGGCAGCTCAGGCGAACCGCGCCCAACAGTCCTTCTTTCTCGGCCAGCTTATCACGCTCGGCGACGGTCATGCGATCTGGCTCGCCGGCCTCAAACTCGACGCGGCAGGTCGTGCAGCGAGCGTTGCCGCCGCAGCGATGCAGGATATCCACATCGTTGTCTTTCAGCGCCAGAATCAGACGCTTGCCGGCTTCGACCTCGAACGATTTGCCGTCTGTAATCGTAATGGTTGGCATTGGCATCCTCCTTGCGTTCGATACAGATAACCTAGTGTAACCCGTATGCGGCCCGGTTGACATACAACCTAAGATAACGCTCATGCAGGCGAACGGCGGGCGAATTCCAGGATGCGCTGGGCGGCGGCGTCCAGGCCGATGCCGTGCGTCTCCCAGGTCCAGCCGGGCGGCACCCCGGCGGCGACTCCCCCGCTGACCAGCGGCGACGGCTGCCACAGCGCCAGCGAATCCGGCGTGAAGGGGGCGTAGCGGGCCGGGTCCGATGGGCCGAAGATCATCACGGCGCGTCCACCGGCTGCCGCCGCCAGATGCGTCAGGCCGGTGTCGTTGCCCACGTACAGCCGGGCAGCACGCGCCAGCGCGGCGATCTCGCCGAACGACAGCGCGCCGACGAGCTGCGGCAGGGGCTGGGCGGCATGGGACTGGACCGCCTGCACAATCGGCTCGTCGCCGGGACCGGCCAGCAGCAGCGGCTGGGCATCCAGTTCGGATGCCAGCCGGGCGGCCAGCGCGGCGAAGCTGGCCGGTGGCCAGCGTTTGACGCTCATTTCCATGCCGGGATTGCTACCGCCCGCCGGATTGAGCACGATGTACGGCCCATCAATTCCCAGCGCTGCCAGCCGCTGACGGACACGCTGCGCGTCTGCATCGTGGACGGGGACGTTGGCACGGCAGCCGGTGGTATCCAGGCCCAGTGCCCGCGCCACATCGAGGTAAATCTCGGCCTCGTGACGGCGCGCGGCGGGGTCCACTGAAGCGCGCACGGTATAAGCGAAGCCGCGCCCGGCGCTGTCCAGCCCGGCCCGGTGCGGAATCCCGGCCAGCCACAACGCCACGCCGATCAGCGGCGAGCGCACCAGCGACACAGCCAGGTCGAAGCGTCCGGCGCGGAACTGTCGGGCCAGCCGCAGCAGACCGCCAGGCGTGCGCGCCGGATTGGCCGCCGGGCCGGTGTCGAGGACGGCGTCGAGCAAGTCATGACCAGCGATCGCCGGGGCGGACCAGCTCCCGACCGCCCAGGTAATATGCGCCTGTGGATAAGCACGGCGCAGCGCCTGAAGCGTGGCCGTCGCCTGGATGACATCGCCGATGCAGCACGGCAGCACCAGCAGCACCCGGCGCGGATCGGCGGGCGCTGCGCGCTGTGGAAAGGCGCGCGCCAGCAGCGAATACAGTATCACGGGGCCGGAGTCCGGGGGATGCGCGGCGTCGAAACGGGCCGGATGTCGGAATCCATGTCAATGTCGCTGAATTCGGCTGTGGCGGTCGCCACAGAATTGCGGGCCGGGGGCCGCTGGCTCTGGTCATAGGCCCACACCGCGACCACCAGCAGCACAACGACCACCAGCACCAGCGCGACCGCCTGCGGGACGGTCAGATCACGAAGAAATGACAGCATACTGCCTCCTCAGGGCCAACCGCCCTGACAAACGAAAATCAAGCATCAGCCCAGTCCTCAGCGCCCGAACAGACGAATACCACGCGGACGGCGGCGCATATCCACATGGAAGGTGCGGATGGCGATCCACTGGATCAGAATGCCGCCGACAGCCAGCAGCAGCGTCCACTCTGGAGCCAGGTCCAGGCCCTGGGTGAGCATCTGCGCGCCGACCACCGCCGACAGCAGCACCAGAAGCTGGAACGACAGCCCCAGCAGGGCCACGCCGCCAATCGCCGCGCCAACCAGCAGCGCCACCGCCGACACCTCCTCGATGCCCAGCAGGCCAGCGCCCGCATTGGTCAGCACCAGGCCGATATACGCGCCGATGAAGAACACAGCCACCGAATAAACCAGCGCCGCCAGTCCCGCGCCCAGCAGAGCGCCGATCAGCAGCGCCGCCAGCGGGATGATGCCCTCGGCCTCGCCGACCAGCGTCACCGACAGAATCGCGCCGACAGCCATCCCGGTGACGATAATCACGAACTGCGAGATGCGCCAACCGGCCACCAGCAGCAGCGCCCCGGCGATGATCAACAGCAGGCGCAGCTCGTCGCTGTCGGGCGCGACGGTGAGCTGATCGAGGTATTCCTGAAGTGTACCAACGGTGGCCTGGGCCAGGTCTTCGGTGAGATCAACTGCGCCGCGCGCTGTATCCTCCAGGCTGGAACCGGGTGCGGGCGTGGGTATGGGCGTGGGCTGCTGGGCCGATATGACGCCAGCCCCCAGCCCAATCGCCAACAACAACAGCAGTACGGTGATATGCAACCCGTGACGTCTCATCATATCCTCCCTGCGAATCCGGCGCGCCGGCCAGTCCGGGCAGCGGATGCGTGTTGATTATATCCCGAACGGGGTCAAGGTGGCACTTCATAAGCGCGGTCGGGCGGTTTATAATGCCAGTCACAGGCGCAAATGCGCGCCGGGGGAGTGGTTGTGTCCCGGTGGATGCCCCGGTCTTCAAAATCGGCGGCGGGTCGCGCGCAGCGGTCCGCGGTGGGTTCGACTCCCATCCACTCCCGTAGATTTACCCCTCAGCCAACCAGCGCCGTCAGTCCCAGCCAGGCCAGCCAGCCGATCACCAGCAGCAGACCAAACAGGCCATGCAGCCGAGCCGTGCGACCCTGCGCCTGGTGCAGCGTCGGCGTGTCGGTGTGGGTGTAGAAGATGGCGATCAGCCGGCGCGCTTCTGGCAAAGTGAGCAGCGCCAGCAGTCCGCCCGGCGGCACCAGCCCGGCGATCACCAACGCCACCAGCGACACGTAAGCACCACCCACCAGCGCGACATATTCGGCGCGGGCGAAGCGCAGGCCAAACATCACGACCAGCGTGCGCTTGTTGGCGGCGCGGTCGGCGGGCATGTCGCGGATGTTGTTGGCGTGCAGAATGGCGGCCACCATCAACGCCACCGGCAGCGAAATGAGCAGCAGCGCCGGGTCAACCTCAGTGTCCATCACGTAGTACGCGCCGACGACGATCATCGGCCCCATGAACACACCAGCGGCGATCTCGCCCAGGCCGTTATAGGCCAGCGGGAACGGCCCCGCCGTGTAGGTGATGGCCACCAGCACACCGCCGATGCCGATCCACCACAGCAGCGGCCCGCTGTTGGCCAGCAGCAGCAGGCCAATCAAAGAGCCGGCCACCAGGCTGGCGATCGCGCCCAGGCCCACCTCGCGCGGGCTGAGAATTTTGCGTTTGATGATAAAGCCCTGCCCGGCCTCTTTGAGTTCGTCGGCGCCGCGCACATAGTCGAAGTACTCGTTGACCAGGTTAGCGCCGGTCTGCAGCAGCATCACGCCGATCAGCGCCAGCACAAATGGCAGCGGACGAAAAACGCCATCCTGCACGGCCACCGCCGCCGCTACGCCCATCGGCACATAAGACGCGGTGAAGACTCGCGGGCGGGTGGCGTTGTACCAGGCCGTCAGTCGGGATGGTGGATTCTGGATACTGGACACAGGTCTGACCCTCTCGTAAGATTGTGGGGCTTGATGGTGGCGATGGAACCCGCTTCAAAATCTAACTAGGTTTTAATCGCAATTCATCAAAACTTCAAGCGTGGCTGGTATACTGTTTACGAGATTTAACTTGTGCTGAATTTCGCAAGGAGACAAGCCCCGATGAGACGTGTATTGCTATCTACACTGGTCCTGACTCTGCTGCTGACGGTAGCATTTGGCGCTGCCGCTCAGGACGAAACCGACGAGCTGCCGACGCTGCGCATCGCGGTGCTGCCGGTGCTCAATACCCTGCCGCTGTATGTGGCCCAGGCCGAAGATTTCTACGTTGAAGAAGGCGTCAACGTGGAGCTGATTCCGTTTAACGCCGCCCGCGATCAGCAGGTGGCGCTGCAGGCTGGCGAAGTAGACGGCGCGAACACCGATATGGCCGTGCTGGCGCTGCTGGTCAACGGTGGCGTGGACCTGCGCGCCGTGCGCCTGGAGCCAATCGAAGGTCGTTACTTCTCAATCGTGGCCAGCGCGGACAGCGGCATCGAAACGCTGGACGATCTGCGCGGCGTGCCTATCGCCATCTCGCAGAATACGATCATCGAATACCTGACGACGGAGATTCTGCGCGACGCTGGTTTCAGCGACGATGAGATCGTCTACGAGGAAGTGCCGCAGATTCCGGTGCGGCTGGAACTCATCAACACCGGGCAGGTGGCGGCGGGGACTCTGCCGGAGCCGCTGACCACCCTGGCGGTCGAGATTCAGGGCGCGACGCTGGTCGGCAGCGATGAGAACGCCGACTTCGTGCCCACCGTGCTGGCCTTCAGCGCGGACGTGCTCACCGAACAGCCGGAAGCTATGTTCGCTTTCCTGCGGGCTTATGAGCGCGCGGTCGTCGCCCTGGAAACCGACCCCGAAGCCTACCGCGACGTGATGAACGCCAACAACCGCATCCCGGAACCGCTGCAGGCCAACTACCCGGTGCCCAGCTTCCCGCGCGCGGTGGTGCCCTCACCGGAGCAGACGGCGCTGGTCGTCGACTGGATGGTCGAGGTGGGCCTGCTGCCGGAGCCGCTGGCCTATGACGAGCTGGTGACGGCGGAATTCCTGCCGGTGGGCAGCGTCTACCAGGTTATGGCCGGGACCGAGTCCCTGAGTCTGCTGACGGCAGCCGTCGAAGCCGCCGGGCTGGCCGGAATCCTGGATGAAAACGAAGGCCCGCTGACTATTCTGGCGCCCACCGACGAAGCCTTCGAAGCGGCGCTGGAGGCGCTCGACATCACGCTGGATGAACTGCTGGCGGACATCGACATGCTGGCAGACATTCTCAGCTACCACGTCGTCGCAGCCGACCTGCCGGCGGAAACCATTCTGTCGCTGGAGAGCATCGACATGCCCACGCTGCAAGGGGCCGAGGTCACGATTGCCGTCGATGGTGAAAATGTGATTATCAACGACAGCGCCAACGTGGTCGAAGCCGACGTGCCCGCCGCCAACGGTCTGCTGCACATCATCGACAGCGTGCTGCTGCCACCCGGCGAATAGCAAAAAATCAAAGCGTGGGGCTTCGCCCCACACCCCACGAGGGGGTGGGACCCCCTCGACCCCGTCTTCTGCGCGAGCAAAGCTCGCGCAGAGCATGGGGTGCAGGGGCCAGTGGCCCCTGCCGGGAGCGCGAGGGTGGAACCCTCGCATTTTTCACGCAAGCACCACAGGAGATGCCCGGCATGGCCCAACTGACACCCGAACGCCTGAACGAACAGCCACGCAGCCGCAGTGCGGCGGTCGCCATTGAGTTCGACGATGTGACGTTCGGTTACACGCCCGGCCAGCCGATTGTGGACAATCTAAGTCTGCGCATCCGCGAGGGCGAGTCTTGGGGGGTATTGGGTCCATCGGGCAGCGGCAAGACGACGCTGCTGTATCTGATGGCGGGGCTGCGCAAGCCGCGCAGCGGCACGGTTCGCCTGCGCGACGAGCCGCTCAACGGTCCCAGCCGCGACGTGGGCCTGATGCTCCAGGATTACGGTCTGCTGCCCTGGATGACCGCCGAGCGCAACGTGCAGCTTGGGCTGAAGATTCGCGGCGTGCCACGCCAGGACCGGCACCGCATCCGCGCCGAATGGCTGGAACGCATGCAGATCAGCCATCTGGCGGGGAATTACCCGGCGCAAATGTCTGGCGGGCAGCGGCAGCGGGTGGCGCTGGCGCGTGTGCTGGCGCTGCAAACGGGCGTGCTGCTGCTCGACGAGCCGCTGTCGGCGGTCGATGAACTGACGCGCGAACGCCTGCAAAAGACCTTGTGGGAAATCAAGCGCGAGCTGGCGGTGACGATGGTGCTGGTGACGCACAGCGTTGAGGAAGCGGCGCTGTTGTCGCAGAACGTGCTCATCTTCCCGGAAGATGCGCCGCTGCGCCGCCCGCAGGTGCTGCGCAATCCGCTGCCAGCAGACCGCCTGCCCAGCCGCGAGAACCCGGACTTTCAGCACTTCTGCGCACACATTCGGAAGGCGTTCGGCTTATGAGCACCCGTTCTCGCAGCAGCCAGCATCTGCCGCCCACGCGGACCGGTCGCCGCCTGCTGGTGAACCGGCTGATTCTGCTGGTCGATCTGCTGGTGCTGATTCTGCTGTGGCACATCGCGGCGCGTTCGGTGGATCAGGCATTTCTGCCGGAGCCGGTGCAGGTCATCCGGCAGTTTATCGACGAACTGAGCGCGGGCCAACTGCCCGAAGCCTTTCGCATCAGCGGCTACCGGGTGGTGATCAGCATCGGCATTGGCGTGCTGCTGGCGACACCGCTGGCTATCCTCACGGCGCAGGTGAAGCTGCTCGACCGCATCCTGACGCCGCTGATTTACTTTATCTACCCCGCGCCGAAGGTCGTCTTTCTGCCGCTGATTATTCTGTTCCTGGGGCTGGGCGACGCCTCGCGGATTTTCCTCATCAGCCTGATTATCTTCTTCCAGGTGTTCGTTATCATCCACGACGCGGCGGCGCAGGTCGCGCCGGAGACACTGGATTCGATCAGTTCGCTGGGGGCGCGGCGCTGGCACATGCTGCGCTACGTCTACATCCCGGTGAGCGTGCCCGCCATCATCACCGCGCTGAAGATCAGCACCGGCACGGCCATCGCGGTGCTGTTCATCGCCGAGACCATCGCCGGGCGCACTGGCCTGGGCTTCTTCATCGTGGACGCCTGGTATCGCTTTAATTACCCGCAGATGTACGCCGGCATCCTGGCGATGAGTTTGCTGGGACTGGGCCTGTTTGTGGTATTTGAGATGCTCGAGCGCTGGCTTACACGCTGGCAGCGCCGCGAGTGACCTCAGCGCATCTGCCGGATAACTGACAACACCCTGCCCTGAATGTGACACTGCCGCGCATCCACGTAGATGGGGTCCATCGTAGGATGGGCCGGCTGCAAACGGATGCGTTCGCCCTCGTCGTAGAAATACTTCAGGGTCGTTTCCTCGCGCTCGTCGAGCCACACCGCCACCATATCGCCGTTATGCGCTGTAGATGTGTGCCGCATGATGATGATATCGCCATCGCGGATCATGGCGTCGATCATCGAGTCGCCTTTGACCGTCAGCGCGTAGACCTCGCCCAGGTTGACACCGGCCAGCATCGATGCGGGCAGTTCGACCGGATTTTCCATGTCGGCATAAAGGTTGTCCGGCACGTTGACCGGCTGGCCGGCAGCGATGCGCCCCACCATTGGAACCTGGACGACTTCGGCAGTTGGGCGAATCGGCGTCTGCTGGCTGCCGGGCAGTGGGCGTACCAGGCGCATGCCGCGCGACTTGGCCGCGACCCGCTCCAGGAAGCCAGCCTTGACCAGCTTGTTGAGATTGTAGTTGACCACCGAGGTCGAGTCGATGCCGGTGGCCGCGCCGATGTCGCGGATGGTCGGGGGGAAGCCGTTGTCGTTGATGTAGCGTTCCATGAAGCGCAGAATATTCCGCTGGCGCTCCGACAGTTTCTCAAAGTCTTTCATCGTATGCCTGTCTGCTACCCGGATTCGGGCAAACTAAACGAATAATTGTTCTAATTATAAGCGAACAAAAGTTCCTGTGTCAAATGTTGCCGGGCAGAATTTACCTAACGAGGCATATCTTTATGCAACACAGCCCGCGTATGGTGCTATATTGACTTTATAAAAAAAGTAAAGAGGTTTGGCGTCCCGGTTCGGACCCGCTAAAATATGTGTAAAAGATGAATATTGTAAGCAATCGTCAGAAAATTGCATTTTTATCAGGACTGTAAGCCCATGACAGAAATCATCCACTCCAAGAATGATATGTCGATTGACCTCGCTATCGGCCAATCCATGCCGGATCGCGTCGCTGTGCCCACATTGGGCGCGTTCGAGGCTCGCTACCCGGTCAACCGGGTGCGCCTGCTGCTGCACGGCGTGCTGGCGATGGCCATCGCCTGGGCGGTCGTCACGCTGCTGCTGTGGGAAGTCGAGCGCGAGCAGGCTTCGGTGATGACCGTGCTGCTATTGGCAGCGGTGGCGCTGGTCGTTGGCTGGACACTGCTGCACTTCTGGAATCGCGAAGTACTGATCTACGAGCAGGGCTTCACCTACCGGCAGGGGTCTGGCGTGCTGCGCGTACCATTCTCTGAGGTGGTGTCGCTGCGCGGGCGTGGTGTGCGTCGATCGTACCTCAGCGGCCTGATCGAACGCACCTCGTATCATTTCACGGTGCGCACCAACCAGAATACCGAGATCGTGCTGGGCGATATGTACACCCGCATCGAGCAGATGAGCCTGCATCTGGAGCACGGCATTAATCAGGTGATGCGCCCGCGTGTGGAGCGTCAGCTTGAAAGCGGCGTGCGCGTCCCCTTCTCCGACGAACTGATGATCAGCGACAGCGGACTGCATGTGCATGGCCAGACGCTGCCCTGGTCTGAACTGAGCAGCTTCTGCATTCACGAGGGTATGCTGCTGTTCGTTATCGAGGATGGCCCAGAATTCAGCGCCTGGTACCGGACTCCGCTGGCACAGGTCGATAATCTGCGCCTACTTGTTGATCTGCTGCTGGAACGGCAGCCACAGCAGGCCGCCTGGGAGGAGTTCCCGGCGTGATCTATGAGATTCACCTGTTTGTCCCTAAAACCGGCCAGCTCACCCCAACCATGCTCAAATGGCTGTTCGAGCACGGTCAGTCTGAGGACCAGCCGGAGAAATACTGGCCGGTGCGCAGGATCAAGCCACGCGCGCTGGCGCGGGCGCTGCTGCGCCTGGACCCGAAGCTGGTGGCCATCCCCGGCCCGGATGACGACGTCGAACTGCACTATCCCGACGAACAGCTCGGCATTGTGCTGTACGCGCACACGCGCGGCGTGATCCTCTTCTTCCCGTATATGCCATTCGGCATCTTCTCGCGCGTGGTGCTGGGAATCTGCTACACCTACATTCGCTATCTGTATGACGCGCTCGGCTTCTGGAGCTATGACCCGCAGATCAACGTCATCTCCTACGCCGACGATTTCCAGTCCATTGAGGAAACCGCTGCCCTCATGGATCAGGTGATGCCACGCCTGCTGCCTTCCTGACACCCGGAATCAACAAACAACGATGCTTTTTTCCAGCGGGTTGGGAACCCCCTGGACCCCCGTGCTCTGTTCGGCGCTGCGCACCGAACAGGTGCCATCAGCCCATCGAACCGACGATTTGTTCCGGCGGCTGGTTCGGCGGTACACTGTGGGCCGATTACTGATCGGTACACGGCGAGGAGAGTACACCCGATGACTGTTGAAAATGTAGGGTTTATCGGCCTGGGGATTATGGGCGGCGGCATGGCGCGCAATCTGTTGAAGGCCGGTTTTAACGTCCGCGTCTGGAATCGCAGCCCGGCACGGATGCAGCCGCTGCTCGACGCCGGGGCCAGCGCCGGTGACGACCCGGCGGACGTGGCGGCCCACAGCGAGATCACCGTCGTCTGCGTCAGCGACACACCCGACGTAGAGCAGGTGATTCTGGGCGAGCGCGGCGTCATTGAGGGGGCGGCGGCGGGGTCGCTGGTGATCGACACCAGCACCATCAGCCCGCACGCCACGCGCGAGATCGCGGCGAAGCTGGCCGAAAAGTCGATCCATATGCTGGACGCGCCAATCAGCGGCGGCAGCGAGGGCGCGGCCCAGGGCACGCTGAGTATTATGGTGGGCGGCGACGCCGACCAGTTCGAGCGGGCGCAGCCGGTATTCCAGGCGATGGGGCGCACCATCACGCATGTTGGCCCGCAGGGCGCCGGGCAGACGGTGAAACTGGTCAACCAGATACTGGTGGTCATCAACGCGCTGGCGGTCAGCGAGGCGCTGCTGTTCGCCCAGGCGGGCGGCCTGGACCTGAAAAAGACGCTGGACGCCGTGAGCCAGGGCGCGGCGGGGAGCTGGATGCTCAGCTATCGCGGGCCGCAGATGATTGAGCGCGACTGGCAGCCCGGCTTCACCATCGACCTGCAGCAGAAAGACCTGCGCCTGGCCCTGGAAGCGGCGGAACAGTTCGGCGTGCCGGTCATCGGGACCGGGCTGGTCAGCCAGCTCTACCGCACGCTTCAGGCGCAGGGCCAGGGCGGTGATGGCAATCACGCGCTGGTCAGGGCGCTGGAAAACCTGGCGGGAATCCAGCTTGGCGATCAGGCGTCGTAGTCGAGGTTGACGTTGTGGGCCGGGTGTGACAATCGATGTCACCCGGCCCTGACTGT
>CAZXCK010000127.1:0-12122 GCA_964639225.1 uncultured Anaerolineaceae bacterium | reverse complement strand
GGCGTGGTGGTGGTGAGGTTGCCCCAGGTGCGCGTCTGAAAACGGACCGTGCTGGCCGCCGGGCGCTGCCAGTGGCTGAAAGCATAGGCTTCCTGCTCGTCGGCCTGGGGCGCGACGACTTCGTGCCCGCGAAAACGCGGTTCCACGCCAAGCAGCTCGCCGCCTTCCAGGTGAAGGTCGGCATCCCAGTCGGTGACCACACCGCGCTCGCCCCAGCCTACTTCCAGGTGAACCTTAAGCGGCGCGCTGTAAGGATCGCCGCTGGCGGGCAGATGCGCGTAATGATGAACTACGCGGTTATTGTGCAGCACTTCGATCGTGTCGATGGCGTCACCGCCGACGACATCCACCCGGATATCGCGCTCCGGTGCCGCCGGGGCGACCGCGCCCATCAGGCTGTCGTTGAGGCCAAACTGAAGCGCGATGCGATCGCCGGTGAGGGCGTACGTACGCCGGGCACGAATGGCATTCCAGATGCCATCGCGGGTCAGTTCGCTGGCCCACACGCCAACCCGACCGTGTCCGTAGCTGCCCGGATGGCCGCTGTGATGGTCAGTCGAGCCGATGACACCCACCAGCGCGGCCTGCTGCAAGCCGTATTGCAGCGTGCTGCGCCAGTCGCGCGGCCCCATCGTATGCAGATAGGGGCGTGGCGCGGCGTCGCTCTCGGACGCGCCGTGCATCGACATGATCTCGACTACAGAGATGAACTCCGGGTCAAACTCCGCCCAGTTGATGCCGCGATAGCCGGTCTTGTAGCCGATATGATGCGGAATCAGCATGGTTTCGATGCCGCGCGCGGCGTATTCCCGCAGGCGCTGGCGCATCTCCGGCATGTCGGCAGCGCGGATGATGTCGCCCTCGGCCCCTTTGAAATAGACGTTGTGATCGCCATAACGTATCGAGTGCCACTCAAAGCCGAGGAAGGTCACAAATTCGCCGTCATGATGCTGGGCCGCAGCCATCTCTTTAACCTGCGGCCACTGGGCAGCGGTGCGGGCAAATCCCTGCGTGTGATAGTCCACCAGGTAATCCAGACGCGGATCGCCCTGCGGCATGTCGTGCCAGTGGGCGTGAACCGTAATGCAGGCAAAATCGAGCTGCAGGCGCGCATTCTGATAAGCATCGGCCAGTGAGCCATGCGCATAACCCACGTTACAATGGCTGTGCAGGTCGCCGTAGTAAGCGTTGAGTCCTTCAAACATCAGACAAAATCCAGTTTTTGGGCGGTTCCGGTACGGGCGGCTTCGTAGCCAGCCATGACGATCATCAGCGACTGTACGCCTTCCTGCAACGTCGCAACCGGTGCGATGCCTTCGTGGATGCAGCGCAGGAAGTGAAGCGGCCCCTGCTGGTGGAAATTCCCCTGGCGGAAATAGGGCACCGTCTCCGAGCCGTGCCACTGGTCACGCGGGTCACCGTGACGATGGAATTTGAGGAACGGCGCGCGGGAAAAATCACGCGAGGCCAGGTCCACACCGGAGAGGATGGCGCTGCCGCCGGTACCGTAAATCTCAACCGACTCCTCAGCGGCGACCAGTGTATTACTGGTGGCGATCTCGGCTACAACGCCGCTGGCGTAGGTGAGCGTCATCAGCGCGGTGTCTTCGAGCGGCAGCCCCAGCGTGGCGCTGGAGATCGTCGCGTAGACCGTCTGCGGCGGTCCCAGCAGCCACAGCAGAAAGTCAATCGCATGGATGCCCTCGTCGATGAGCGCGCCGCCGCCGGAAAGCGCCGGGTTGCCAAACCAGTGATTGTGAACCTCGTCGCCTAAATTCAGCAGGTGATAGTTGCCATGCCGAATGCGAACCATCGAGAGTGTGCCCAGGTCGCCATTATGGACCTTGCTCACCAGCTCGTGATTGATCGGATCGTAGCGTTTGGGGAAGTTCTGCATGAAGATGACACCGGTCTGCTCGACAGCCGCCTGAATCCGGCGCGCCTCGGCGACGGTGGTCGCCATCGGTTTTTCGAGCAGGATGTGTTTGCCCGCTGCCGCTGCCCGTTCGACCAGATCGGCGTGTTTGGCCGTCTCCGACGTGATGCCGACAGCGTCGCACTGGGCCAGCAGCGCATCAAGATCGGCGTAGAAGGTCGTATTGTACTCGTCAGCGGCCTGCTGGCCGCGTGCCGCGTCATCGTCCCAGATGCCCGCCAGCGCAGCATCCTCAGATGCATTGATCGCCTGTGCCCAGAAGTTGGCGTGATAATGAGCAAAGCTCAGGATTGCGAATCGAATGGTCATAGGGTCTCTACGTCCTCCCAGGCGGTCGCGTCATTGGAACGGTAAATCGCCTCAGCCACGGCCACACTCATAAAGCCAGCCAGCGCGGACTGGTCCGGCGGGGCTGTTCCGCGCAGCATGTCCAGGAAGTGCTTATGCTGGCGATAACCAAAAGCCTCGCTGTTAATTGCGGGTGTGTGCCAGCCGTCGACACCCGTGAAACCCGGCGCATAAATGGCCAGCCGCCCGCGCTCGGTGCGCAGCCAGGCCGTACCCTTCGCGCCGTAGATTTCCATGCGGAAACGGTCGGTCCCGGCGACTTCGGTATACGAACACTCGTGGCTGGCGTGGACGCCGTTCTCAAATTCATAGGTGGCGATGACCAGGTCCTCGGCATCGGGCCTGACGACGGTGCCATCGGCCAGCCGGCGCTCGCTGACCATGAGCGCGGTGGTGGCGCGCACGCGATGAATCTCGCCGAACACATGGCGCAGCAGGTCGATGCCGTGCGTGCCCAGTTGCAGCATGACGCCGCCGCCCACGTTCTCTTTGCTGTAGAACCAGGCGGCCCAGTCCGCGCCGGGGGTGGCGTTGCGATGCCGGACAAAGTGAATATCGCCCAGCGCACCATCGGCCAGCAATTGCTGCACCATCTCGATTTCCTCGAAATAGCGGTGCATAAAGCTGACGTAAAGCGGAGTCCCGGTCTGCTGGGCCACTTCGAGAATGGCGCGGCATTCGGTCGTGTTGCGTGCCATCGGCTTTTGCAGCAGCACCGGCTTACCGGCTTCCAGGGCACGGATGGCGTGCTCCTGGTGCATAAAGTCCGGCGTAGCGATCACCACCGCGTCGATGTCGTCAGCGTGCAGCATCTCATCGAGCTGGTCGGTGGCGTTTGGGATGCTGTGCCGCGCGGCCCGGCTGGCGGCGGTGGCGCGGGTACGGCTGTAGATCAGCGGCACATCGGCCCCGGCAGCCTGCAAACCGTCGATGTGATAGCTGCTGATGGTGCCAGCGCCGATTATCCCGATGCGCATCGTGTGGTCTTTCACGTGATAACTCTCTGGTGTCAGGTCCGGCAGAGGGCGATTGCCCTCTGCCGGCGATTGCGGTCAGGGTGTGTTTATGGAGTCCATTCGCCTTCGATGACGACGTTATCGGCGTTGTACTCTTCCATAAACCCGGTGTAGGTGTAGCTCATCGGGTCTTCCATGCTGTCGATGCGACCGGCTTCGTACAGGAATTCGGTGTAGGACTCCATATCGCGGACGTATTCCTCATCGAACACGTTGACGAACTGATAGTCATCCCACAGCGCCTCGTTCTGTTCGACCGGCTGATCCAGGAACTCGGAGATCAGTTCAACGACCTCTTCCCGGTTCTCCGGGTCGGCCACGTAGTCCTGCGCCCGGTAGAGCACCTGCATCATAGCGTTGGCGGCGTTGGGGTTATCGCGGATGAAGTCCTCGGACATCACCCACACCGAGCGCGTAAACGAGGCCTGGAATTCTCCGTCCACGTCCCAGGCGAAGTTGCTCTCGGTGCCGGTATGCAGAACCTCGACCTCAAGTTCTTCGTTCTCCAGCGCCAGGTAGGGCCAGGGGTTCCACACGATGAACGCCTGGATGTCGTTGTTGATTATTGAGGTGAGCTGCTCTGGCGGCGGCAGATTCACGACCTGCATGCGCAGAATGTCGAGTTCGTACTCGTTGGCGATGTTTTCCAGCACGGCGGAAGCGGTCGAGCCTTCCAGCAGACCGATACGGATGTCGTACAGGTCTTCCGGCTCTTCGAGAACAACATCGGTGCGGGCGACAAACTTCTCGATGTAGGCCAGTGTGTTGGTGCCAACGACGACAATGGGCAGGCCGTTGTGACGCATGCTGATGGGCGGCACGTTGCCCGGCGTCCACAGTTCGATCTCGCCAGCAGCCAGCGCCTCACCGGCCAGGGCGCCCGCCGTGAACGTCACTCCCTCAACCGACTCGAAACCGGCCTCTTCAAACCAGCCTTTTTCGATAGCAACGATATGGGGCGCGAATACGGGGTCCACGCCGAAGCCGAAGCGCAGTTCGGTGACTTCCAGCTCGCCATCATCATCCTGGGCGACTGCCAACAGGGGCAAGCTGACCAGTAACAGCAAAATGAGCAGCATTGTAAAACGTCGCATTTTATCTACTTCCTCTTCTCAGGATACGGACAGGGTGGTGATAAACGATTGCTTTGTCTGTGTGCTGCACCTCCTTCCAGGTGTGGGATCGCCATGCGCGCCGATCATCGCTGCCCAAAGTGCCAGCGAAGCTGACGCTTAAACAGAAGTTCGTGAATCAGAAAGTCGGTAGCCAGATTCAGCAGTCCGATCAGGATGATGCCGTATACGATGACATTGATCTCGCCCAGTTCGCGGGCGTACATAATCATATAGCCTAAGCCTTCACTGGCGGCCAGGATTTCGGCGGCGACCAGCGAGCCGAAGCTCAGGCTCCAGCCGACGCGGATGCCAACCGCCGTGTCTGGCAGCGAAGCGGGGATGGCGACCTGGATCAGCATGCGAAAGCCCTTAACACCCATCGTCTGCGCGGCACGGATGAGCATCGGGTCGATGGTGGACATGCCTTTATACGTGTTGGTGACGATGGGGAAGAACGCCCCCAGGAAGATAATGAACACCTTGGAGTTCTCACCCAGGCCGAACCACAGCAGCGCGATGGGAATCCAGGCCAGCGGCGGGATGGGGCGCAGAATCTCGATAGGCCCCCACAGCATTTTCCCCAGCACCCGATACCAGCCGGACAAAATCCCCAGGCTGATGCCGAGTATGGCTCCCAGCGCGAAACCTGATGCCACGCGGCGCAGGCTGGCGGTTACATGCTCGAGCAGGTCTGAAAGCGGGAAGCGCGTCAGTGCCGTGTCCAGAATGGCGAACGGTCCCGGAAACACACGCGGGTTGACGATCTCAAACGTGTTGACCAACTGCCAGGTGATGAGCACCACGATCACACCCAGCCACGATACCCACAGGCTGCGCTGCCAGTTCTGTGTGTTCATCGTTCCACCTCGTCCAGGCTGGACGCCCAGGGCAGCAGAATGCGCTCCAGCACATCCAGAATTTTCGACAGGGCGAAGCCGATAATGGCGATAAAGATCATGCCGACGACGGCGACATCGCTGCGATAGAATGTCCGCGCTTCCATGATGAGCGCGCCGAGTCCGCGCACGGTGCCGATCATCTCCACCGCTACGATCACCAGGAAGGCGACACCCAGGGCGACACGCATACCGGCGAAGATACGCGGCAGACTGGCGGGCAGCATCACCTGAAAAAATATCTGCCGGCGAGACGCGCCCAGCGTCTGCGCGGCGTGGATATACTGGACGTTTACCCCTTTCACCGCGTCAATCACGCTGGTGAGAATAATCCAGAAGCAGGCGTAGGTGATGAGGAAGATGCGGGTCTGCTCGCCGACACCGAACCAGGCGACCGCCAGCGGCAGCAGGCTGATGGTGGCGACTGACCGCGCGAAGGTCACCAACGGCGAGCTGGCACGGTCCAGCAACGGGCTGGCCCCGATGATGATGCCAATGGGCAGCGCCAGGGCAGTCGCCAGCGCGTAACCGCGCATAATGCGCCACAGCGTCGCCCAGATGTGTATATCGGCGGTCAGCCCGCGCGGAAAACCACGTTCCAGCAGCATCTGGAAGGTGTCCGCCAGTCGGGACGGCGGCGGAAACTGGCGTGTGCCCAGCCAGCCCTGCGCTGAGGCAAACTCCCACAGGGCGATCAGCGCGATCACCGTGCCCAGGCCATAAGCCCAGTCCGGGATGCGCCACTGTCTGCGTTGTTTGACACCGTTAGAAGATCGCACCGTGAATCTCCTCATACAGCGCCATAAAGGCCGGGTCGGTCCGGTGACGCGGTCGCTCGAGCGGGATTTCGATCTCGGCGCGCAGGCGACCGGGATGCGGACTGAGCACGATGACCCGGTCCGACAGATAGAGCGCCTCGGTGATGCTGTGGGTGACGAACACGACCGTCTTTTTGCGCGCCTGCCAGATGCGCAGCAGTTCCTGCTGCATCTCGGAGCGGGTCAGCTCGTCCAGCGCGCCGAACGGCTCGTCCATCAGCATGATGTCGGGGTCGTTGGCGAGCGCGCGCGCGATGGCGACTCGCTGCTGCATACCGCCGGAAAGCTCACGCGGGTATTTCTTCTCAAAGCCGGTGAGCCGTACCAGTTCGATGAGTTCCAGCGCCATTTCGCGGCGCTCTTTTTTCCCCACGCCCTGATTCTTGGGGCCGAATTCGATATTGGCGATGGCGGTCATCCAGGGGAACAGCGCCGAATGCTGAAACACCATGCCCCGGTCCGGGCCTGGGTCGGTGATGGGCCGGCCATCGACCAGAATGGCGCCTTCGGTGGGTCTCAGCAGCCCGGCGATCATATTGAGCAGCGTCGTCTTGCCACAGCCGCTGCGCCCGACAATGCTGACGAACTCGTTGTCACCAATCTGAAGCGAGACATTTTCCAGCGCCAGATCGCGGACCGGGTCACCGGAGTCGAAACGTTTGGTCACATGGTCAACCAGAATTTTCGCGTCCATCAGTCTCTATGCCGTTTCGCTGATGTGCTGAATGAAAAGTTCGCTGTTG
The DNA here is from genome assembly GCA_964639225.1 of uncultured Anaerolineaceae bacterium. Classification (GTDB taxonomy): domain Bacteria; phylum Chloroflexota; class Anaerolineae; order Aggregatilineales; family Phototrophicaceae; genus CAZXCK01. The sequence goes on along the minus strand of CAZXCK010000127.1, from coordinate 5,250 downwards.
AGATATTCCAGCAGGAACTGATGCGCCACACCGACCGCCACGCCGTTAGCTGCCGTCAGCCGGGCCTGTTCGATCACCAGACGGTTGCTGATAAGCGGTGGCAGCCGGCGACGGATGACGCGCTCAAACTGCTCGAACAACGGCACCGGCATCGTGCTCAGTGTGCCGCCGATGACGAGTACGCTCGGTTGGAGCAGACACAACAGATTGCTGATGCTCAACGCCAGCTTGTCGGTGGCCTGCTCCAGAATGGCGGCGCATACGCTGTCACCACTGGCGGCCAGCTCCAGAATGCGATGAAACTTAACATGGCGGTCCGAAGTTGCCCCGACCTGCCGGTGCTGCTGGTTATCGCTGTCGCTGTGCGCATCGAACTGATCGCAGATAGCCGACACTGAGGCGACTTCTTCCAGCCGGGTGCCGTCATCGCTGATGACAATCCGACCCAGAATACCGGCGTTGCCAAACGGGCCTTTATACAGGGCGCCATCCAGGAACATGCTGGTTTTGATGCCATCGGTGTAACCCAGATAGATCAGGTCCTGGGATGAACGTGTGTCGGTGTAATGCAGTTCGGCGGTGGCGAGTGCGTCGATGTCGTTGGCGATGTTGATCGGCAGATTCAGGCTGGCTTCCAGCCGGCTGCGAATGGGGAAGCTCTGCCAGGCCGGGACACGCTCAATGGTCAGAATCTCGCCGTTGGACGCATCGACATAGCCGGGGGTCGCCACACCCACTCCCAGCACATGCCGCCCCGGATGGGCGTTGCGCATGGCCTCGACATAGGTGGTTATCTCGCGGATGGCATCGTTGGGCATCATCGAGTCGTTATAGGGGCGTCGGGTCTCGTCGATGACTTTGCCGGTCAGATCGACGGTTACCAGTCGGATGCCCGGAAGCTGCAAATGCACACCGACAATCAGATAGTCGGTGTCACTGAGGCCAAACAGCATGGCTGGCCGCCGTCCGGTGCCGATACTCTGCCCGACCGGTCGAATCCAGTTAGAGGCCGTGAGTTCCTGCACCACCCGGCGCAGCTTGGGCAGGCTGACCTGAGTGGCGGCCTGCAGATCGGCCAGCGAGCGTGGCTTCTCGGTGAGCAGTTTGATAATCAGCGGGTGAGATTGATAGATTGAAACCATAGGCAGAACATCTTTTATAATCAATTTTGCAAATTCGATTACAAATAAGTTATCATTACTCCATCGCGCTGTCAATCATTTCGCAAAATGCGAGGGCGACCATGACCCCAACCAGCAAACCCAACGTGATCGTATTCTTCACCGATCAGCAGCGCTGGGATACGACTGGCGCGCATCACAATCCTATGGGGCTGACGCCCAACTTCGACCGTATGGCGAAACTGGGCACGCACGTCTACAACTCGTTTACGTGCCAGCCGGTATGCGGACCGTCACGTGCCTGCCTGCAAACCGGCAGGTACGCCACCCAGACCGGCTGCTATCGTAATGAGATTCCGCTGCCACCGGATGCAAAATCGCTGGGGCAGCGCTTCCGCGATGGCGGCTATCACACGGGCTACATCGGCAAGTGGCACCTGGCCGACCAGGAGCCGGTCCCGGCGCACAAGCGCGGCGGCTACGAATACTGGCTGGCTTCGGACAAGCTGGAGTTCACCTCTGATGCCTACCATACGGTGATGTACAACGCCGACGAACAGCCCGTCCGGCTGCCCGGCTACCGCGTGGACGCGCTCACCGACGCCGCTGTGCGCTACATCGACGATCACCAGCAGGAACCGTTCTTCCTGTTTCTGTCGTTCCTGGAACCGCATCATCAGAATCATCTGGATGACTATCCGCCGCCAGACGGCTACCGTGAGGCCTACACCGGCGGCTGGATTCCGTCCGACCTGCTGAAACTGGGCGGCAGCGCTGCGCAGCATCTGGGTGGCTATTACGGCATGGTCAAACGGCTGGACGAAGCACTGGGCCGTCTGCTGGACGCGCTCAAAAGTCTCGATCTCAGCGAGAACACGGTCGTCCTTTTCACGTCAGATCATGGCTGTCATTTCCGCACGCGCAACGACGAATACAAACGCTCGTGTCATGAGGCGTCGATCCGTGTGCCGACGGCGCTGGTCGGACCGGGGTTCGACGGCGGCGGTACCCTGATGCCCCTGGTGAGCATCGTCGATCTGACGGCGACGCTGCTCGACGCCGCCGGGCTGCCGCTGGACGGGATTTCCGGGCGTTCCATTGTGCCGCTGCTGCGCCGTCAACCGGATGTCAACTGGCAGGATGAGATATTTGTCCAGATCAGCGAGTCGCAGGTAGGCCGGGCGCTGCGCACCAAACGCTGGAAATATGGCGTCAGCGCGCCCGATGGCGATGGCTGGAACGATATGCAGAGCGAGGTCTACGCCGAGGAATATCTCTACGATCTGCAGGCCGACCCCTACGAGCTAACCAACCTGATCGGCCTGAATACGCACGAATCCCTGGCTGGCGTGCTGCGGCAGCGATTGCTGGCGCACATCGAACGTGTCGAAGGGGTGAAGCCGGTTATAGAGTCCGCGCCTGCCCGCCAGGACCCCGGCCAGCGCGTCGTCCACGAGCACGAGCTGTGGCTATAAATCAGGGCACAGCAGCCACCCTGCACTGCTGCCCATCTGCGTGATGTCCTCTGGCGGGCGCAAAGGCGTTTGTGCGAGATCCGCCGGTTTTTTTTGCTGGCCCGTTACGAGTAGCGCATCAGCCGACGAGCTGGCGCATCCGGCGCTGGCCCATCTGCACGGTGACGATGCCCGCCACCGCGATCAGCAGTCCCAGCCCGCCCAGCGGCGTGATCTCTTCGCCGAGGAACAGCCAGGCGAGGATGGCGATCTGAATCATCATCGTGTTGTTGATGAGGCTGGACTCGAAGGCCTGCAACTGGCGCAGGGTGTGGTTCCACAGCGTGAAGGTGAAGGCGGTATGCACAACCGCCAGCCAGACGATCACCAGCCAGGATGTCGGCTGAAGTGGCGGCGTTCCGGCTTCGACCAGACCCGCTCCCAGCAGCAGCACAGAGCCGATACTCATACTGACGGTGGTGATAATCAGCGGCGAGATGTGCCCGGCCCGGTTGACCAGGCGACCCATAATCGACGCGCTGGAGTTGCCAGCGACGCACACCGCGCCCACCACCAGCCCCGCCAGCGCCGGTGTAGACTGCGGGCCGAAATAGACCACAGCGCCAGTCAGGAACAGGCCAACGCCCAGCCACTGCAAACGGTCTGGCATCTCGCCGATGAGCATGCCGCTGAGCGCTACCAGAATGACGTTGAAGTTCAGCATCAGGCTGAGCGTCACCGCTGGCAGAAACACCAGCGCCAGGAACAGCGCGCCCTGCGTGATGGCATAGAGGATGAGTCCCAGCAGCGCCAGGAAAGCCCACTGGCGGCGGGTCAGTTGGGTGAGTTGCGTCCGTGTGTGCGGTCTGGAAACGACCAGCAGTAGCAGGCACATCGCGGCGATTGCGTAACGCAGACCGGCGAACAGCAGCGCCGGGACATCCTGCAGGCCGAACTTGATAAACACCCACGACAGCGACCAGATAAACGTCACCAGCAGCGCCTGCGATATAGCGATGGTGTGGGGAGTGAGCATGATTCCACCTTTGGCTGAGCGATCATTCGAGTAAGTCGGGGCGGGTCTGCGATTCGGCAGGCACGCGAAACTTACATCAAACAATCCCTCCCGGCTTTTGCCCGCTAAGGTGGGTATGGCCTACACAGGCCATACAGTAGCGCTTGGACCAGGCTCGCCGACTGTATCACGCCCGGCGACGGAACCCTAGCTACCTGTTTGAGGTTAGTTCTGATGATATGTCACTCTGATGCTGCGAGTCAACAGCCTGGCGAACCAAACCCCAGGGGAATCACGGCAGGAACACTTCGCAGCGGCCCTCGTCCGCCTGGCACGTCGCCAGTCGCTGCCCCTGTGCGCGGACCTCGAATGTGCCCTCGGCCCAGAAGTGAGTCACCGGCGGCCTGATGTTGCGCCGGGCACGCGCGAGCTGGCAGTCTGATGGCGTCAAGGGCTGCACGACGCCGGCGACCGACACCTGCAAACAGTGCTGCGGTGGAAACTCGGCCATTGGGAAGCTGAACACCTCGCGCCACCAGCTTAGCGGCAGGCTGAAAGTATCTGATGCCAGTGAGAACGGGAACAGGTTCAGCGGGCGACCACTGGTGTTGACAATCGTCAGCGTCATCGGGTTGTAGATCAGTGTCAGCGCCGGGCGCGGGATCGGTGTGGGCGTGGGCGGCGGCGGAGTCGCCGTGGGGCCGGGTGTGGGCGTCGGCACGAACGCGAACGAGTCCGCTGGCGGCTGGTAACCGGGCAGAATGATAATATCGCGCGTCAGGTCAACGGCGCTCATCGCTAACTGGTCGTCATCAGCGTAGAGTACATACAGCGGCGAGGGGCTGTCGTCAGGGATGTCGATGGTTGCCCGCCAGGGCTGCCAGTCGTCCAGCGGCCTGCCGTCGGCATCAAACAGGCGCACGCGGTCTGGATTCACCAGGCTGTCGTGGTAGATTGCTGATGGGTACTGGTCGCGGGTGAGATAGAGCTGGTTGGTTTCCGGGTGGACCAGCGCCGGCAGCACATCGGGCCGCGCTCCCATGACGACGACATACAGCGTGTTGGTGCGGCGCGGAATGGCGGCCACGCCGATCTCGCGGTAGGTGGGGTTGGTGACCGTGCGGCGGTGCGGCGGCGAACTGCGCCAGAAGGCGATCGCCCGGCTCAGCGGGTAGACGGCGGCGATCTCGCCGATAGCGATCTGGTCGCTGCGGGCGTAGTGCGGCCAGTCGAACTGGCTGTAACGGGCACGCTCGCGCACGCCTTCGCCGCTGCGCCCGCGATGGATGGCGGCGCCATCCGGGATAGAGCGCAGGCCCATCAGGTATTCGGCCTGAAACATGGCCATTTTCATCAGCGTGTCGTTGATACGCAGCGGCGCCAGTCCTTCATCCAGCCGCCAGGCGTTGAGTTCGCCGATGATGGCGAACACCTGGTCAACGTCGTTGTAGACGGCAGTCTGGGCGCTGGGCTGCGCCAGGGCGATACTGCCGAGCATTCCGAACAGGATCGCCGCCACTAGCAGCAATCCCCGGCGGCGAAGGCGGGCAGCATACGATGGGGGCCTCTGCGACAACGAATCCATAAGAAAACCCCGATTCAACACTAAACGCATTTGCTATCGAGCGTCGTACGAAACTATAGCATGCAGTATAGCACA
>CAZXCK010000126.1:0-12126 GCA_964639225.1 uncultured Anaerolineaceae bacterium | reverse complement strand
GAAGTTCCACAACTGGCGCGGCGTCATGCCGTTGGCGCGCATTACGCCGTACTGGCGCGTGTTTTCGAGTTGCAGCGCCAGCAGTGCGCTCAGAATGCCGATGAAGGCCACCAGCGTCGCCAGCAGCCGCAGGGCCACCGTGATGGCGAAGGCGTTGTCGAACACCTCGAACACGCCCGCGCGCAGTTCCCGGTTGGCCTGCACCACCAGATCGTAATCCACCAGCGCCTCGCGCACGGACGCCATCACCGCGTCGATGTCCGCGCCTGGCTCGATGAACAGCCCCAGCGACGAGATAAACGGATCGTCATACAGCGCCCGGTAGACGTCGTTCTCGATCAGAATCTGCCCCTGGTCCGTCGAATAGTCGTAAAAGACGGCCACCACCTCGAAGGTGTGCGGTCCCTGGTCGGTGAGCAGCGTAATGGTGTTGTTCGTCTGGTCGATGCCGCGCCGGAAGGCGAACGGCTCGCTGACCATGACCGCGCCGTCTGTCATCGCCTGCCAGTAATCGCCGCCCGGCGCGCGGTTCCATACCAGCCGTCGCTCGGTGGAGATATCCGAATCGACCGCCTGCAAATTGACCGGGGGCAGGTCCGGGTAGTCGGGCGCGGCCACGCTCACGGCGCGCGCGGCAGACAGGCTGGCCACGCCGGGCACGTCGCGCAGCAGATCGCGCAGGTCAGGGTCCACGTTGACCGTGTTCAGGTTGGCTGTCAGCAGCGGCGGCGAGACATAAATATCCGAGCCGAGCGTCGTTTGCAGCCAGGCATCGACCGTGCTGCGGAAGCTGGCGATCATCACGCTGACGCCCACAATCACGCTCACCGAGACGGTCAGCGCGGCGACGGCGACCGAGGTGCGGCTCAGCGAACGGGTCACGGCGCGCGGGGCCATGCGCCCGATGACGCCGAACAGCCGGTCAGTGATCGGCGTGGCGACGCGCATAGCGGCGATGAGCGCCAGCGGCGTAAAGAAGGCCCCGCCCACCACGATAGCGAACAGCCCGGCGAAGCTGACCTCGATGCTGCTGGTGGGAATTTGCAGCAGCAGCACGCCGACCACGTTAAGGATGACCGCCAGCGCCGTAATCAGCGGGACGAGCCGCCGGGCGCTGTGTTCCTGATCGCTGCGGCGCATGGTCCCGGCGGGCGCGGTGCGCGTGGCGCTGATGGCCGGGATGACCGCCGCGCCAGCGCTCGCCAGCAGACCGATGCCCGCCCCTTTGACCAGCGTAAACGGCGTCACACTGATCGACTGCACGCTGACGGTAAAATACAGGTCACTGATGGTGCGCGCCACCAGGCTCACCGCGCCGCGCCCGAACAGGATGCCCAATCCGAGTCCCAGCGCGGTGCCAACGACGCCCAGCACGAACGCCTCGCCGACCACCAGCCAGAAAATCTGCCGCCGGGTGGTACCCACCGAGCGCAGGATGCCGATCTCCGGGCGGCGCTGCACCACGCTGAACGTCACCGTGTTGTAGATCAGAAAGCCGCCCACCACCAGCGCCAGCAGACTGAGCGCCTGTAGATTCAACTCAAAGGCGGCGGTCATCTGGGCCAGGGTGTCGTTGTCGCCGTCCACCGGGCCGACCAGCGCGCCATCCGGCAGCAGCGCCTCGATCTGCGCCAGCAGCGCCGGTGCCTCGTCTGCGGGCAGAATCAGGTCGATGCGGTCGATGCGGCCCGGCCTGCCGACGATCTCCTGCGCGGTGGCGATGTCGGCCAGCACCAGATCGTCGAGGGCCTGCTCGCTGGCGCGGTCGTTGGGTTGCAGCAGGCCGATAATCTCCACCTCGACCGCCCGTGACCCGGCCCGCAGCGTGATCGTGTCGCCCACCTGCACGCCGAAGCGCGCCGCCATCGGCTGGCTGAGCATGACCACGCGCGGCTCGGCGATGAAGCGGTTGAGCGCGTCGAAGGCGGTCTCGGCCTCGGAGTCACGGCCTATTTCGAGATACTGGCGGAAGGGTGGCTCGGCGAAGGGGTCCACGCCGAACAGGCGCAGCGGCTGGTTGTCGAGTTCCAGGCCGCGCACATAATCGGTGACGACCGGCGCGCTGTCGCGCAGGCCCAGTTCCACGCGCACCTGACGATACAGCTCGCTGGGCAGGCCCGCCGGCCCGCCGCTGATGCGGTGCGTCGCCTGCCCGCTGACGCTCTCCGCGCTCAGGCTGAAGGCGCGCCGCGCCGAGCCGTTGGCGATGTCGATGGCGATAATCATGGCGACGCCCAGCGCCACCCCCAGGATGAACAGCACGCTCTGCAAAAAGCGCCGGTTGATGTGGCGACCGGCCAGCCGCAGGATGATGGTCGATGGCATGAATGGGTTATCCTGTAGAAGATGTGATACGCAAACTGTTCACAGCCTACCACGCGCTGCGTAAAAATCGCTTGGCGGCAGATAAAGGCTGCATGAACGGCAGCGGATCGGCCAGCGTTAAGCGACTGTGGGCCGCTTTGCGTGTATCATCGGAATGGACCCATCGACCAGCAGAGTGGACAGGATTGCAGTCCGTGACCGGTAAACAAAGGATCAAACCACTGGCCCCGCGCATCTGCCCGCAGTGCGGCAGCGAGCGTACTTTCGTTATCCTGGAAAATCGCATCGAGTGCCGTCACTGTGGCTATGCCCTGCGCAAAGACGACGGGCAGCCGCTCAAACTGGCGGACGCCGCGCCGCCGCCGCTGCGTATGCGCCAGCCGCTGGCCCCCAGCTTTCGCATCTCGAATGCCGATGAGGTCAACCAGTGGGCCAAAGCCGCTTTCAACACCGCCCAGGAATGCGTCCACCGCGAGGACTGGGCGGGGGCACTGGAAGCCCTGCTGCGCGCCCTGGAACACCAGCCGGATTTCCTGGACGCGCACCTGTGGATTGCCCGCATCGACGAGGACGTGGACAAACGCCGCGAGCATCTGACGTCGGTGCTGGCTCACCAGCCCGGCCACCTGGAAGCCATCCGCGAGCTGATGCTGCTCGACGGGAGGCTGTCGCCAGAGGCCGCCGCCGTCGACGAGCACGCGCAGCCGCAGCGCATCCAGGCTGGCGGCGCGGTGGGCACGGAGACGCATACCATCCGCTGCCCAAGCTGCGGCTCGCTGCGGCTGGACCCGGACCCGCTCACCGGCCTGATGATCTGCGCCGCCTGCGGCCAGAGCCAGCGCCCGGCAGTCCATGAGGACAGCGGAACGTCGATGCTGACGCAGGCGCTGCTGGAACGTCGCGCCCAGCCGGTCCAGTGGATCATCGGCGAGCGGCTGCTGGCCTGCCAGGGCTGCGGCGCACAGCGGACCATCCCGGCGCGCAAGCTGTCGGCGGAGTGCCCGTTCTGCGGCTCGAATCAGGTCATCGAGCGCGACGTGCTGGGGTCGTTCCAGCAGCCGGATTATCTGGTTCCGTTCGCCATTCGCCGCCAGCGGGCGGTAGAGGCCCTGCAAGAGCGCCTGTCTGGCTGGGGCGAGCGCGTCGCCGGCTGGTTTAGCAGCAACCGCGTGGAGCGCCAGCAGGTCGAGGGCGTGTATCTGCCGTTCTGGGTGTTCGACGCCAGTGTTGAAGTGCGCCGCACGATTATTCAGACCTCACAGCGCCGCGACGACAATCGCCCGCGCATGCAGCGCGCAGCCATGCAGCAGGCTTACCAGACCTACACCAGCACCGACGCCGTCTATAATGTGATGGTATGCGCGGTGGAGCCGCCGCCGCCCAGCCTCACCCGCCGGCTGGGGAAATTCCAGTTGGATCGCCGTGTGCCCTATGAGCCGAAGCTGCTGGCCCGCTTCCCGGCAGAGCTGTACAACATCGACTTTGACTCCGCCTCGCTGGATGCCCGCAGTATGGTCGCCCAGACCATGCGCGAGCAGCACAGCGGCGGCGGCGGTTCTGGCACAACGGTTAACGTGTTTCCCAGTGTCACGCAGATGACGTTCCAGCTTATGCTGCTGCCGGTGTGGGTGGTTACCATTCACGAAGAAGACGGCGACATCCGCCCGGCGCTGGTCAACGGGCAGACGGGACAGGTGGTGCTGGGGCGGGCGCGGAAGCCCAATCCAACGTAAATATCAGACAAATATCATGACAGGCTCATATAGTCATGTTAACGTGTTCATAATAGTCACGGGTACAATACAACTAACACACGATAAGGCATCGCAGCCTATGGCAGCAAACCAAAGCGCAAACAGCAACGGTTCGCAGCGGCCCAGCGTCGTCAGCATCCGCAACCTGAGCAAAACCTATGACGAGGCTGGGCGTTCGCACCGGGTGCTGCAAAACGTCGATCTGGACATCGTCCCCGGCGAATTCTTCGTGATGCTGGGCAAAAGTGGCAGCGGTAAATCGACGCTGTTAAACTTAATCAGCGGCATCGACAAGCCGGACAATCCGCAAGCTGCGCGCATCGTCATCGGCAATACCGACATCACCGCGCTCAACGAAACCCGGCAGACGCTCTTCCGGCGCGATCACATTGGCATTGTGTTCCAGTTTTTTAACCTGATCCCCACACTGACGGTAGCGGAGAACATCACCCTGCCGATGGAACTGCGCGGTTCGCCACGCCAGGACAGCCAGCGCGCCGCTCAGACGATGCTGGAGCGCGTGGGGCTGGCGGACCGGGCCGATACCTTCCCGGACAAACTCAGTGGTGGCGAGCAGCAGCGGGTGGCCATCGCGCGGGCGCTGGCTCACGAGCCGATGCTGGTGCTGGCCGATGAACCCACCGGTAATCTGGATGAGGACACCGGCGAAACCGTGCTTCAACTGCTGCTGGAACTCACACGCGACGCGGGCAAGACGCTGATTATGGCGACCCACAACCCGGAGATCGTGCCACTGGCCGACCGGGTGTGTCGAATTATCGACGGCAAACTGCATATTGAGCAGGCCGTAGAGCAATCACCGGTTTTGCCCTAAAAACTTTGGCATATCTGTACATATGGTTATCGCCGATCAATGATATGATAGAGGCAAGTCGGACGATCTCACATCAACTCAGGCCCTGTCGTGGCGGGTTATCCGGCTCGCCAGACAATGTTGAAAGGTGAAGGTCAAATGGGTGACAATGACCCGAACGTCATCAAGCAACTGTTGGTAGAACTTCGAGACGTGAACAAAGAAAAGCGTCGCACCGCCGTGATGAAACTCGGTATGGTGGGCGGCGATCAGGCCGTGCGTGCCCTGATGCGAGCGGTACAGAACGACAACGAGGATCTGATCGTTCGCGGGCGGGCGGCTTTAATGCTGGGCAAACTCGGCGATCAGCGGGCGGTCGAGCCGCTCATCCGGGCACTGGAAGCGCCCGGCCACCAGACGCCAATGTACGCCGCGCAGGCGCTGGGAAATCTGGGCGATGCGCGCGCCATTGAGCCGCTGCTGATGATCGCCGCCGCCAGCGGCAGAGACCGCGCGCGCGCTGCCGCGCTGGAAGCCCTGCGCCAGTTGGGGCATCTTCACAACAGCACCAGCGACGATAACGGCGACACCAACGGCGACGAAGCAATCGAGCCGGAGCGGGAAATCGGTTAGCTGCCTACGTATCGAAGCGGATGTCATCAAAACGGGATGCCAGTGAGAGGCATCCCGTTTTTTGCTGTAGCGTTATGGCGAGTCGTTGTTCAGTTCGCGCTGGCGAAAAATTCGTCGTAGATGCGCTGCCCCAGGTGATGGTTAAACGCTTTGCTGGGGTGCGGGTCACGCGGGGAGACAACCACCGGATACCCCTGCGCGTAGAAATGGGCGATGTCGTCGTAGAGGGGCAGCGTCTCGGTGACGCCTAACTCGTGCAGATACTGCACTACGCGGTCCACATAGGGGATGCTGCCCACCGGGTCCAATGGATTGGGATACAGGATGACGATCAGGCGCGCCCCGGTGTCCAGAATCTGTTCCACCTGGCGCGCGATCTCCCAGCGGTGAATCTCCCAGATGGCGTAATTGTCGTAGGCGTAGTAGGCCCAGTCCCAATAGGATTGATCCTCCACCACATCAACGACCGTAAACAGCGGCGCTGTTCGCCAGTAGACGAAATTTGCCAGGTGCGACTCCTCGACGAAGGCCGGGCGCTCCAGCGGCAGACGCGGCCACCAATGGTCGCCGATGCTCAGGCCGGCGTCGGTGATATCGTTGAGGAAGTACTGCCAGATGACAATATCCGGGTCGTCGAGCGGGTAACCGGCGAAGATGTCGTACTGTTCGCGGGTGGATGTATCGGGCACGCCGATGTTGATGACGGCGTAATCATCCCCCAGCAGGCGCGCCAGCACGCTGCTGTAGCGGTCGTCCGGGTCTTCGATGCCGAAGCCCTGCGTAAACGAGTCGCCGATGACCAGCACCGTCTGCCTGCCTTCCCAGTCGGCGGGTGTCCAGTCGCGGTCGCGGAAACCGAGCGCGTTGTTCTGGACATAATGGGCATGCCAGCGTTCGCCGGCGCGCGTCCACAGCCACGCCGAGTCCATATACACGTAGCGGAAGTACAGTTCGCCGGCGGCCAACAGCAGCATCACGGTGATGTACGACACCAGCAGCCCCGTCGAAAGGTCGCGCAGGCGTGAGAAGCGGCGCTGGGCCGCCCCCAACCCGAAGAGCATGCCGATAAGCAGCAAAATTACAACAACAGTCAGCAGCGACATGGACATACACTCGGTAAAATTGCAGGTAATCTGGCTATTGATGGTGTAATTCGATTATAGGCAATAGCGTGTGACGTGCCAAGCCAGGAACCGGCAAAACGGGGCATCCGGATCGGGGGGCAAACCTGCCCCGCCCGGCGTTAAAACGCAAGCTGCTTGCAGCAGGCTACAGGAAGCGGGTGGCGTATACGCCACCCTTACGCGCCGTCGTAAGGGCGCGCTACAGCGCGCCCGCGAAAGCTGAAAACCTGCCCCAATTTCCGGATGCACCCCCGGCAAAGCAGGGCTAGCGCATAGCGCATAACTGACACCAGCGCCGCCAGCCTGCTATAATCAAGTTGTAAGCTTGTGCGAAAACTCGATACGAGGAGTAGGGGCGATGTCAATGCGGCTTTATCTGTTCATCGCGCTGATCGTGGGCGGGCTGGTTTACCTGACGAGCATGTTTTTCGGTGACGACATCATTGTCTGGGCAAACCGCGAAATGGTTCGAGCCGACATCGCCGGTGTGAGCGCAGTCGGCACGATCGTCATGGAGCCGATCCGTTTTGTGATGCACCAGGGCACGCTGGGCGCGATCATCGCCGGGCTGCTGTGGCCGGCGGTCCCGGTGTGGCTGATCCTGATTCTGGTGCATCTGGTGATGGTGGCCGGGGTGCAGTACGCCGGTGAGGTACGCGAGATGTCGCATATCGTGCCCACCATCAACCTGACCTGAAATGGCAGCTAGCTGCCGGACGGCTTCACGCCAATATCCTTCGCCGCCACGAACGCCGCCAGCCGCCGCCCGGTGGGCGTAGCCGCCAGACCGCCCTGCGCCGTCTCCTTGAAGCGCGAGTCCATCACCCTGCCGATGTGCGCCATGGCATCGATGACCTCGTCGGCGGGGATGGCGCTGTCGATACCGGCCAGGGACAGGTCAACGGCGACGAAGCACTGGGCTGCACCGGCAGCGTTGCGCTTCACGCACGGGATTTCCACCAGCCCGGCCACTGGATCGCAGACCAGGCCCAGCATATTCATCAGCGTGAAGGCGACCGCCTGCGCCGACTGCCAGGGCGTGCCGCCCAGCAGTTCCACCGCCGCGCCAGCGGCCATCGAGGCAGCGCTGCCGGTCTCGGCCTGGCAGCCGCCCATCGCGCCGGAGACATGCGCCCGCCGCACAATCACCGCGCCGATGCCAGCAGCGGTCAGCAGCGCCTCGATCAGGCGCTCGTCGTCCAGGTCGTAGGCTTCCTGCAGGGTGAGCAGGACCGCCGGCAGAATCCCAGCGGAGCCAGCAGTCGGTGTGGCGACGATGCAGCCCATACCGGCGTTCACCTCGTTGACGGCCATGGCGCGCGCCACCGCCCGGCTAAGGATCGGCCCGGTGAGGGGCTGACCGCCGTCCTGCATCCACGTCCAGAGCTGGTGCGCGCTGCCACCGCTGATGCCGCTGATGGAGCGCACCGGCTCGCTGATGCCGCGCTCGGCGCTGCGCCGCATAATGGCCAGCCGTTCGGCCATGCGGGCGCGGATGCGGTCCGCGCTTTCGCCGGTCTGCTCGGTTTCGGCGGCCAGCACCACCGCCCACAGCGGCTGCTGCTGGGCCTGGGCGAGTGTCACCATTTCTTCGATTGATTTGAACATGGCGCTAATCCTCTGATTTACGGACGTGACGCACCCAGCGCACCCAACTGATGCCCACCAGATCGTCGATCAGCAGGCTGGGCGGGGCGTCGTCGATCTCGACAATCATGATGGCATCGCCGCCGCGCTTCTGCCGTTCCACGCGCAGAAAAGCGACATTGACGCCGTGTTCCAGCAGCCAGCCAGTGACGGTGTTGACGGTGCCGGGCCGGTCCTCGGCGCGGATGAGCAGCGTTTCGTATTCGCCGGTGAAGCGCACGTCATAATCGTCGATCTGGTTGATCTCCATCTGGCCGCCGCCCAGCGACGCGCCGACCACGCGCACGGTCTCGCCAGCGGCGCTGAGGGTCATGCGGACGGTATTAGGGTGCGCGTCATCGCCCAGGTCGGCAATCTGGAACTCGAATTGCAGGCCGGCGGCCTGCGCATGGGCGAAACTGAACGGCAGACGCTCGTCGGCGGGGGGCATGGAAAGCAGCCCGGCGATGATAGCTTTGTCGGTCCCGTGCCCCTGCCCGGTCTGGGCGAAGGAACCGTGCAGCTCGATGATGGCGCGTTCCGGCTGGCGTCCCAGGATGGCGCGGCCCATGCGCCCCAGCCGCACAGCTCCGGCGGTGTGCGAACTGGACGGCCCGACCATAATGGGGCCGATTACATCAAAAATCGACACAGGGCGCTTGTTCGTCATCGCCACCAATCTCCGAAAACTTATTTTTCCAATGGACGTATATCTTATTGTAGCAGATGGCAATCGCCATCAACAGGGGATCAGGAATCCAGTCGCCTGTTCGCTGGTCTAGTCGGGTGGGCAGCTCTTGAGCCAGGTGATGGCGTGATCGCGCTCGTCGGCGTTGAAAAAGCGGCGGAACGCTTTGTTTTTATCGCCGATCATGTTGGATACTGTCTGCACCTGAGCGATAAAGCCCGGATAGGGATACATCAGATAGGCAAAAAAGGGGGTGGGACGGTCGGGAAAATCGTGCCGGAACCGGAGCAGCGGCTCGTAGAGCTGCGGCAGCGGCAGCGGACCGGAACGGCGCAGGTCCAGCAGTACGCGCAGCACCCGGTCGAAGTTCGGACTGCTGCGCCAGAAAGTGGGCAGCTCTTCGTACCAGGCGCGCACATAGGCATCCACGGCTTCGGACTGGCTGGTGGCAAAAACAAATACGTGAATGTCGTTATGGATGACGCTGTAACTGATCGCGTCCATCGACGCCTGTTCTGGCACCTGACCCCACCTGACCGTTTGTTATGGCACGACGCTTGATAGCCACTATTTTAGCACATATTAATTCCATAAGGGAAAAGTTAGAAAACTCTGACTTTTGATACACACCACAAGTTACAGCCAAGAAACGCAATGTAATTCTTTATCGTTCACACCATTCATACAAACTGAGTTGCTAAAATGGGTTATAATAAGATCAGATGGTGATGTTGCTGTGTAAGTGCTCTAAATAGGACATCGACGCCCGAGTCGATCTATCCTTCTAGCCTCCATCGTCAACCAGATCGCACTTTATCGAACAGCCAGACTGACATCGAGCCTAGCATCCGGTTTGAACCACTTTTCGTTATTGGGACTAGAGTTGAGGGAAGGATAGACACGATGTACGTTCAGATCATCACCCTACAGGCCCCACTGGGAAAAATCGCCCAGCTACGCCAGCTCATCAACGATGAGTACCTGCCGGCGCTGCAACTGCGCAGCGGTTTTCGAGGCGCGCATCTGCTGGAACAGGTCGATTACCGGGACAACGCCAAGCTGATCATCTTCTGGAAAGATCATGCGTCATCTGACGACACCAGCAATACCGGTGTGCTGACCGGCTCTGAGCACAGCATCGCCGCACGGATTCCGGGTCTGCGCATTCAGCGGCAGAGCTATATCACCAATGTCCGGGCGGAACATGCCGCGACGACTCGTGTCTGAGCGAACCCGTTCATCAGACAATCATCGGGCCAGGATCGCATGACTCCTGGCCCGGCTTTTTACAGACAGCCTGTTATGAGACAACAGTCAGTGCCGGTCGATGCGGCGGCGGAACTCATCGAAGCGCGACCGGGCGCGGTCCAGGTGGGCTTCGGGGATGTCGTTGGGCACGTTGTCAGGTTCGGGTCTGCCCCCGCCGCGACTACCTGAGGCGCGGTTGGTGCGCAAAGACCGCCGGGGAGAACCACCCACTACCACGACTGCCAGCGAACCGATGGCGAACGCCAGCCCGAAGATGCTGGTGAGCTGGTTGGTTCTGCCGGTGGTAGAGGAAAGCGTGTACAGCAGGATCACCAGCATGGCGGTAAAAAAGGCGACATACAGCGAGCGCTGAATCTGCCTGTCGACGAAGCGCCGCAGCAGAAACAACACCCCGCCGCCGATGCCCATGCCAATAATCGTCACCCCCATCACCGACAGCAGCGGCAGCGTCGTCGCGGCGATCTCCGCCTCGTCCGGCGATGGCATGGAGCGAGTGTCGCTGGTGGCCTGCGAGACGATGATGGCAAAGATGCCCACCAGCCACCCCAGCAGATAGCCGGGATACTCCTTCTGGCGGAAAGCCCAACTGGTGACAAACGCCAGCATGCCCAGCATCACAAGGATTGTCAGGACCGGGCTTGAAAATAGACCCCGGATCAGGTCCGTCATAGCGTGTTACCCTCGTCATATTCGTGCTGCCCAACAGTATAACACAGGCGTGCATCCGTTATACCCGGCTGGCCGCGCCGCACCGGGTCAGAGTGTGGGGTTGAGGACAAAATACACGGCGAAGATGACAATCGTAAACAACGTGTAGACCGTCAGCACGTTGTTGACGTAACGCTTTTCGTCTGGCACATCGCTGGGCATGTACAGCGGTATGATGAAGGGCGGCGGCAGAATCAGCAGTGTAAAGAGCGCCGCCTCGAAGCCGAACTCCAGCCCCAGCAGGCCGCGCACCAGCACCCGGTTGAGGATCAGCGCCAGCGGGATGAGCAGCAGCAGCCGGGCGGCGACCACCAGCAGCGTCTCTTTGAAGCCCTGGACGTCCAGCCGGATGCCATGACCCACGATGATGAGGATCAGCGGGATGATGAGGTTGCTGAGAAATTCCAGCGTGGCAATAATGCCGCCGGTCACCGGGCGCTCGTAGAGGAAATCGCGCGCGCCAACCAGATTGAGCACCACACCCGCTATGATGGCGATAATCACCGGCGAACGGAAGAACGTGCCCACCAGTTGACCGGCCTGCAGACCGTCGCGGCGCATCAGCAGCAGCGCCAGAAACACGAACCAGATGAAAAGCTCGTGGCCCAGGCCGATGACGGCCATATAGCCGAAGTTCGCCAGACCGTAGGCGCTGCCGAACAGGCTCACGCCCAGCATGCCGTATTCAAAACCGGTCATGAGGAAGGGGAAGTAGCTCTGCTGTACGTTCAGGCGCTGCCGGAGCAGCCGCCCATAGCCGAGCAGCGCCACGCACACGCCGAACGTTGTGGCGAACAGGCCCAGGTAACTGGTCTGCATCTCGATGTTCAGGAACGTGATGAACAGCACGGATGGCAGCGCCACGTTGACGACGATCCTGCGCAGGGCGTCGATGGCGCTCTCTTCCAGAAACCGGCTGCGACGAGTCCAGTAACCCAGGGCAAGCAGCACCAGAATCGGCAGCACGCGATTGATAATAAGGGTTGTCTGATCCATGATGACCTCAGATCGCTGGAGTTTGAGGATAAACTAACGCGATGTGCCAGCGGGCAGGTTTAGCGTCAGAACCCGCCGCTGTGTCTGTTATTTTACAGCAGAGCGCGGTATGCTGCACAAAGCTACGAGTCCGCGGGTGCATTCGGAAATAGGGGCGAATTTGCGTCCTTCGTGGCGTCAGCGGTTTAA
>CAZXCK010000125.1:0-12238 GCA_964639225.1 uncultured Anaerolineaceae bacterium | reverse complement strand
CGTTGATGCTGAACAGATAGCCGATGAGCAGCACCACCAGCAGCAACTGGCCCAGGAGTTCGGTTGTAAGGGTGACGACCTGCGAAAACGCCTGCGTGTCCGATGTCACGCGGCTCACGATCTTCGCGGATGCGAACTGGTCGTAAAACGACAGGTCGCGCTTCAATACAGCCTCAAACGCATCGGCGCGCAGCTTAAGCACGATGTTGCCAATCGAAGACGCCGACAGCCATTGCCTTGTGGCCCCAAACGCCCAGGCCAGCACGCCCAGTCCGGTGATGGCGGCGGTAAAGATGAGCAACGTGCGGCGGGTCGGGTCCAGTTGTAGTTGATCGACCGCCTCAGAGATCACAATCGGCAGGATCGTGTTCATCAGCGAACCCAGCACGAGCGCTAGCGCGATGACACTGATCGCCCGCCACTCACTCGAAAAGTAGCCCACAATGCGCCGTACCAGCGCCCAGTCGGTGTAAGTACGGTCGTATTCCTCGGCGTCCAGGCCGTCCATAATAAAGCCCATAGTCCCGCTCTCCCGTGTTGTCTCAAGCTCAGCAAATCAGGTTTAGCGATTAATCTGCTTCAGTCCGCTGCGATCTCCAGCGGGGGCAGGGCGGCATCGTAGCGCGAGAAGATGCGCCGATATTCCAGTGATGTCCGTAGCAGGTCGTCGTGGTTGCCGTAGGCGATGACGCATCCTTTGTCCAGCACCATGATGTGATCAGCCCAGCGAATCTGTGACAACCGGTGCGTAATCAGCAGCATAGTCCGACCCTTTTGGGCGCGGTTAATGGCGCGCTGGATTTCGTCCTCGGTGGCGCTGTCGATGGCGCTGGTAGAGTCGTCCAGGATGAGGATGCGCGGTTTGCTGAGGAAGGCCCGCGCCAGCGCGATCCGCTGCCGCTGCCCACCGGAGAGCGTGACACCGCGTTCACCCACCTTCGTTTGGTAGCCCTCAGCGAAGCTCATGATGAAGTCGTGAGCCTGGGATTCTCTGGCGGCGTTTTCGATCTCTTCCTGGGTGGCATGAGGCGCACCAAAGGCGATGTTCTCCGCCAGAGTGCGCGAGAACAGGAACACATCCTGCTCAATACGTGAAATCTGCGACCGCAGCGACTGCAAACTCCAGTCGCGTACGTCTACGCCGTCGATCAGAACGCGGCCTTCAGTGACGTCATAGGTGCGATTGATGAACTCGGTCAGCTTGCTTTTGCCGCTGCCGGTCTGGCCGACGATGGCGATGGTCTCACCAGGTCTGACGTGAAAACTGATATTCTGGAGCACCATGCCCAGCTCGTCGCCAAATGAAACGTTCTCAAAGCGGATATCGCCCGCGATCTCGGCGTTGTGACCGCTTTGGTTTTCGTCCATCTCGGTCTCGATGTTGATAATCTTCAGCACGCGGTTGGCGCTGGCGATGCCCAATTGGACGAGCGAGAACGAGAACACAGAGATGAAAATCGGAAAGCGCAGGATAGCCATCAGGGCCATCACAGCGATGATATCCGGTACACTGATCAGCCCAATGCGATTGAGGTAGACACTGTGCAGGAACGTCAGGCCCAGCGCAAATCCATAGAACAACAGCGGCAGATAGGTCGCCTCAACTCGTCCCTGGCGGGCGAAGTCGTCGCGATATTTGCGCGCATTGCGGTAGAACTTGGTGCGTTCCAGGGCCTCGCGGGCGCTGGCTTTGACCACCTCGATGCCGGAGATTGTCTCTTCCAGGCCGGCGTTCATCACACCGAACGATTCGCGTTGGCTGTTGACGACTGGCTGTAAACGCCGCGAATAGCTGCGCACGGTGACAACATAGGCCAGCACGAATATCCCTGGAACCAGCAGCAGCCGCATGTCAACGCTGGCGATCATGACCAGCGGCATCAGGATGCCCATGACCGTATCGGCGATGAACAGGACGCCTGGGTTAATCATGGCATTCATCTGGTTGATGTCGTCGGTGGAACGCGCCATAATATCGCCAACCCGCTGGCGATTGTGGAATGTCTGGCTTTTGCCCAACAGGCTGGTATACAGTTCCTGGCGACTGTCGCGGGACAGTCGCTGTGCAATGGTCTCCAGTGACAGCGACCCCAGCAGGCTGCCGACCGCATCCACACTGCGCAGGATCAGAATGGCGGCGGCGATGAGCAGCACACCATTGGCCCGCGTCGGATTGAGGATCTCTTCGGCGGCATTACCGATCAACCGCTGCGATAATGCAAACGATGTCCAGGCGATGAGGTAGAGGATGACGTTAGCGATGAGGAACGATTTGTAGCGCCACACATGCGAAATGATCCAGCGGACGGCGCTGGAACGATCAAAACGATAATCGTCTCGAACAGTAAACTCACCCTGGCGGATTGCCATACAGCCACATTCCTTTTGCAATAGGCACGTAGATGCTCATTATACAACAAATGTTCTTATTGTTCGTTAGTTGTCGGCGTCCAGTTTAGGGCTAATTGATAAAGAAAAGCACATAACATCGCCTGGGACGGGGGTAGAGCGTGTACAATACGCTTAAATGGTGGTGTAACGGGCTATCTTCGACAGGTTCGGCCAACTGCCGGTGACTGCGCGCATTGCACATCGGCGGGGAGACAGATCACCTGGTAACCGATGTGGACGTACTGCACCAGATCAAGGCGCGGCTGGTGGGTTTTCGCAGTCCGCACTACGCATGAGTGGTCAAAGCTGAGGTTTCACTGGCCCACCATCGCACACAGAATCCGGATAAACACAGGATAGACGACATGATGAAAGCAGGCAGAATTTACGGCCCCGGACAGGCCACTGTCGAAACGGTTGCAGTCCCGTCGGTCAGCCCAAACGATGTGCTTATAGAAGTTAAGGCAGCCGGTATCTGCGGCACGGATCTGCACATTCTTGCAGGCGAGTACGAAGCCGTGTATCCCCTGATTCCGGGTCATGAGTTTAGCGGGGTGGTGCGGGCTGTTGGTCAGAACGTCCATCACTTCAAGCCGGGCGACCGCGTTACCGCCGATCCCAACATCCCCTGCCATTACTGTATTCCGTGCCAGCGCAACGAACCAAACCAATGTGAAAACCTGGCTGCGGTAGGTGTCACCCGTGATGGTGGTTTTGCCGAGTATGTGGCGGTGGCGCAGAGCAACGTCTTCGCAATTGGTGATCTTTCTTACCAGGCTGCCGCGCTGGTGGAGCCACTGGCCTGCGTGGTATGGGGGTTAAAACGGGTTCAGGTGCAACCGGGTGACAGTGTACTGGTGCTGGGGGCCGGGCCTATGGGTGCCCTGCTGATGCAGGCCGTCCGACAAGCGGGCGCGGCCCGTGTAATCGTGGTGGACGTTGTGCCGCACCGGCTGGAAATGGCGAAGTCTCTGGACGCGACAGAAGTTATCCTCTCAGACGAGCATTTGTCGCGGCGGCTTCGCGCACTGGCTCCGCACGGATTTGACATCGTTGCTGAGGTAACCGGCATCCCACGTATCCTGGAGCAGGCCTTCGATTATGTTCGGGCCAGGGGCAAGGTGTGGGTGTTCGGCGTCTGCCCACCAGAGCAGCAGGCGTCCTTTAACCCTTACCAGATATTCCGCAAGGACCTGTCGGTTATCGGTAGTTTTGCCGTTAATCGCACTTTCCACGAGAGCATCGCGCTGATTCAAAGCGGTGCAATACAGGTCGAACCCCTGATTTCCCATGTGCTGCCGCTCGACGATTTTGTGAAGGGGCTGGAAATAGCGGCACATGATCCGAACCGGATGAAGGTGCAGTTTCAGATGGGCATGAGAACGACTGGGGTATAGAACGCAAACACTTCCGGGCAGCGCTCGATGATGGCTTCTTGTTACAACTGCTCGTTCTTACGCCAGGGATGAGTGGGGGTGGCGGGCGGACACAAGGCCGTCCCTTTACGACCACTTCTGCTAATTATCCCGGTTTGAATCCATACATATGGCGGTTCATGACTTCAAGCGAATAACCTGCCCCTCGACCGTCTGTTGCTACATCCGTAGGCCAAGGATGCTCACGGCATCACCGCGCTTGTGTTACCCTGTCTCAAGCGCGGTGATGCGACCATTCCGTTTACCAGAAATCCTGTACTTGGCCGAGTACTAATACTACTACAGCATCAGAAGCTGACCTAACCGTATCCCTGTCCATAGCGCAGCGGTCCACGCCAGGCAGCATTGTTCATCGCACGCAGGGCATCTTCGTCAACTGATGTTTGCACAACGCGCAGCTCACCCTGTTCATCGAGCAAAGGCCGATCATGTTTGCGCAGATAGCCGAGCAGCGCAGCCTTCAGACGCATCTTTTCATCTTCTGCCCCCGGAGAATCAGCAAGGTTGTGCAGATCATCGGGGTCTTCTGCTGTATTAAACAGGTGCTCAACACCCGGGTCAAAATAGTAGATGTACTTCCATTGTCCATCAGTTGCGAACACCGAGTGCCTCGTTTCACCAAAGATCACCCGTTCGTCTGGCAAATCAAGCAACGACATACCTTCTACGTCATCACCAGGCTGTAGCCCAGCCATGTGCAGTAGTGTCGCAGGGATATCTGCCGTCAGGGCCGGTGTTTTGACACGCCGCTGCATGATCGAATGTCCGGCAGGCGGTCGTACAATCAACGGGATGCGGGCTGAAGACTCCAGGAAGGTATATTTGGCAAACAGGTGATGATCCCCCAAATGCTCACCATGATCTGATGTCACCACGATTATGGTGTTTTCATCAAGATTGAGCCGCTTCAGCTCACCGAAGAAGCGTCCAAGTTGATAATCGATGTGGGTGATTTGCCCGTAGTAATGGCGGCGAAGTTTGCGCAGTACGGCTGGATTGATGCGATCGGATTTGTTGCTGATGCGCTGTTGGATCAGAGATGCAGGTTCACCGGCTGATCCAACCCACTCGCCAATCGCAGGTTGTGGGATATCGAAATCATCATACATTCGATCATAGGGTTCGGGTGGATCAAACGGGCTGTGAGGTGCCTCAAAAATCATCCAAAGGAAGAACGGATTATCGGGGTCACGTTGCGAGAGAAAGCTGATGCTTTGGTCGACAATCCAATGGGTATGCGTATAACGCTCTGGAACAGCACTCACCGCCGGATAGACTTCGTTACCACCAAGTCCATGCCCGCGATACAGGCCGCCATATCCATTGTCCTCCAGCCAGTTGACGTAATCATCCGGATGCAGTGTGATGTGCTCGAATCCGAATCGGGATCGTTCCGGATAGAAGTGCATTTTGCCGACGGCCTTCGTCTGATAGCCGGCTTCGCGCGTCAGGCGATGGGGCAGACTATCTTCCAGATTGATCGGTGAGCGGGGGCCACTCAGGAAATTGTATGGCATACCATGCTGAGAACCGGTGTAACCCGTCAGCATTGTTGCTCGCTGGGGCATGCATAACGGACAGTCGGCATACGCCCGCTCAAACATCACACCTTCATAGGCGATCTGGTCGATGTGCGGTGTCATGACCGGGTGAACGCTATCCGCAATACCCAGGCAATCACCACGCCATTGATCGAGCACAATAAAGACAATATTGGGCTTTTCTGCTGACATGCCGTTATATCCCCAAGGGGTTGAGCTTCGTGCGCGGGGTCAGGCGCAGTTTTTCGGGCCACTCCAGCACAAAACCGAGTTTATCGGTGAGCAAGGACTGGAAATCGCGCAGGAGACTATCGGTATTGCGCACCTGACGCGGTGTGAGATCGCGTTCGAGGCAGTATGCAGCCAGCGCCCCTACCGCCTCGCCGATGTTCCACTCGATGGGATGCAGCCGGTAGCAGCCATTGGTGATATGTGTCACGCCGATATTCTTACAGGCGGGCAGCAAATTCTCCACACGCTGCGGGATGAGCGCGCCCAATGGAATCTGATGCGGCCAGTTGGTAATATCGATATAGTTACGCCGGTAGCTGGGATGCAAGTCAATGCGATAGCTACCAATGCCGATTGTGTCGTGAAATTGCTCGGCACCCTGCAAACTGCCGCGTGCTTCCACACCCACATGCTGCTCCAGCACCGTAAACTCGGCCTGGATGCGGCGGCTCTCCCGAATGTATGGAGCCTGCGCCAGATGGTCTGAAGAACCCAGTAGATCGCCCCGTGGACGCAGCCCCCGATAACCGTAACCGCCGTCGTGCCGGGGCGCTTCAGTCTGCATCCAGTAGAGCATACTCAGGCTGAGTTCGTGCGCGCCGCGCAGGGCTTCTGCGCGGGCGGCTGCATCCACACCGACCAGTGGTTTAAGCCAGTAGTCGATCTGCGGCCAGTTCGCCGCAATCACGTCGCTCTTGTAGAATCCATCAGGATAAAAACGACGATATAACACCCGCCGATAGTGCCACAAGTCATCGCCCTGTGGTTCATCGGTATCGACCCTGAAGATGGGACGAGTCACGGGTTCGAGGGTTTCCGGATCTGAAATCGTCCAGCTTAGCTGTTTCGCCGGCCAGAAACCGGCCTGATACTCGCGCCAGAAATCATAGGTGGCGGGCTTTTCTATGGTGTAATCTTCCTCAGGATGATACTCCAACAGGAAACACCAGGAATGGGCCTGCTGATCCAATGGATCAGGTTCACCGGGCAGAGCATGCAGTTCACCGGTCTGCGCCTGACTTTCGGCGCCGATGACATGCTCCACGTTTCCCAGTTCCAGCAGGTCGCCGAGTTCGGTCGCGTCGATGATATAAGGCGCGCTGATGATCGTCTGCTGGCCAGAGCCAGCTTCTTCCACTGTCACCGAACGTACCCTGTCGCCATCGCTTTCCGCTGCAATCGGGCGATGTTGCAGCAGAATTTCGAGATTTTCAGTAGCCTGATACGGGGAGAGCATCGCATACAGGACGGCCAGCGCCACATGCGTCTCGTGGCACAGTGGAGACACATTCCCCATCCCTGGATTCAGATAAGGGTCTTGGCGGGCGGAATCAATCAGAGGATAGTAACGCCGGTACATATCACGAATGCCCTCACGCATGGCGCGGTAGCTGGCCGTGCAGCCGGTCTTTTCCCGATCAATCCAGGGATTTTCGTCGGGTGGTGTCCCCTGAGCCGTGAGCTGGCCGCCGATCCAACGTGTTTCTTCGGTGACTATGACACGCCGCCCCATACGCAGGGCTGACAACGCGGCTGCGATCCCACCCAGACCGCCACCAACAATAAGAATGTCCGTATGTTTTTCGATTTGCATGAACTTATCCTTTAACACCTGATGAAGCAAAGCTCTCGACAACAAGGCGCTGTGCCAGAATATAGAAGATGAGAATTGGCAGCACCGACAGCGTCGTCGCGGCGAGTTGAACCTCCCAGATTGGCATACCATATTCGTCAGTAAAGCCACGCAGAGCCAGAGGCAACGTGAACAGGCTGACATCCTGAAGATAGACCAGCGGTTCCAGGAACGAATTCCAGCTATACAGAAATGTGATAATCGCAACGGCGGTCAGCACGGGACGGGCAATAGGCATGGCAATCAGCCAGAACATTCCCCAGCGGTTCAAACCATCCAGGCGCGCGGCTTCTTCAAGTTCGTCGGGCATACCCAGGAAATGCTGACGCATCATGAACGTAGCGACGACGCCATGCGCACCAAAAATAGGGAAAATCACCAACGGCCAGTGCGTGTTATCGACACCAATCTCCTGTACAAGCATGAATTTAGGGACGATGATGACTTCTTCAGGCATCATTAACGCACTCAGCAGCAGAACAAACAGCACACTGTTTCCCCAGAAACGAATACGCGCAAAAGCGTATCCTGACAGCGACGAGAAGATCAGCGTGCCAACAGTCACCACAGTCGCTATCCAGACACTGTTCCAGTACTGTCGAGCAAATGGCTGAATTTCGAACACGCGAACATAGTTTTCCCACTGGAATGTGCGTGGGATAAATGTTGGCGGTGCGGCGAACACTTCCAGGGGAGTCTTCAGTGAGCTTCCGATCATCCACAAAAAGGGGAAAATGAACGGAATAGCCAGCAGGCTGAGGAACAGGTAGACCCAGAAGTGCCTTTGAATCTCGCGTAGAAACGATAGCAACAACTTGTTCATCGTCATCTCTCGCTGTAGACAAAACGTTTACGCAGGAACCACTGTGTCAGCGTGGCAATAAGGGCAAGCACGAACAATACCACTGCCAACGCGCTCGCATAGCCTGTGTTGAAAATGCGGAACGCCTGGAAGTAGATGTAATACACCAGCACGGTCGTTGCGTTGGATGGACCGCCGTTGGTCATCAGCACGATATGATCGAAGATTTTCAGCGAGCCAATTATGGTCAGGACCGTAACGAGCAGAATGGTTGGCGATAACATGGGCACGGTGATGCGGAAGAAACGCTGCACGGGGTTGGCGCCATCCACCATTGCCGCTTCGTCATATTCACGTGGGATGCTCTGTAATGCAGCCAGGAAGATGATCACATTCATGCCCACGTTCTTCAAAACGCGTGTAAAAATAACCGAAAACATGGCCCACTCAGGCTCTCGCAGCCAGTTAGGCCCGGTGATACCCACCAATGCCAGAAACTGATTGAGTGTACCCTGCTCTCCCTGGAGAATGAAACGCCAGACAATCGCCCAGGCTGCTGCTGATGTGACTACCGGAGCAAAGAACAATGTACGGAAGATCGTTACACCGCGCATCCGGCGATTCAATAAAACGGCCAGCACCAGCGCCAGCATAAGATTTAGTGGAACGAGGCCAGCCGTAAAAACGATGCTGTTAACTAAAACGGTAGAGAAAATGGGGTCTCCACCAAACATGCGGGCATAATTATCCAGCCCCACGGGCTGAACTGCGCCCGTCAGCATATTACGTTCCTGGAATGAATAGTAGATAACGGCGATGACCGGGCCAACGACAAACAGCAGAAATCCGATAATCTGTGGGGCCACAAACATATACCCAAAGAGCGCATCTTGCCGGGCCAGGCTCCACCGGCTCCAGCCGGGTTTAGATATGCCTTGTCGATCATGAACAACAGATTTCACGCTCATGGCACGCCTTTCGCACCTGTAAAACGTGTGCGGAGATAACATGTTATCTCCGCACACTGCAACTAAACTGATGACTTACGAGTCGAGAAGTGGCTGAATGGCTTCACACATCTGATTCATGATGGCTTCGACGTCGGCATCGGGCTGCCAGAGTGAGTCGAAGATTGGCCGTGCCGTCAAATCGATCGTGGGATAGTTTGGATGCGTGGGCAGCACGCGACCTGACAGCGTTGTGTCAATAACGGCGGTACGCATGCTCTCGGATGCAACTGTGGGATTGGCTTCCAGCAGAACGTCCGTTTCCAGAACCGAGGCGCGGATCGGCGGGAAGAACTCCGCGATACGCAGGGTGTTTTCTTCGGTGGTTAGGAACTTCACGAAGTCAATTGCGACATCGCGGTTCGGGCTGTTGTTAAATACAACGAAGGCAGCCTGGCCGATGACATCGGCCTGACCGGCTGGACCAGCGGGCATGGGGGCGATGTCCCATTCAAAGTCTGCATCCGCCAGCGGTGCAACACGGCTGAGCTGTCCCATCAGCACGGCGACATCACCGCCATAGAAGTTAACCACCTGTCCAGGCTGTTCGACACTACGATCCTCAAAGATCATGCTGTGGAAAAGCTCCAGCGCCGCGATGGTTTCTGGCGAGTTCATCTGGCAGGTGTAGTCTTCATCCCAGGCATCGCCACCGAATGCCCGGATGATTGGAATGAGCGTATGCCACACACGCTCACCGCTGTAAAGCGCGTTGTTGACGCTTTCCAGACCGACTGTATCCGTCTCTTCACGAATAGTGCGCAGGGCTGCTGCCAGGTTTTCCCATGTGTATTCGCCATTCTCAAGCATAACATCGGGTGTATCTACGCCAGCAGCTTCAAAGATATCACGATTGTAAATCATGATGAAAGGCGATGTGGAGAACGGCACGCCGTACACGGCTTCACCGTCCACCCACAATTCCATGCCGGATTCCGAAAGGTCATCGAAGTCATAATCCGGGTCACTGCGCAGTGCTTCGCCCATGTCTGCCAGTATGCCCGATTCCAACCATGTTGGCGCGACATTTTCCAGCAACCAACCTGCATCCGGCGGATTCGATCCACTGAGGCGCAGAGGTAGTGTCGTGACATAATCAGCGAAGGGGATGAAATCAAACTGGACGGTGACGTTGGGGTTCAGTTCTGTGTATTCTTCAGCGATTTCGACAAAGCGCTCACCGCGCGGCGAGTCTGCCGGTATCCATTGCGTGAAGTGTAGTGTGATCTCTTCGTCATCCTGGGCACTGATGCCAAATGCCATCGTACCAATCAGGATTGTCATGATAAAAGCAAACCAGAATTTCGAGCGAGCGTACATTTTGAAAAACCTCCATTTACGGTATTCATTGGCCATATTCAGAACCTGAGTTGATCAGTTTCAGATTGGTGCACCTCCTTGATAAATCGGTTTATCACATCCCAAAAAAACACTAGCGCAGTTGACGAACACTGTTTCCCGGATGAAACACACAATGTAGTGTTTCGCGCACGGGGTCGATACGCTCGTCTACTGGTCGTTCTAACAGGTCAATCAGCATTCTGAACGCGACTTGCCCCATATCTCGTCGTGGAATACTAAAACTCGTCCAGTTTGGTACGTCGATCAGGGGATTCAGTGAGTTGCCCAACACCACCAGAGAATAGTCCTCAGGGCAGTTCAGCCCAATCTGCCGCGCTGTCTCCATGAGCCTGACACCAAGCTCATCGTCTTCGGCGACGAATGCGGTGAAACCGTCAGCAAGGTAGCACTTGATTACCGATTGTGAAAGCTGATCTGGTCTACCCCGCCACAGCCAGTCCGGTGATGCGCCGTCGCCATCATCAAGTAAGTTACGGACACCGGTCTCACGATCCTTGCTGGCTTCTGTATCTCGTGCAGAGCGTATATATGCGATGCGATGGTGGCCGTTGGTCTTCAAGTAGTTGACCAGGTCAATGGTGGCAGTCGTATAGTCCGCAGCTACATAAGAGACAGCATTTTTCAACGAATCTCTACGGCCCACAAACACAAATGGATAGCGCTCCTCAAGCAGCTTCTCAACCTCATTGCGGTCACCGTGCCCTAATAAGATCGCGCCGTCAGCCCGCCGCAGGCGGTTAAATTCACCCTGGTAAATACGCCGCTTGCCATCCACCGAACCATTAGACCCAGTGACCAGCAGCAGATCATACCCGAGTGCATCGGCTGCTTCTTCGATGCCAATCAGGAAAGGATAGTAAAAGTTACGTGAATCGATGGGGAAAATCGCTTCGAATGTAAAAACTGCAATGATCCGGTTCTGGCCGCCAGCCAGACTCTGAGCAACTGGATTAGCAACATAGCCGAGTTCCCTCACCACCTCCCAGATTCGCTGCTGCTTTTCGGCGCTCACGCGCACACGCTCGCCGACACGATTGTTCAGAACGACTGAAACAGCCGCTTTAGAAACGCCAGCGAGTTTAGCAACATCTGCAATTCTGGGACGTTTGGGACGGGTCATCACATTCTCTGACTGGATCAAAAGCGTATATTTTCAATGTATCTAATGATAAACCGATTAATCATATTTGTCAAGCAAATGATACGCGGGGGTGCATTTCACGAAAGTGCAATCAAGCGGTCCGCCAAAGTGTATCAAAGTCCTGACCAAGCGAAGCAGCACGCAAAATAAGCATCCGCTCGGCACACAGCAGTAGCGAAACGTACGGCCAGCATACGATCCTCATCTGTGCCGCGTGTTCCCCTGATAAATTCTGCCAGTCCGGAAAACGGATACTGCTGGGCCATCCCCAGGGCGCATTTCAGGGCATCGGGATCGCTACGTTCCAGCAACAGTGACAGGCTCGGTTTTAAGCCAGGTATCCAGGTAAACAGCCGATCGATTTCGTGCACACCTGTATTGCCAGTACGCTTCGCGGTTCGATTTAACGTCCGGAGAACCTCTTCCGACCAGGTTTTGGGATCCAGTTCTGGAACTCGAAGTACCAGGGTCCATGCTCCTCGAAATGTTGCATGTTCTGCGCAGTAATCTTATGTGCGGGCACGGTCGCGAGTACCTGTTGATGCAGCACCGGGATGCGCGTGGCCTGCCCTCACCGCACAACAGAGTGCAGCAGGGCTTC
The DNA here is from genome assembly GCA_964639225.1 of uncultured Anaerolineaceae bacterium. Lineage (GTDB taxonomy): Bacteria > Chloroflexota > Anaerolineae > Aggregatilineales > Phototrophicaceae > CAZXCK01. Next base: position 93 of record CAZXCK010000125.1, on the reverse strand, counting down.
GTAGGCGTCAACGGCGGTCTGGACGTTGAAGTTGGCTTCGGCGTAGGCACGAGCATTCTGGCTGATGCGCTGGTGATGTTCGGCGTCATCCAG
>CAZXCK010000124.1:0-12530 GCA_964639225.1 uncultured Anaerolineaceae bacterium | reverse complement strand
CCGACCTGGCGCAGCAGCCCGGCGATGCCCAATGCGATATTCGTTGCGGATGTGGACTTGTAGGGTAGGAACCAAGCGCCCTTGTCTGTTGCCAGACCGGGTTTCTCTGAACCCCCCTCCGAACCGGACGTACACGTTTCCGCGTATCCGGCTCTCCAGTTATTCCTCAGTTTCATATGTCAGTTCCTTTTAGTTTTGGCATGTTTTGTCCTGAATGGATGGCAAGGTGGCAGGGTTTGCAGACCACCAGCGTTTTCCGGTTCAGTGAAACCATTGCCAGTACCCAACGAGGGATGTGTTTACCGCGCTGACGGTACTTTTGCTTGATGTCCCGCAGTTTACGGACGTGATGCACTTGAAACTCAGTCGGGAAATCCGACTGGTAACCGCAGAGTTCACACGTATTGGCGTTAAGTCGGTCAAGAATTTGGTGTCGCAATGGGAATATGATGTTTAACATCCCCTGTGCGGCATCTCCCTGTATGGGGTGGTCTTTCTTCTTGAGCGGTTCGTCAAAGTAGGTCAGGGTCTTGTGCCCTTTGTTGGTCTGGTATCTGACCCCGAAGAGTTTGCGTGTGCCGGATTTCTGCTTGAGTTTGACATCAATCCCGTAGGTGCTAATCACTTGAGCAATCGAGCGTTTTTCTTTGCGGGCGACGGTTTTGAGTAGACTGTAGTAGTGGTAGTATTTGAACTTCCCGATTTTGGTGCTGACATCGGTGGCAAGGCAGTAGTAGTTGTAAAGACCACGAATTTCGGCGTTGTACAGCGTGAGTGTGTCTAACAGCGGCGCGTTCACACGCGCATTGTGGTGGATGGATTTCCCGTTGCGGACGAAAGGTTTGAGCTTATCCCGTATCACATCGGCGGGGACGAGCAGTTGGATGGTGTCGTTGGCGGCGCGTTTCTTGACCCCTTGAGATGTTTCCGTGATTTTGGAGTTCTCGTAGGTTTTTGAGATTTCATAACCAAGAAAACGTACACGCTGGTCACTCAGGTTGGTGATGATGGTTTTTTCTGGACTGAGGACGAGGTTCAGCGTTTCCAGAAATGCTCTGATTGCTTCCTTGATGTCTTGCGCGAGTTTCTTACTGCCGATGATCATGACGACAAAATCGTCCGCGTAGCGACAGTATTTGACCTTGATGTAGTCGGGGTCAAACGGGTCTTGTGTGTGCAAGGTGCGCATCTGTTGGAGCAGTGCGTCGGCTTTTTCATAATCCCCGTTTTGCCGTGCCTCAAAACGTGCTGAGTTGAGGCGCATGTAGGCCGCGTTTCTACGCCGTGTTGTGTTGGTCGTGAACCGCTGGCATAACGCTTCCATATACACATCCAACTCGTGGAGGTAGATGTTGGCGAGGATGGGGCTGACAATCCCGCCCTGCGGCGTTCCGGTCAGTGAGTTATGAACTTGCCGAAATTCCATGTACCCAGCCTTGAGAAACTTCGCAATCAGGTTGAGTAAGCGTCCGTCCGCGATCTTTCGGGCGAGGATTTCAAGCAGTGTGGCGTGGTTGATGTTGTCGAAGAACCCTTGAATGTCGCCTTCGATGGCCCAGTTCGTGCCTTTACAGGTGGTCTTGATTTGCATCAATGCCGTGTGACAACTTCTCCCGGGTCGAAACCCGTGTGACGTGTCGGTGAACACCGGTTCGTAGATGGCTTGCAGCAGCATTCGCACCACTTCCTGCACCAGCTTGTCGGTGAATGAGGGGATACCGAGCGGGCGTCGCTTGCCATTCTTTTTGGGAATGTAAGTCCGCCGTACCGGTTTCGGACGGTAGGTTTCTTGCCTGAGTTGAGCGATCACCGTATTCACTGTTTCGATGTTGAAACCGTCAATCGTCTCATCATCAATTCCTGCCGTCATATTGCCCTCATTGGCATAGATGTTGCTGTAAGCTAAGAGATAAAAATCCGGGTTGAACAAATTGCGGTACAGCCTGTCAAACACATACTCCTTGTTTTGAACTGACTTCTGATTGAGTATAGATAGAACTACTTCAGCTTTTTGCATTTCGCATACCTTTGCATCCTATCCATCGAATAACCTGCTTCCCTTCGCCATGTGATAGGCGTTACCTATCGCGGACTACTACGGAAGCTCCGTAACCGTGTCGGATTTTCAGGTGGCTTGTCACCATAGCCTGTAGTGACAGGCATTCCGATTTAGGTCATCCCCGTTTAGCTGTTTTCTGTACCTGTTGCGCAGTGATTTAGGCTCCCGTTCGTTTCTTTCACGCATCTCCGATGCGCTGAGGGGAAGTTAGTGAGTACACCGATCGTCGGCAATAACCTGTGTAAACCTCCCCTGTGCACGTGTCCAACCAGCTTTCGTGCACCTCGGCGGGTTAGAGCCAAGAAACTGGGTTTAAAGCAGTCTAGCCTTGGCCTTGTCACTGCTGTGGTCTTGCATCGCCACCTGTCGGCTGGTTTTCCAGGCCCGACGCTTTACTGACATGCTATGGTCCCTTGCGGCGTTTCCGCCTCCGGTAAGTCAGTTGACCATGCGGGATCTCACTACCCGCAGCCTCTCAAGAGGCATTACAGAAAACGCCTTTACGGGCGCACCCCCACACCCCCTTTGTGATTCGTTAGTACAAAAGCGCGAGTCATGGTTGTTCTATCCTCTTGACTCTAAAAACCGAACGATTTCCCGCTGGAAAACACAGACTCGCGCTTCTGTGATAGAGTGATCTTGCGAGTCGCTGTCCTCTTGCAGCGGGCTTTCAAGGTAGACGGAGGTGCGCTAACTCCACCTCCGTTTACCGCAAAAGCTAACCCTTGCGTTCGGTCAATAGCGGTTCTAATGCAGACCGCTGAGGATAGGCTGTCAATTCCACATAATGAGCGAAGTTTTGAATAGTGAGGTTTGAGGCTAGCGGTTCGCTTCCGCTAACCTGAGGGTCATACCACACAGAACGACGTCCACACAGGTGCCAGCCACAGTGCTGGCATTTTGCTTTTCTCGTAACTACTCAGGTAGTTGCCGGGGCGCAGCCCGCCGGGACTGCGTCCCTTACACCCGCCACTTTTGAAAAAGTGGACAAAACTTTGCCTTTTTCGGCGCTTTGCGCCGAAAAGCAGAGGGTCAAGGGAGCCTCGCTCCCTTGCGGGGGTGTAACCAGGACATAGTCCTGGCGGGCTGCGCCCCCACAAGATATGCTGAGTAGTTACCTTTTCTCTGAGCCGCTGCCGCCGGGAAGTTCCACGCGCGGGCGATTTTATGCGGCCACTTTTTCGCTGGTTATAGCGACAGGCAGGCCGCTGCGGTAAGGTAGTAATTGGGCTTTTACCAACGCAAGGGAGAAAAGTGGTTATGAAATATACACATCTTGGACGGACCGGTCTGGAAGTAAGTCAGTTGTGCCTGGGTACGATGAACTTCGGCCCGCATACCAGCGAATCGGACAGCTTCGCCATCATGGACGCCGCTCTGGAAAATGGCGTTAACTTCTTCGACACGGCCAACGTCTACGGCGGCCAGGAAAACAGAGGCCACACCGAAGAGATCGTCGGGCGCTGGTTCGCACAGGGCGGCGGACGCCGCGAAAAGACCGTGCTGGCGACCAAAGTCTACGGCGGCATGGGTACCTGGCCCAACGAAGGCCGCCTGTCCGCGCTGCACATTCGCCGCGCCTGCGAGGCCAGCCTGCGCCGCCTGCAGACCGACTACATCGACCTGTACCAGATGCACCACATCGACCGCAGCACGCCCTGGGAGGAAATCTGGCAGGCGATGGAGCAGCTCGTGCGCGAGGGCAAGGTGATCTATGTGGGCAGCAGCAACTTCGCTGGCTGGCACATCGCCCAGGCCAACGAAGCCGCCAAAGCGCGCAACTTTCTGGGGCTGGTCAGCGAGCAGAGCCTGTACAACCTGGTCGAGCGCCGCATCGAGATGGATGTCATCCCGGCCTGCGAGCATTACGGCCTGGGCGTCATCCCCTGGAGTCCGCTGGCGGGTGGTATTCTGGGCGGCACCAAGGAAAGCGGCGAGCGCCGCCGGGGTGGTCGCAGCGCGGAGATCATGGAGCAGATGAAGCCGCAGCTCGACGCCTATGAGAGCTTCTGCGACGAGATCGGCGAGAAGCCCGCCGACGTGGCGCTGGCCTGGATGCTGCACAATCCAGTCGTGACCGCGCCCATCATCGGCCCGCGCACGATGGACCAGTTCACCGGCAGCCTGCGCGCCGTCGAGATCAAACTGAGCGCGGACCAGCTCAAGCGGCTGGACGAAATCTGGCCGGGGCCGGGTCCAGCGCCGGAAGCTTACGCCTGGTAGTTCAGATCACAGCCGAGGACGCCGCCCCATGCCGCGCTTGTTTGTCGCCGTCGAACTGCCGCCCACTGTGCGCGCCGATCTGGCCGCGCTGCGTGCCGACATCCCCGGCGCGCGCTGGGTGAAACCGGATCAGATGCACCTCACGCTGCGGTTCATCGGCGCGGATGTGCCCGATGATCGGGTGAAACCCATCCAGGACGCGCTGGCGACGGTGACCGGGGCGGCGTTCTCGCTGACGGTGCGTGGTGTGGGGCGCTTCCCGCCGGGGGATCGCCAACCGCCGCGCGTGCTGTGGGCCGGCCTGGACAAAGCGCCGACCCTGTTCGCGCTGTATGGCGGCGTCGAGAGCGCGCTGGCGACAGCCGGCTTCGAGCCGGAAGATCGCCCGTTCAGCGCGCATATTACGCTGGCGCGAGTCAACGCCCGCCAGCCCGTACCCCAGGCGGACCGCTTTCTGCGCGCCCACGCCGATTTTGCCGCCGGGCCGTTCCCGGTGACTCAGTTTGTGCTGATCCAGAGCGCGCTCACCCCACAGGGATCGCGCTACCAGACCATCGGAGTCTACCCGCTGGGTTAGTCGTCGCTGGCTGGCGGTGGAGCCGGTGGCGGTGTTGGCGGTAAATCGCCCGCTGATTCGGCGGCGGACAGGTCGCGCTCGACTTTCTCCATGCTCTCGCCGCGCAGCAATCGCTGAGTTGCCTCGTGATACTCCGCGCCCAGGCTGGGATCGCTGCCGCCGACCTGGTCGAACATCTCGCCTACCTGCCGCGAATCGCCGGATTCGAGTACCGACAGCATCTCATTCGACGACATTTTGCTGAAGTCACGCGACGGTCGCGGGATGGCCACCCGCGAGATGAGCCGCGTCACGTCGGCGCTGCCGCACTGGGGACATTCCGGGTGTGCGGCGTCGTAATCCTGGTAGGTCTTGTAGAACGCGGTGAAACGGTGCTGGCACGCTTTGCAGCGATAATCATAAGCTGGCATCTTGAGAACTCGACAATCTATGCTATCGTTATCCAATATGTACCATCATAACGTATAACCGGCCTGTGTTAGAATGCCGTCAACGGGGATAAGGAGAATAAATACTGTCCACCAGCGGTTCAAAACCGTAGGTGCCTGCAACCGGCTACAGGTTGCCGACCCACTAAAGGGGTCGTGTTTCCTGCGGTGAGCTAAGTGGACGGGTCTTCTTCTATGTCCCTTTAGTGGACATGCTTCCTTAGCCCGGTGTTTTAACACCGGGCGGCTGACCGCCAGCATCAGGCCCATTGGTAAACCAGGAAAGCCGTCAAGCTATGCCCAACGATCCGTCACGCCCACCGCAGCGGAACCGCCGCCCGCATCCGCTGGAACAACAGCCGCCGCCGCGTCGCTCGTATGATGACGACGACGACAACGGCAATGACTCCCCGCGCCGCGCTGGACTGATGCCGGTGCGCCTCAACATGACCAACCCGGTCGCCACAATCGCGCTGATCGGCATCAACAGCCTGATCTTCGTGGTGACGCATTTCGTCATGTCGCCGCAGGAACTGCGCAACGTGTACGACTGGGGCGCTAACAATCACACCGCCGTGCTGGAGTTCGGCGAGTATTACCGGCTGTTTACGGCCATGTTCCTGCATGGCGGCCTGCCGCATGTGCTGTTCAACATGTACGCGCTGTACATCATCGGCCAGACGGTGGAGCGCTTCTTCGGCACGCCGCGCTTTCTGCTGATCTACTTCCTGGGCGGGTTGAGCGGCTCCGTGCTGAGTGTGCTGCTGAACGGGCCGCAGGTGACGTCGGTAGGCGCATCCGGCGCGGTGTTCGCCATCTTCGGCGCGGAGATGATCTTCCTGTACCGGCACCGCCGCCTGCTGGGACCGGCGGCCAGCGCCCAACTGCGCCAGCTTCTGATTATCGCCGGTATCAACTTCGCCTATGGTATCGTCACCAGCCTGGCCCCCGGCGACGGCGTGCGCATCGACAACTGGGGCCATGTGGGCGGCTGGCTGGGCGGGCTGGCGCTGGCCTGGATCATCGGGCCGATTGTGGTGGTGCGCCCGCATCCCCAGGAACCGGGCACGTTGGTCGGTGAGGACATCAACCCGCTGGAAGATCGTTACCAGCCGCTGCTGGCCTATGGCGTGCTGCTGCTGGGTCTGCTGGTGGTGGGGTCGCTGCTGGCAGGTGGCCTGTGATCGCCGCGCCGAGGTAAAAACCGATGCGCCGTCTGCTGCACGATGTGCTGATCGCTGGTCTGCTGTTTCTGCTGCCGCTGCTGATGTTCTGGCCGCAGACAGTGGGCGGGCGCACGCTGATTCCGGCGGACAACCTGTACCAGTTCCAGCCCTACGCCACCTACCGCGAGCAGGTCGGCGCGCCGGATACACCGCACAATCATCTGCTTTCCGACCTGGTATTGCAGAATTACCAGTGGAAAACCTTCATCCGCGACAGCATCGCCCAGCGCGAGGTGCCGCTGTGGAACCCGCACCAGTTCGCCGGGATTCCGTTTATGGCCGCCGGGCAGCAGTCCACGCTGTACCCGTTGAGCGCGCTGTATTACGTGCTGCCGCTGCCCGCCGCCTATGGCTGGTTCACGGTGGTCAATCTATGGCTGGCCGGGTTGTTTATGTACGCCCTGCTGCGCGGACTCGGCGTGTCGCGCTTCGGCGGGGCGCTGGCGGGCATCACCTACCAGTTGAGCGGATTCTTCATCGCCAGCGCCGTGCATCCGATGATTATCGGCGCGGTGGTGTGGCTGCCGCTGCTGGTGCTGATGGCCGAGTTCATTGTGCGGCGGCAGTCTCTGCTGGGGCGGCGAACGAGTACGCCCTGGGTGGTGGTGGGCGCGGTGGCACTGGCGGCCAGTATCTTCGCCGGGCATGTGGAGATTACCATCTACACGTTGCTGATTCTGGCGTATTACAGCGGCGTCCGGCTGCTGTGGCAGGGCTGGCAGGAACGCGCCGACGGCCTGCGCCACACGTTCAAGGCGGCGGGCTGGATCGCGGCGATGGTGGCGCTGGGCTTCGCGCTGGCGGCGATCCAGTTTGTGCCGCTGTTTGAGTTCGCCAGCAGCAACTGGCGCGCCGAACGCTCCGACCTGGCGACGGTGCTGGGCTACGCGCACCCCTTCCGTGACCTGCTGCAATATGTGCTGCCCAACTTCTACGGCAGCCCGGCGCACCATCACTATTTCGACGTGTTCGCCTGGGAACGGCTGCCGGTGTCGTTTGTCAATTCGGTGGGCGAGCTGCGCACCCACACCGAATGGGGCATCAAGAATTACGTCGAAGGCGCGCTGTACGTGGGCATTCTGCCGCTGGCACTGGCGGCGCTGGCCATATTCGACATGCGCCGCCGCGAGTCCGCCCCGGCGTCGCCGCCCTACCGGCTGATCGTCGTCGTGCTGGCCGGACTGGCGCTTACGTTTACGTTTGGCCTGCCGACCTACGCCCTGATTTATTATCTGCCCGGCATTAACCAGCTCAACACGGCCTTTCGCTGGGTGTTCGGCGTGACGTTCGCGGTGGCGGTGCTGGCGGGTTTCGGCGCTGATGTGCTGCTGCGCCGTCCGCGTGCCGCGCACTGGACCGGGCTGGGACTGCTGGCCGCCGGCGGGCTGGCGCTGGCCGGTCTGCTGCTGACGCGCGCCCTGTTCGACTCGTTCGAGCCGCTGCTGACGCCCGTCTTTGAGACTCTGGCGCGCGCCGGTGAAGGGCTGGCCGATGCGCGCATGTTCTACAGCTACCAGTTCGGCAACGTGCTGATCTTCGGCGTGGTGGCGAGTCTGGCGGGGGTGGCGGTTTTGCTGGCGAGTCGTGGCGAACGGGCGCGGCGCTGGCGCGGCGTGCCGCTGTGGCAGGTTGGCGCGGTGGCGGTGCTGGCGGCAGATTTGCTGATCGCGTCGTGGGGGTTCAACACGGCAGCGGACCCGCGTCTGCTGGATTTCGAGCCGCCCGCCGTCACGTGGCTGCGCGAGCGCCAGCAGCAGGAAGAACCGTTTCGCTATATCACGCTGGACGCCCCGGCGCAGGGACTCGACAATCTGCTGCCCGCCAACGCGACCCTGCGCTACGGCCTGGACGATGTGCGCGGCTACGACAGCATCATCAGCCGCCAGTATGTCGATTACATGCGTCAGGTGCAGCCGCAGACGGCGCTCGACTTCAACCGTATCGCGCCGCTGTACCTGGACCGCATCGCCGCTGGTGAGGTCGATTGGGAACGGCTGGACCTGCTCAACGTGCGCTATGTCGTCAGCCACCCGCAGATCGAGCTGCCGCCGGAGCTGGATGGACGGCTGGTGCCGGTCTATGAGGACGAGGCGACACGCATCTACGAGAACACGCAGGCCGCGCCGCGCGCATTCATCAGCGCTGGCGGCGCGGACGCTGGCCTGCCGGACATCTCGATCAGTACCGACCTGGCGCGAGTGATCGCCGACAGCGGGCGCGAGAAACTGATCGAGATCAACGGATTGGGGCAGATGCCCGACGAGTGGCTGATCTACAGCGAAACGTATGCGCCGGGCTGGCGCGCTTTCATCCGCCCGCAGGGCCTGGGTCTCGGCGGCGAGGTGGCCGCCGAGCGCCCGCTGCAAGCCGAGCTGGTGCTGGAGAACTTCATCGGTGTGCGCCTGCACGGGGACGAGCCGCTGGCGGACCGCTGGGCGGACGATGAGCTGTCGCCGGCGCAGTTGGCGGCCCTGGCTGACGGTCATTATGTGGTGCGGCTGGTGTACAGCCCGCTGACGTTCCAGGTGGGATTGTTCGCCTCGGTGATCGGCGCGGCGCTGCTGGTGTTTCTGGTTGGGGTGTGGCTGTGGCGCGTGCTGGTGGGCACGGCGGACAGCGAAGGCACCACCGTCAGCCGGGTGGCGCGCAACAGCGCGGTGCCCATCGTGCTGAATCTGTTCAATCGCGGCATCGACTTCGCCTTCGCCCTCGTGATGCTGCGCATCCTCGGCCCGGAAGACGCCGGAATCTACTATTACGCGATTGTCGTGTTCGTGTGGTTCGACATCTTCACCAACTTCGGCCTGGATGTGTGGCTCATCCGCGAGGCGTCGCAGCAGCGCCCGAAGGCCGGTTATTTCTTCCTCAACACCAGCGCGCTGCGTCTGCTGCTGATGGTGGCCGGTGTGCCGCTGGTGATCGGCTTTGTGCTGGTGCGCCAGGCGTTCGTCGATCCGCCGCTGGCGCAGACGGCGCTGGTCGCGCTGGGACTGCTGTATATCGGACTGGTGCCGGGCAGCATCAGCAAGGGCATGACGTCGCTGTTCTACGCCTTCGAGAAGGCCGAGTATCCGGCGGCGGTGGCGACCATCACCACCATCAACAAGGCCGTGTTCGGCGTGGTGGTGCTGCTGCTGGGCTATGGCATTGTCGGGCTGGCGGCGGTCAGCATCCTGACCAACTTCATCACGCTGGCGATCCTGGTGTGGACCGGGCGCGCGCTCATCGGTCGGCTGCGACTGCGCCCGCCGTCGCGGAAGCTGGTCGGCGGCATGGTCGACGAAAGCTGGCCGCTGATGCTGAATCACTTCCTGGCGACGATCTTCTTCCAGATCGACGTGATTATCCTGGAAGCCCTGCGCGGGGCGCGCATCGTGGGGCAGTACAGCGTCTCTTATCGCTGGCTGCTGGCGATCAACATCGTCCCGGCGTTCTTCACCCAGGCGCTGCTGCCGGTGATGTCGCGTCAGGCGAAGGAAGACCGGCAGGCGCTCAAACGGACGTACACGCTGGGCGTCAAGCTGCTGCTGGCGATCGCCATGCCGCTGGCCGTGCTGTTTACGTTTCTGGCCGAATCGCTGACGCTGCTGCTGGGCGGCGCGGAGTTCCTGCCAGCGGGGGCCGTCGCGCTGCAAATTATGATCTGGAGTATCCCGTTTGGCTGGATCAACAGCCTGACGCAGTACACGCTCATCGCCGTCGATTTGCAGCGCAGGATTACGCTGGCTTTTGTGCTGGCGGTGACGTTTAACATCGCCACCAACCTGATCTTTATCCCTATTTACGGCTACCGGGCCGCCGCCGTGACGACCATCTTCTCTGAGATGGTGCTGCTGGTGCCATTCGGGCTGTTGCTGCAAAGCGCGCTGGGTCGCCTGGACTGGCTGGATATGGTGTGGCGGCAGGTGATCGCCGGGGCGGCCATGCTGGCGCTGATGGCGGTGAGCTGGCCGCTGTCGCCGGTGCTGGCCCTGCCAGCGGGCGGAATTGTCTACGGTGGGGTGCTGCTGGCGCTGCGTCCGTTATCGGCGGCGGAACGTCACATGCTGCTGCCGCTGCTGCCGGGACGCCTGCGGCGGCTGGCTCCACCAGCTTAACCACGCCAGCCAATCAAAAACCGGACGCGCGGCCCGGCCTCTGATTGTCGAGTGCTGCTGGGGGGTTAGCTCTCCTGCTTCAGCGGGACGAGCGTGTAATTGCCGCGTCGCATCAGCGCGTTCACATACGGATTGCGCAGCACGGGCATTTTCATCGTCTGGCCGTCGCGGGTGAGTTCGATGTGGTAGATCATAATCTGGCGGTTGCCAGCCAGGATGCGCTGTTCGATCTGGACTTCTTTCTTCATCTGCCAGCCGTGCGACAGAAGGGTCACCAGCGCGTCGCCACCGGCAAAAGCCTCGGAGTCCGGGTTCCAGTGCTTGGTGACATCCATGTATTCGACGTGGTAGTTTGAAGAGGTATTGCTCAACATGATAAGCCTTTCTAAATATATTCAAACGTGTGTGCGAAATACCGTCATAGTTTAGTGGTTATGAATTAACAGCGTGTTAAATAGTTGTTACCACTTCAGGATAGTTCCATTAGATCAACTGGTGACGGGTGTGCTGCTGGCAACCGGACGGCGCATTCTGGCATATCGGCGGCAAATCGAGAGACGGCGGTCGGGTTGTGGGGCGGAGACGTTGTTTACCTGCTATGTTATAATACTTCGCATGGATTAGGCAATACAGAAAAGGTGGATACCCGGTGACACAACGGATTCAGGTGGGCGATATCGCCCGGTATGACGGCCAGGAAGTCGAGCTGCGCGGCTGGGTGTATAACCGCACCGGCAAAGGCAAACTGCATTTTATCAAACTGCGCGACGGGACCGGCATCGCGCAGTGCGTGGCCTTCAAGGCCGACCTGCCCGAAGACCAGTTCGAGCTGGCAAAGGCGCTCACACAGGAGTCGTCGATCATCATCCGGGGCACGGTCCGCGCCGACGAGCGCGCGCCCGGCATCCCCGGCGGCTACGAGGTGGGCATCAAATCGCTGGAAGTCATCCAGGCGGTGGAAGATTACCCCATCACGCCCAAAGAGCACGGCGTCGAATTCCTGATGGATCACCGGCACCTGTGGCTGCGCTCGTCGCGGCAGTGGGCCATCCTGCGCATCCGCGCCACGCTGATTCGGGCGCTGCGAAACTGGCTGGACGACAACGGCTATCTGCTGGTCGATACGCCCATCATCACGCCGTCCGCTGGTGAGGACACCACCTCGCTGTTTGAGATCGACTACTTCGACGAGGCGGCCTACCTGGCGCAGACCGGCCAGCTTTACAACGAGGCCAACATCATGGCCTTTGGCAAGGTCTACTGCTTCGGGCCGACCTTCCGCGCCGAGAAGTCCAAGACGCGCCGCCACCTGATGGAATTCTGGATGCTGGAGCCGGAGATGGCCTTCTTCAACCTGGAAGACATCATGGCCGTCGAGGAAGAGATGGTCGCCTACGCTGTGCAGCAGGTGCTGGAAAAGCACCGCCCGGAGCTGGAAATCCTGGAGCGCGACGTGACTTCGCTGCAACGTGTGCTGCCGCCCTTCCCGCGCATCAGCTACGACGAAGCCATCGAGCGCCTGCAGAAGCTGGCCGCCGAGACCGAAGACGCCGAACAGCGCGAGCTGCTCAAAATCGAGTGGGGCGAGGACTTCGGCAGCCCGCACGAGACGGCGCTGGCCGCCATGTTCGACAAGCCGGTGTTTGTCTATCACTATCCGTCGGCGGCGAAGGCGTTCTACATGCAGCCGGTCGAGGGCCGCCCGGAGGTGTGTCGCAGCGTGGACCTGTTAGCGCCGGAAGGCTACGGCGAGATCACCGGCGGCAGCGAGCGCATCCACGACGCCGAACTCCTGGCGCAGAAGATCGCCGAGCACAAGCTGCCACCGGAGAATTACACCTGGTTCATGGACCTGCGGCGCTATGGCACGGTTCCGCATGGCGGCTTTGGCCTGGGCCTGGAGCGCACCGTCGCCTGGAT
>CAZXCK010000123.1:0-12590 GCA_964639225.1 uncultured Anaerolineaceae bacterium | reverse complement strand
GCTGAGCGCGAGCTCCTGTGTCTTCTGGCCCGCACCGTCCTCTCCGCGCATGCCGCGGCCCGTGTGAGGGTGCTTGCGAAGAGGCGGCTGGACTGGGACGCGCTCATGCGGGCCGCGGCAGCAGCCCGGGTGCTGCCCCTTGTGCACCGGCAGCTGAAGGCCCTGGGCCTGGAGGAGGTACCTGAGCCGGTTCTTGCGTGGACGCGGGAGGCGTTCCTGCACAATGCGGCCCGAAACCTCAGGTTTGCCGCACAGCTCAGGGATCTGGCGGGGCTGCTCGCAAAGGAAGGGATCGAGGCGGTTCCATTCAAGGGGCCTGTGCTGGCCCAGGAGGTGTTCGGGGATGTGGCCCTGCGCCAGTTCACGGATCTGGACGTGCTGGTGCCGAAAAATGCTGCATGGCGGGCGGTGGAGGTGCTGATAGGGGCGGGTTTTACGCCCGAGATCACCCTTTCGGCCTCGCAGTTTCGACGGTATGCCATGCGGAACAAGGCCCTTTCCTTTGGCGGGCCGGAACGTGGCGTGCCGCTGGACCTGCACTGGGACCTGAGCGGGGATTACACGGCCGCTGCCATGAGCCATGACGTGCTCGAGCCGGGCTTCAGGCGGGTGGAGCTCATGGGCGCGCCCTTTGTCACGCTGGGCGATCGAGACCTTCTGATTTACCTGTGTCTTCACGCGACCATGGAGTCCTGGTCCAGGCTGGATCACGTGTGCTGTGTGGCTGAACTCATCCGGAAAAGCCCCCACCTGCTGGACATGCAATCCTGGGACAGGGCCAGGCGGCTTCACCTGAAAAGATGCTTTTTAGTAGGCTTGAGCTTGGCCCACGGCCTTTTGGAAGCCCCTTTGCCGGGGTTTCTGCTGGACGAGATCGCACGCGACCACAAGGTGAGGGCCTATGTACGGCAGTGCATGGCCAGGCTGCTTTCTGGCCAGGGTGGAGCGAACAGTGCGACAAGGCCCAAGTTCTCTGCACCCCATTTTCTGTTGAAGGACGGCCCAGGCGACCGGGTACGGCATTTTCTGTCCCTGCTCTTCAGCCCGACGATCGAGGACTGGCGCAGACTGCCTTTGCCAGGGTCGCTGGGATTTCTTCTTTGCGGGTACCGGCCCTTGAGGCTTGGAATGGACCTTGTGTTTTCCTCCAGCAACCCATCGAGGAGACACTGAGAAGAGAGATGCGGAGGAGAAAAATCACGCTGATGCTCGCCACCCTGCTCATGGCGGCCTGGCTCGGCCCTTCGGGGACGGTGTTGCCCACGTCGGCAGGACATGAGACCGGCCGGAATCGGCTGGTGGTGGTGACGTACAACGTGGGCGGATTTTCAGGAAAGGAGAAGGAAGCGGAGGGGCGGCGGGAAGCCATTGCCGACGTCATCCACGGGGCAGCCGCGAATCTCATGTTCCTCCAGGAGTGCAGGGAAGAGGACTGGGGCTATTTCACGGAAGCTCTTGGCCTCTCGCACGCGCAGTTCATTCCTTACCAAGGAGAGGGCAAGAGTGGGCTGGCCCTCCTTTCGCAGTTCCCGCTGCAGGTTCCCCGGTCCCGTTACTTTGACTCGAGCCCGAAGGGCTTCGGATTCCTGACGTGCGACCTGGTCCTGCCCGAGGGGGTCATCCACGTCATCAACGTCCACCTGGATCGAATCCAGCGCGTTCAGAGTCAGCAGGAGATGCCGAGGATTCCGTGGACCACGGCCATGAATGTCGTGTTGGAGGAACTGTTCTCAGACACCATGAGAAGCCAGCAGGTGGGCATGGTCATGGATCGAGTGGATCGGCCCTCCTGCCCGGTGATCCTGGCAGGAGACTTCAACACGATTCCCTATGCAAGAGCGATCCGGCGTGTCCAGCGGAGGTTCAGGGATGCCCTCTGGCCTTCCCTGGACTTCTTCAGCAACACCTACAAGGACATTGGCTTTCCCCTGAAGCCCCGTATCGACTACATCTTCCACTCCCCTGAGATCCTCGTGGCGGACAGCGGTATCGTACGGACTGGAATGGGGGACCACTACCCTGTCCGGGCGGAGCTTGCGCTGAACCCCCATTCCATGTGAGAACACTATGCCCGGAGACAAGAAGAAGGCGCCCAAGGTCCTGGTGGTGGATGATGATCGGTCTCTTGCAGACAACCTGGTGGAGTTTCTGTCCAAGCTCGGCTACCGGGCCCAGGGCGCATACAGCGGAGAGGAGGCCTTGGAGCTGTTCCGGCGGGAGGAGTACGACCTCGTCGTCACGGATCTCATGATGCCGGGCATGGACGGGATGGAGCTCCTGGAGGCCCTCAAGATCATCGACGATAAGGCCGTGGTGCTGGTCATCACCGGGTACGGTACCATCGAGTCGGCGGTGGAGGCAATCCGGCGGGGGGCTTACGACTTCATCCCCAAGCCTTTCAAGCTGGCCGAGCTCGAGGTGATCGTGCAGCGGGCCTTGGAGCGGAGGGAGCTCGCAGGCAGTCTACAGCTTTTCCGGGGGCTGACCCTGGGCCTTATGATCTCGGTGCCACTGTGGCTGATGGTGGGAATCGGGGTTGCGTGGATCTGGAAGTGAAGAATACTTGCTCTGGGAGGCCGAGTCTCTTTATTCTTGACCGTCGCCGAGTTAGGGAGGATAATGTGGCCCCCCCTGCTTGATATACCACCCCTAACAGGCTGTTGAAAAACACGGATTAATCACTTTCGATATTTATTCAGATTGACTAATATCAAGCCAAGCCACACGAAAAACATAAACTGATGTCGCTTGGCAGAAAAGACAAAGAAAAGCAGGATCCAACTTGGATCCCTTACAATCAGGCTCCTCGAAGTCCCGGTCATCCGTTCTACGAGAAGCTGAATGAGCTGCTGGAAAAAGACGGCTTTGACCGCTGGGTTGAGGAGCTCTGCGCGAAATACTCCAAGAAGAAGGGCCGGCGTTCCATACCGCCGGGAGTCTACTTCCGGATGCTGATGATCGGTTACTTCGAAGGCATCTTCCCGGAGCGGGCCATTGCCTGGCGATGGGCTGATAGCATGTCCCTGAGAAGCTTCCCGGGATACGGGATCCAGGAGGCCACCCCGGATCACTCCAGCCTGACCGTGTGGCGGCAGCGGTTGGACATGGATATCGCCCAAGCTGTGTTCGAGCGGGTCCTGAAGCGCATGGACACCAAGGGCCTCCTGGACGGCAGCCGGCTCCGGGTGGATGCCACCACAGTGGATGCCAACGTGGCGATGCGAAGCATCGTCCGAAAGGACACGAAGGAAAACTACCGGGAGTATGTGGACCGTCTGGCCGAGGAAGCCGGAGAGAAGACCCCGCTCCCTGCCTCGGAGCATGGGTGGTTCGACCGGAAGCGGAAAGGAAAAAACCTCCAACAAGGAGTGGGAATCGCCGACTGATCCGGACTC
Organism: uncultured Anaerolineaceae bacterium; assembly: GCA_964639225.1. Taxonomy (GTDB): domain Bacteria; phylum Chloroflexota; class Anaerolineae; order Aggregatilineales; family Phototrophicaceae; genus CAZXCK01. The sequence continues at coordinate 9,195 of CAZXCK010000123.1, read as the reverse complement.
CCGGGTAGGACGCATGAAGGACGGGCCGGACCCGCCTCTCGTAGAAGGCTGAGAACGCTGTGGATCAGTTATCAAATCATGAAAAAGAACTCGGATTATCAATACAGGTGCAGGTGAAAGAGACACGAGCTTTATACCCAAGTGCCTTCCTTTTCCCCAAAGATTGAATGGACCCCCGATTGTTAAATAGGACAGGTAACCTGCCGGATGAACAACAACTTTTGTTGTGGGCCATTCGCATGGATGATCTGTTAACTCAAAGTGCGGCACGGGTACTATATGCTGAACAGGACATAAATCATTCAAGGATTTTGGGTACGGTTAGCAGAAAAGGCCTGGCCCCGCTTTTGTATCGGAAAATCAAGAAACTGGATCAAAAGCGTATTGATCCGGCACTTCACAGGGCTTTGAAAACTGCTTATATGGAAAACGCGGCCCGTAACATGCGAATGGTGAATGATCTTGAACGGATCTGCAGTGAACTTGATCAGCAAAAATTGTCTTATATCGCATACAAGGGGCCTGTGGCAGGTATACTTGCCTATAACGACATTGCTTTGAGACAGTACAGTGATCTGGATCTTATGGTCAGGCATCAGGAGTTTGACAGGGTTTTAAGGTTTTTTGTGGAGATGGGGTTTTGCATTCCACCGACTTTTAAGAAAAAAGAGCTTGATTACACTAGAAAGTCTTGGCGGGATATCGGTGTCAGAAAAGGAAACCTGCACATTGATATTCATCAGATGATAGCAAAGGGGCCTTGTTTTTTCCGTCCTTTTGATGAGACATGGGAAAATTGTGTATGGATGAAGCTGAACAGAGATACGGTTCAGACTTTTTCCTTTGAAGATAGCTTGGTGGTGCATTCCATTAACAATGCCAAGGATGGTTTTTCATCCCTCAAGCAGTTCAGGGATATGGCCGGGTTGATATACAATTGGCCTGATTTGGACTGGGACCGGGTCTTTTTGATTGCGGAAAGACGAAAGAGCCTCAACATACTGCTGGTGTCTTTGAAGCTTGCAAACCTGTTTTGCGGAGTCCCCTTGCCGGAAAGCATCCGGGTTTTAACTGAAAGGCCGACTGTGGCCCGAAAGGTAAGGTTTTATGTTGACCGGCTTTTTTCAACCGGCTTTAACGTGGATATTCTGAGCTGGTACTTATCAGTTCCCGCCTCTCTTGATACTTTGTTGAGCAAATTTCGGTTTTATATGTGGTTTGCTTTCAACCCTGCGCCTCAGGTTCATCCAGAAATGTTCAGGCTTCCAGGATTTCTTATTCCCCTTTTTCCGTTTATCCACCCGTTTAACCTACTGTTTCGTCATGGAAGAGCTGTTTTTTCGGAAAACATAGGATAAACATTGCTGAAAACACGGCATGCCTGGTTTACGTCATAGATTTTTGAAAATCGGTTAAAAATGTTGGCAAGAGAGTGGTTAAGACTCTGATGAATCAAAGAGTTCTCTTTTTTATATACTTTGGCCTAATCGTGTTTTTATCTGTTTCCCCCTGGCAGATCAAAATGTTATCCTTGTTTCCAGATATTTTGTTTTTCAACTACGGTTTTCCCCAGCATGTGTTTGGATATTTTTTGCTGGGAATGTTTGCGTGCCTTACATTCACCAATATTCATCCCCGGTGGATTCTTTCCGGAATTCTTCTGCTTGGAATCTTGCTTGAATGTATCCAGTATGCAGTACCGGAGCGGGCGATTAACGTGTATGATCTTCTAGGAAATATTATGGGTGTTCTGCCTGTGGCTGTTTTCATGTTTTATCGTCGAACGGAAAGGGCAAACCATGGAATCTGATTACTTTGTTGACTCTGGAATGATCTTAATTAAAGGATATTAATGACAATATGGAAACTTCATTAACAAATAACCAAGTATTAATGAGACACCCCGCGGTCTCAGGTCGCTTGCTGGACGAAGGAAAGCAGTTAATCCTTTATCATGCTGATAGAAATACGGATAAAGTTTTAAATAGTACGGGCATATTCGCATGGCAAATGCTGGACGGTATCTCCAGTCTTTCCAATATTATAACCCGACTTGCCAATAACTTCGATGAAGTTCCTTCAAGTATGCCAGAAGATATTCGTGATTTTGTCAATGGTCTCTTATCTGAAGATTTTGCAATTGAAAGGGATCATTGCCTCGCAGAAGTGGATCCCACGGAAGACTACTCTGCTGACAGTGATTCCCCTAAAGTAATAGATTTGTGCCTGACAGGCAAATGCAATATGCATTGCGATTATTGCTTTTATGCCAATGAAATGGCCGGTCGCAAAGATCTCCCTAAAGAAGAGTGGTTTACGTTTTTTGATGAATTAAAAAGTCTTGGCGTTCGTAATGTAACTCTCAGTGGCGGTGAAGTGTTTGTTCGCCAGGACTTATGGGAGCTAATAGATGCAATTATAACCGCGCGTATGCGTTTTTCCATTCTCAGCAATGGCACGCTCATCGACGAGGATGTCATGAATCGGTTTTCTGAAAATGACCGGCGATCAAGAATCTCCTCTATTCAAATATCTGTTGACGGAGCTAGTGCAGAAGTGCACGATAAGAGCCGGCGGGGCGGTGCGTTCAATCGGGCCATATCTGCACTTCGTATGCTGAAACAGAATGGATTTCCGGTAACTTCTCGTGTTACAATCAATCAACATAATATCGATGATCTTGACAATATAGCGAGATTGCTTTTAGATGACGTTGGGCTATCTTCATTTAGCACCAATTCGGCCATGCCTATGGGAGGAGGTTGCACTAATCAGAAAAAGATAGTACTTTCTCCGCGGCAGTGTCTTAAGGCGATGCAGACGCTTCATAAACTTGCCCAGAAATACAACCAGCGCATTACTGCTTCAGCAGGTCCATTATCAAATCTTTACATGTTTAGGGATATGGAAAAAGCACGGCTTTTCGGAAATTGTTCCGATGATAATCGAATGGGATTTCTTACAACCTGTGGCGGCGCCTATTTGAAATTGTCCGTGAACAATGACGGGACCATTACTCCGTGTTATATACTGCCTTCTACTGAATTGGGGCGTATTAATCAAGATTCTATTTCGGAAATATGGAGACATCATCCGACGCTCTCTGTTTTAAGAAATCGGAGGGCCATGCCTACCGCATCTGCTGAACGATGCCGAAATTGCGAATGGTCTTCATACTGTAACGGCGGCTGCCCCGGCCTTGCCCAAGAAATGACCGGCGATTTCAATAACAGTAATCCTCATGATTGCTACCGTGATTTTCTCGCTGAAATCAGCGAAGAAGAACGTTTTATAAATTTTATTCGCCCGGTTGAAGGAGATACCTAATATAAACTGGAAAGCAAATGAACATAACATCAGATAAATGCTATGTCCTAAGAAACGATGTTGCGATTATAGACTTTGACGAATGCGCGCTGGCTTTTCAAGCTACGGATCGTTCATTAGTGGAAGCTAACAATTCAGCAAACTACATTCTTAATCAACTTTCCGATAGGATTACGCTTCTGCAGATAGCTGAAAGTATGTCCTCTTTTTATAATATTTCAGTCTCTGATGCTGTGGATGATGTTTGTATGACAATAAAGTATCTTGAACATATGAGAATTGTGAAGTCTGTAAATAGAAACCTTTTTTCTGCAGGAACCATTATAATGAATAGTGTTCACCCAATTAAGTACATGGCAAATCCCGATGTATCTTGTCGCATAGAGGATGAAGATGGTGCTATCATTTATTCTCCGGATACTGGCGCCGTAAAAGTAATAGATCCTATTGGTCTTGAATTATGGGAAACTCTTTCTGTACCCTGTTCAAAAGAAGAATTGGTTTCCCATTTAAAAAAGATGTATGCTGATGTGCCAGAAGGTGATGTAGAACAGGATGTTGACAATTTTCTCTCACAATTGCTGCCAGGAGGATTCTTAGGCGAGGTGTCAGGGGATTTAAATGCCCAAAAATAATGATGTAATTACACCAAAAGGTTCTAAGCTCGAAAACCTTGATCTGCCGGAAGGCACTCCCAAACTTGTATCCATATATCTTTACGCTGTGACAGGTTGCAACCTATGTTGCCGTCATTGTTGGATAACGCCCACTTTTGTAAATGGTAAGCCGGATCCAGGGGACTGCATTGATTTGAATCTTTTTAAAACAGCAGTGAGGGAGGCCTTACCGCTGGGTTTGCAAAGTGTCAAACTTACCGGCGGAGAGCCGATGATCCACCCGCAGTTCAGAGAGATTGCCTTATTCTTAAAGCAGGAAGGCCTTCAGTCGGATATGGAGACAAATGGAACATGTATTGATGCAGATATTGCTTACTTTATGAAATACGAGGCCGACATCAATTTTATAAGTATCAGCCTTGACAGCATTGATCCGACAAAACATGACAAGCTTCGAGGGAGGACAGGAGCATTCGAAAACACCTTGAACGGCATAAAATATCTTGTTGATGTTGGTTACAAGCCTCAGATTATCATGGCTCTGCATCGTAGTAATATTGGAGAGTTGGATGAAATGGTGGAGCTGGCAAGCAAACTTGGAGCCGGGTCTGTCAAATTTAATCCGGTCATTAATGTCGGAAGAGGACGAAGTATGAAAGAAGCGGGTGAATGTTTGAATTACGATGAAACTCGCAAACTTATACGTTATGTATATGGAACATTGCCTAATCGGTCGCAACTTCCTGTTTTGATGGGAGCCCCGATGGCCTTATTGACTGTCAGGGATCTAATCGAAAGGAAGCGCGGCAGATGTAATGTCGAACATATTTTAGGCATTCTGGGCACGGGTCATATGGCTCTCTGCGGTATCGGAAGAAATGTCCCGGAACTCTGTTATGGTAAGCTTGGAGAGGATGATTTAAGAGATGTTTGGATTAGCCATCCACTCTTGTTATCTATTAGAATAATAATGCGCGATGGTGATTTTCCTGGTATTTGCAGCCAGTGTATTCATGCATACAGTTGCCGTACTATTTGTCTTGCAATGAATTATATGGATAGTGGAAAACTATTTTCTCCATCTACCCTGTGCAGGGAAGCCGAACTGCGGGGAGAATTTCCTCTAACCCGGCGCCGCTGAATAGAACCGGAATATATGGGAAAGAATTAGATGAATTATAGTATTTCAGATAAAACAATAAATAAAGTTGGCACGGACAAAGTCTTTTTTCCAAATCTCCCCATATTGCTGCATGCTGCAGCCGTTAAAACCCCGCACGGTGCATTGCTTTTTCTTGGCCCTTCCAAAGCAGGAAAAACCACCATATGCAATCTTTTGGCTTCTAAGTTTGAACCTATCGCTGACGACACTGTCTATGCGCTGCGGGCTGGTGAAGGAAGATGGCTGGCTGCAAGTAAGGTGGCATTGCTGACAGCGCAGAAGCACCATTCCGGATCCGACATCCCTGCTGATATAGGAAGCCGTATCTTAGCAACTATGCGCATATATAAGGATTGTTTTGTAGCAGTTGAACCCATAGGCCCAAAGGAACATTGCTTTAACCTGATTAACGCAGTTGTCGAAGCTATAGGACACAGCGCAAATTGTACCTCCTTCGAGCTATTAAGACAATTTCGGATTGTTGCATGTATGGCAAAAGAGATTCAAGGCTTGTCTTTGAAGTTTATCAAAGGGAATGATACTTCAACTTATTTATACCGGTGGCAAAAAGAAAATATAATTATTTATCGCTAATGTACTTGCGGAAAGGAGAAACCATGAATAATAAGCCTAAATACAAGAAACCTGTAGTGGCGGATGTGGGCTCTCTTACGCCTGTTTATGGAGCGGACTGTCTTAGTGGCAACGGCGCTATTGGCGGCGACTGCGGAAGTGGATACGAGAACTCAACTGTTAGTGCTTGTGACGGTGGACAATCAGCTAATTACTGTGATCCGGCAGGTAATTCTGCTGTCCGCGGCTGTTGGACTGGGAGTGGACCTCTCTAAAAGTGTTACTTACCAGTAGTTGTTGAAAAGTCATGACCCCCGGCCGAGCAGGGGGCTTTAATGGTGAACCGCTCAAAGCTGTGTTTAAACCGGGAGCCGCCCGAAGGCAGCTACTTCAGAAGGTTTAGCTGTTAAAGTCGACGGTCTTCTGCTTCCTGGTGTTTGATGTATTCTCGGATCACTTTCTCGTGCCGTCCTACCGTGGAGCCATAGTAGTCGCGGGCCCAGAAGTGCTCCCCTACGAAATTCTTGGCTCGGCCGCCAATGGTTCTCGCGACATGGATCGCGCTCTTGCCCTTGATGAAGCCAATCACTTGCGCGACTGCACACTTCGGGCGGAATGGACATATATATGTGGACATGGTCTGAGCATAAATGGCCTTCGTGGATTGGTGATTCCCTTTGTTGCGCCAATTCCCGAAACACATCTCCCAGATCCTTTCGAATTCGGCCATACAGCACTTTTCGGCGTCATTTCGGAATCCATACGATATTGTACTTGCAGTCCCAAACGCTGTGCACTAACCCTTGGATGTTGTTCAAGGAGGGTTTTTTTTCTGCGAGCTTTGAGCGATTCATGTCTGGAGGCTCTCTTTTATTCCCGGAACTGTCAAACTCTTGGGGGCCCCGGCAAAGACGGGGGCTTACCCAGGGTGGTTAAGGCAAAAAATATGTTGGCATATACGGGTGCGAGTATGCAAGGCACGCTTTTCTTTGGGGATCGGTTGCTTGTTCAGAACACAAGCATAAAGGACATCCATCCCGGAGACGTGGTTGTTTTTCAACGTACAGGCTGTGCTTACATTACTGTTCATCGTGTTCGCCGGATTTCGTCTACCGGTCTAAAGACACAAGGTGATGCCTGCTCACGACCGGATACTGGATACGTGACTGAGAGCAATCTCCAAGGTAAAGTTGTGAGGGTTGTTCGAGATAATGCCGTCGTTAAAATTTCAGATGGTTTGAGAGGCCGAATTCGAGCAGCTACGCTTAGGTACAAAAGGTTTTTAAAAATTCATTTTTTAAGACTTTTCCAACCCTACTATCTTTTTTTGGGACGGATTATAGTTTTTGCATTTCGCTGGAACCCTTCTATTTCTTGTCTTCATTTGAATACACCATATGGTGTGGTTACTAAATACGTTCATAACAAAAATACGATCGCCACTTGGAATAATAACACAGGGCATTGGGAATGCCGAAGGTTCTACGACCTTATAATTCGGAAGCCAGCAGGCAAGGAAACCAATCAGTAATCATTTTGTTAATGTGTAAGCCCTCAAGGAACCACATCTTTAAAATCGTGGGCAGTATATTTATTTTCCTGAAGCTGCTCATACTTCTTTTGTCAACTGTGAAAAGCAAAATGGCAGTAGCGAGTAAGGCATTTTCCACTCAAATGTAACCACGGAGCGGGGACATGTCAGGGCATTCCGGGGAAGTACGGCCTGTTCTCACAGGTGGAGCCGACTTAGGAGCACGGCCCTCAAGTCCGGCCGAGGCGGACGAAACTTGCAGCTTAGTACACGTGACCATAAATACGATGACGTATATTAGTTGCAATTCATTTGGCCTTTTGCTAGAATCCACCTCACGGAAAGGAGGTGGATTATGCCCAGGAAAAGCCCATACGTCATTCTCCTGGACCAAGAGGAGAAAGACGACCTGGAGCGTATCTCTCGGCGATATACGTCACCGTATCGCGATGTCATGCGCGCCAAGGTCGTCCTACTCGCCGCCGAGGGCCTCTCCAACAAGGAGATCGGAGAGCGTCTCGACTTGCCAAGGCAAATCGTCTCGAAGTGGCGAAAACGCTTCTTCGAGAAACGCCTGGCCGGACTTCAGGAACGGCCAAGGCGCGGGAGGCCCAGCGCTTTTTCCCCCTGAGATCGTCATGGAGATCAAGGCGCTGGCCTGTCAGTTGCCCAAGGACCTGGGGCTGCCCTTCTCCCGGCTCGGCCGCAAGGAGATCGCTCAGGAAGCCGTCAAGCGGGGCATTGTCCCCCTCGATCAGCGGAACCACGGTTTGGCGCTGGCTCAGCGCCGATGCCATCCGCCCCTGGTGTTATCGCAGTTGGATCTGGCCGAGGGATCCTGATTTCGAGCGCAAGGCCGGTTTGGTGCTCGATCTCTACCATGGGAAATGGCAAGGCAAACCCCTGGGCCCCGGCGACTATGTCATCAGCGCCGACGAGAAAACCAGCATTCAAGCGCGGCGGCGTGTGGCTCAGACCACCGCCCCCAAGGCGGGTCGCTCGGGCCGTATCGAGCATGAGTACGAGCGGAAAGGGGCGCTGACTTACCTGGCGGCATGGGATGTTCGTCGCGCCAAAGTCTTCGGCCTCTGCTGTGAGCGAACTGGCATTGCGAGCTTTCATCAACTGGTCGATCTCGTCATGTCGCAGCCGCCCTATCGATCCGCGCGCCGCGTCTTCTGGATCACCGACAACGGGTCGTCCCACCGGGGAAAGGCCTCTGCTGCCCGGCTCAAAGGCTGGTATTCCAATGCGGTGCTGGTTCACACTCTCGTCCATGCCAGTTGGTTGAATCAGGTGGAAATCTATTTCTCCGTGCTTCAGCGGAAGGTCCTCTCTCCGAATGACTTCGAAAACCTCGGGGAACTCGAGGGGAGAATCCTTTCCTTCCAGTCGCTCTACGAGGCGACGGCAAAACCATTCACGTGGAAGTTTTCCCGCGAGGATGTCAAATCCGTCCTCACGAAGCTCGGCGACCAGGATCAATCCCAGAAAATGGCCGCCTAAAATACGTCACCGAACTTTCAGTCCAGAGTACTTAGTGAGCAGTGATCGGTAGGCAGAGTAAAAGTGGGTTTTTCGCGAGTGATCAAGACGGCGTGTTGGCGATTCCGGCTGCTGGAGACTTGTCAGAAAAATTGGACCCTGGCCACTCGAATGCCCGGCGGGAACCCGGAAGGGTGTGAAGACGGCAGGAGCCCCTTGGCCCCTACTCCAGCTGAACGAGGTTCCAGAGGAACCTAGGGACCCGTGGCCCTGGTATGTTGGGTTTTCGGGGAGGAGATCAGTCCTTGGCTTTGAGTTTTCTTTTCAAAGGATTGACGGATTCACAAAAACCCGCGCTCACCCGCCGCTGGGGGAAACGGCATAACACATTGTTCCAGGGGCAGATATCCAAGCTTAGGGCTTTTTACAGCTCCATCACCATTCAGTACTCTCCATGATCCCCTCCAAGCCCTCTTCCCGGGCTTCCTTCCCCTCCCCCC
>CAZXCK010000122.1:0-12642 GCA_964639225.1 uncultured Anaerolineaceae bacterium | reverse complement strand
GCATGCTTCAAAAACTCAGAGGAAACAACACAAAGGGTTTCACCCTGATCGAGCTTATGATCGTCATCGCCATCATCGGCATCCTGGCGGCCATCGCCATTCCGAACTTTATTTCTTACAGGAACAAAGCTTTCTGTAGTTCAGCGGAATCAGACGCAAACAATATCGCAGCTGAAATTGCTGACTACTATGCAGTTCCAAGCCGCACAGATATGATTACCTCTGCCGACCTGGACATTGGTTTGTCAGGAGAGAACACCTATGCACTCGGCGGCAGCATCGATTCAATAGTTATTACAGTTACGGATGCAAGCGGTAGGTGCCCAGAAGACTACAGGAATGCAAATTCCGGTATTTGGAGTGGCCAAACGGTCGTAAAAGATATGTAGTTATTGGATGTGGAAAATCGTAGTTTCTATAAAAAAGGCATGGAGGCATACTCCATGCCTTTTTTATAGGATAACCGAATTTATTAAAAGATAGTTTATCCCTTTCATCAAAGCAGATTATGTAGAAAATGGTATCTAAAAATACGTCTTTGATCCTGATATTGCTTATTCTTGGCTCTCTTTTCGCTGTCTACTCCAACTCTTTTTACGGAGATTGGGTCTTTGATGATCCGCATAATATTGTTTACCGCTCTGACGTTCATCTTGAAAAATTAACCCCCCATAATATTGCAAACACCTTCTTTAAAGAAAAAGACGGCGAATTACGCCTTTACAGGCCGGTGAGTTGTTTCACTCTCGGGTTGAACTGGTTTTTCGGTGAAACAAATCCCAGGGGATATCATGTTGTCAACCTCATAATCCATCTCATTGCAACCGTCCTGGTTTTTAAAACCACTAGATTATTGTTGGTCCTTTTACACTATAAGGGCAACATTTTGTTTGTGGCCGGTCTTGTAACCGTCCTATGGGCCATTCATCCCATACAAACCCAGGCGGTGAGCTATATCGTACAGCGGATGGCTTCCCTTGCGGCAATGTTTTATCTGGCTGGAATCTATTTTTATCTGCTTTTTAAACGGGAAAAAAGCAAAAAATGGATGGCAATCTCTTTGATAATGTTTTTATTGGCGGTTTTTTCAAAAGAGAATGCCGCTTTATTTCCTTTTTCAATTATTATGATTGAATTGTTGTTAGCAGATAAATTACATTTTAAGAAGCAACACGTTTTGATTGCCGGTATTGTGTCTGTCGCTGTAATTTTATCCTTTTTTTTGTTGTTTAGGGGAAGCTTTCACCAAGGACTTCTTGAAGGCTATGCCAATCGTCCCTTTAATATGCAGGAAAGGGTGTTAACGGAATCAAGAGTTGTCCTGTTTCACTTGTACCAGCTTTTTGTGTCGCCTCCGGAGGCTTTTGGTTTTAACCAGCCGATCACCTTGTCAAAAAATTTATTCCAGCCTGTAACAACTTTTTTTTCATTAATCGGTATACTGATTGTTATTGGTTTATCCGCTTATTGCTTGATTTTTCGAAAAGAAAAATCCATTAAACTTTGTGGCTTCGCTTTTTTGTTTTTCTTTGTGCATCATTCAGTTGAATCGACAATATTTCCATTGGAAATTTATTTTGAACATAGAAATTATCTTCCTTCTGTTTTTATTTTTCTCCCCGTTGCGCTATTGGCCGCCTATATTGTCGACAAATATAAGCATTCTCCGATTAAATGGTTGATAGTGATAGCTTTTTCGGCCGCCATTGCCGGCATGGGGTTGACCACGTATAGTAGAAATTTTATATGGCAATCCAGGATTCAATTCTGGAAGGCGGCTATAGAGAATAATCCAGAGAGCTTCAGGCCGTATCATAACCTGGCTTACGCATATGACCCGTATGCGGTCGACCCTGTCAAAAATAATCTGGACAAGGCAATAAGCCTTTATGAAACCGCTTTAAGGAAAAAATATACCGCTAGTAATTCTAAAAAACGGATCACACTTTATAATCTGGCAGTCATTTATGCCGCAAACAAAGATTATGAGAGAGCAATTTCGTATTTAAAGCGATATATGCGGTATCTGCAATTTAAAAAAATAAAAATACCCCCAAAGGCTTACAGAAAAATGTCAGTTTGTTTGTTAAAAACGCATAATTTAGAAGAAGCTTTGTCCTATGCAGAAAAAGGATCCGCCCAATATTCGGACCAAATTGATTTATACGGGTTAAAGGGATTCATCTTAACCCTTTCAGAAAAAAATGAGGAAGGATTGAAAAGTTATAGAAAAGGCCTGGCTCTTAATAAGGCAGGATATTCCCCTTTGTTTAAGGATTATGGAGTTGCCTTGGCTCATTCCGGTTATTATGAAAGAGGCCTCTGGTTTCTGGAAAAATATTTCGAACGTAACAAAGAAGATGCAATCCCACTGTTTTTTATGGCCAATAACTTGATCGCTCAAAAGAAAACGGAAGAAGCTGATTTTTACTTAGAAAAACTTTTTGAAACAGCAAGTGCTGCTCAGGTACAAAAAATGATTCAAAAAATGTACGACAAGCGAGATACGTATTATCTGCTTTTAAACAAGGATATGATGCGCAAAACTATTGCCAAAAAATTTAAAGCATTGATCGACACTCAATAAACCGTTTTATCATCTTTCGAACTCATTAAAGCAGCTTCTATGGAAAAGCGCATTATTCCCATGGCATTTATTTACTATTATTTGCCGGTTGTCATTTTAACTCTTGTGGGTTTTTTCGACAGTATCTACCTGTCCATATCCCATTACCGTGTGCATGTGGATTTAAGTTATTCCAGTTTTTGCGCCCTTTCCCGGGCTTTAAACTGCGACACCGTATCTTCGAGCCAATACGCAGTCTTTCTCAACATCCCCCTGTCCATATGGGGCATTATTGGATATGGGTTTGTTCTGTTTATATTGGGGCTTGCAGGCCACTCAAAGGCACGGCAAAAACGCTTGTGGCCGATGCTTTTCTGGATAGCGCTGCTGTTTAGTTTGAGTAGCCTGGTTCTTGCCTGGGTTTCTACGTTTTTGATCCGCAGCTATTGTGCCATGTGCATCCTTACGTATATAGTGAATTTTTTATTAATGTATTATGCTTGGTTCATTAATAAACGTTTCGGAAACCTCGGTCTTTTAAAAGGACTTATTGAAGATCTCCGGTTTTTGTGGACTGAAAAAAAATTTTTTTTGCCGGTTGGTGCTGTCTTCTTATGCATTACAGGATCTTTAATGGTTGGCATGCCGCAGTACTGGCATATGAAGCCACCGGCAAACTCCGAATCAGTCAGCCAAGGTATCACTGAAGGCGGTCATCCGTGGATCGGTGCAAAAGACCCGGAATTGATAATCGAAGAATTTACGGATTATTTGTGCACTCAATGCCGGATTAAGCATTTTTTTCTGCGTCAACTGGTGGCTGAAAATCCCAGTACAATTCGTCTGATCCACAGGCATTTTCCAATGGACCATAAATATAATCCCATTGTACGGGAGGCTTATCATAGGGGCGCCGGAGTGCTGGCCCTTTTTTCCATTTTTGCTCAAGACCAAGATAAATTTTGGGAAGCAAATGACTATTTTTTTCAACTGAATAAATCCGTTGAGACCGTTGAGAGCAAAAAGATCGCGGAAGATTTGGACTTAAACCCTTCGATGCTTGTCAAGGCTTTAACTGATCGTCACATTTTAAATCATTTGCAAAAAGATATTCAAACTGGCTTGAAGATGGGGCTAAGTGGTACTCCCGGTTATATAATTAACGATAAAGTTTATCTCGGCCATATTCCCGCTGAAGTGATGAGCGAATATGTCAGATAATCAGCTGGTCCGGAATAATTTTTATTGTTTTATTCGAGACGGGTATAGTTTTATATGATGGGTGCCGAAAATCATAGGAAACTGCCTTGGATGCCTCTCATATGCATTTTGCTTCTGTGTGGAGTTATCGGGTTGGTCGCTGTTCTCGCCTGCGTCCCTCCGGTCAGCCGGGATGCCCTGACTCACCATCTCGCAGTGCCCAAATTGTATTTAGAACACGGCGGCATCTACGAAATTCCCCATTTGAGATTTTCCTACTACCCGATGAACTTGGACCTTCTGTATTTGATCTCTTTGTATTTCAAAAATGACATCCTGCCAAAGTTCATCCATTTTGCTTTTGCCCTTGCCACAGCGGCAATGCTTGCAAGGTACCTTTATCGCAGGATAAATTTGGGATTCGCTCTGCTTGGAGCCCTGTTCTTCCTTACCATTCCTGTCATTATAAGGCTTTCGAGCACGGTATATGTGGACTTGGGCCTGATCTGCTTTTTGTTCGCCTCGCTTTTATACCTGTTTTACTGGATGGAGTCGGGTTTTAAGCCACGATACCTGCTTATCAGTGCAGTGTTTTGTGGTTTGGCGTTAGGAACCAAGTACAACGGAGTGATTGGTCTTTTTCTGCTCGGGCTGTTTGTTGTTTTTATTTACACCAGGCATCATTCCGGCCAGAAATTCTGCGATGTAAAAGCCGCCGGTTGGTGCGTTGCATTCATCATGGTCGCATTGATCATATTTTCCCCCTGGATGATCCGAAATTTGGTCTGGACCGGAAACCCGGTCTATCCTCTTTATAACGGTGTCTTTAATGAAGAAGCCGCCACGGAAGACATTAATAAAGGAACCGTTCTGGAAGAACGCGACCGCATGTCCCATGTCCAGGTTCGCCGCCAGATTTACGGGGAGTCTTGGTTTGAAATTTCACTGATTCCGTTGCGGGTTTTTTTTCAGGGAAAAGATGACACCCCCAAGTATTTTGACGGTAAAACCAGCCCGTTTTTGCTGATTCTGCCCATATTCGCCTTTTTCGGTATCAGAGGGCAATCCCGGCAGCAAAGAAACGAAAAATTCATGATGCTTTTTTTCTCGGTTCTTTTCCTGCTATATGCCTGCGCCCAGACCTCCATCCGCATCAGGTATTTTTCACCCATATTGCCGCCCCTGGTGGTTCTTTCCATGTTCGGGCTGCGTAATCTGCAGGCAGTTATCCTGAACCGAACCAGGCTCATATCAGAACAATTGAAAAAATCGGTTATTTTCTGCATTATCCTTGCCATGCTCGGCCTGAATGCATCCTACATGGCAGATCGTTTCAAAAAGGACCAGCCTCTGGCTTACCTTTCCGGAAAAGTCACCAGGGATGAATATATCCAGGCCTACCGGCCGGAATACGCTTCATACCAATACGCAAACCAAAATCTTTCCAAGAATGACAAAATATTCGGTCTTTACATCGGGTATCGGGGATATTATTCTGACATTCCGGTTGAATTCAGCATTGAGATGCTTCAGAAGCTTGCAACAAGATCAGAATCAGGAATAGAAGTTTCCCAAAAACTTTTGGAAAAAGGATTTACCCATCTGCTGGTTAATTTTTCCCTTTTCAATTACTGGGTCAAGAAATACAGCATCCACGAAAAACAGGTACTGAAAGATTTTTTCGACGACCATACAATTACCGAGTTTTCAAAAGATGGCTACGGCCTGCTTAGGCTGAAATGACTCTTTCCCAAGAGGTTAAAAGTGTATAAAAACAAGCGCATTGCCGCCGTAATACCGGCGCACAACGAGGAAACCCAAATTGGCCGGGTCATTGAAACCATGCCCGACTATGTGGATCTGATGATGATAATTGATGATATGAGCACTGATAAAACCATAGAAGTCGTGCAGGAATATCAGAAGACACATGGGCGTGTTGAACTCATCAAGCATGAAAATAATAAAGGAGTAGGCGGCGCCATTGCAAGCGGGTATAAATATGCAAGGGACAATGGTTTTGATATTGCCGTGGTCATGGCAGGAGACGGGCAGATGGCCCCTGAGGACCTGCCAGCAATTCTTGACCCGGTGGCAGAGGGCAGGGCGGACTACAGCAAGGGAAATCGGCTGTTTACAGGGGAAGCCTATCAAAAGATCCCGAAAACAAGATATTTCGGAAACGCCTTTTTATCCCTGCTTACCAAAATCGCCTCCGGCTACTGGCATGTCGCCGATTCCCAGTCCGGATATACCGCGATCAATAAAAAGGCATTGAGATTAATTGACTGGGATAAAATGTATCAGTGGTACGGCCAGCCAAATGACATCCTGGTGCGCCTTAACGTGCTTAATCTCAAAGTAACTGACGTACCCGTGGAACCGGTCTACAACATTGGGGAGAAATCAGGGATCAGGATCCAGAGAGTGATCTTCTCCATAAGCTGGCTCCTGATTAAAATGTTTTTCTGGCGTATGAAAGAAAAATATGTAATCCGGGATTTTCATCCCTTGGTGTTTTTTTATTTTCTGGGTATATTTTTTGCCTTAGTCGATATTGTCCTGTTTGCCAGGCTGTTTATCATGTGGGGTATGACCGGCCATATCCCATCCATAAACGCCCTTGCTGCCATGTTTGCATTTATCGCCTCCAGCCAGTTTCTGCTGTTTGCCATGTGGTTTGACATGGAAGAAAATAAAGAGCTGAAATAATATTGTATTTTGAGAATTGATAACTTCCTGGGGGAGCCTGTTAGGTAAAAAATATGAAAAGATTAGAAAATAAAAATATTTTATACAACAAACTATTAAGTATTAGAAACAACAGGCTTCTTTGTAAGCTCTGCATGGAGATTTTAATTAGTAATAATCTACAAAAGGGAGAAATCATTTCTTACGAATTTATTGAAAAACATCCAGCTCTTATCCTTAAGGATGGTACTCGACTCATTTCATTTAAGGATGAAAATATCCCTTTAAATCAAAAATGGCGCATACCGAAAACTCATATAGGGGCTTTGTTATCCTATATTCTTCGATTTAAATATCCCCACTGTTTACCATCTGAAAAAATAAATACAGGTATATTTCCGAGAAGACTGTTCCCATCGCTTATTCATCGGCAACATATCAATACTTTCTCTGAATTACCAAAACACAAACGAAGAAAATTTCATGACATGCTAACAATTAAGCCAGGAGACCGGATCCTTGAGTTGGGACCCTTTATCGGATTCGGAACAATGCGCATGAGTAAGCTGGTTGGTGAGAAGGGGCAAATAGTAAGTGTTGAAGCTGATAAAAGAGCTCACGAGATTTTAAGTTTAAATATAGAGAAGAATAACACCCAGAACGTATCCTGCCTTAATTATGCTGCCTCTGCCAGCGATTCGGATGATGTTCAATTCTACATAGGAGAACAGCAGGCCAATTCATTGATTTCTGAAATCGCTCCAAACACGGGAACCGAAATAACTAAAGGAAGAACAATTGAATCCATAATTAATGAAGCCAATTTTGAACCCAATCTTATCATTCTTACCATAAATGGGGCAGAACTTCAGGCCCTTGCCTCAAGCCAAAGTTTTCTTGCCAAAGCTAAACCTTTGCGCATTATTTCACCCGGATGGTATAATGACGGTAGTGGTAGAATAGGTCAACGTATAGTAAGGCTCCTTTTTTCCTTAGGCTTTGAAGTTGCTCATACGCCAGGAATGCATATTTTCGCTTATAAGTATTGATTCCCTACACGCATAGTGGCCATCATTTTCACTAAGCGCTTTGGCTTAAGTGAATTATAACTGCTGATCACGTATATATCCGTGAAGCAGTAATGCGAATAGAAATATCGCTATTTCTCCTGCTAAGAACCATAGACGAGCTATCACGGCGATTGTGCTAGCTTCTTGAAGACCTAAGCCTGACAGAAATATATAGCCCACCATAATTCCCTCCCGAACGCCTAACCCTCCTGGGGCAAAAAATGAAATGATGCCCAAGGTGCTTGCCAAAGGGAAAGCTAAAGCCACCCAAACATTAACATTGAAATAACTAAAGCTTGTAATCATTAGATAGAAACCAATTGTCCATAATAACCAATATGCTCCATACCAAGGCACAAGCAACAAGACCTTTTGATATGATAAGGCAGATAGTTTTATTTCCTTCTTGAAGATTGTAGAAAATATTTTTAGAAGAAATCTATGGAAAAAAGGGGTGAATATTATAGGCGTTAATAGAAAAAAAAAGATTATTCCCAACACGCCCCATAACTTTAAAACATTCTGCGTGATTAATCCCGAAAGGCCGAAGACGAGCCCTGTCCAGAGTGTTATAAGTTGGGCATTAAGCGATATAATAGTTAATTTAGTTAACCCTTCCTTTTTGATTGATGAAATATAGGCTGCTCTTCCAACAATCACCCATATTTTACCTGGAATGTATTTGCTAAATATTGTCGATCCAACACTAATCAAACTATCTTTAAAACTGATTTTGCAATGGCCATATTCAAGTGTTTTTCTCCAAGAATAGGCATGGACTAAAAAGCCGGTAAAAAGGAAGAGGAAGGAAAGCATCAAAGTTGGTATTGAGTGTATTGCTGGAAAACGGAGGTAGTCAATTTGATAAAGAATTAGGCATAGGATAAGAACTGATATATATATGAGTGCCTTGTATATATTCGTGCTCAAATCTTACTGTAATCCTTTCCTTTATAAGGAGGTTTTTCCTTGATTACTTGACATGGATTACCAGAAGCAATGGAATTGGAAGGGATGTCAGTCCTGACAACTGAATTGGCACCGATCACGACATTATCTCCAATTTTAACGCTTGGCAGTATAACTGCATTCATTCCGATCCACACATTGTTACCAATAGTAATAGGCAGTGTTTCAACCCATTGGTCATAATCATCAATATTATGGTTTGCACTGATTAAACCTACCCCCGGTCCCATCCGGAAATTATGACCTATCTGGATGCCATTACGACCTTGGATATAACAACCGGCATTTATTCCAGGAGCACTCCGGTTACCAATGGAAATGTTTTTATAATAAAAGACTCTGGAAGTAAAATGAACCGGCCATGGTACAGAGCCATTAATTCGAAACAACTTCTGGGGAATAAAAAAATATAAGGAATAGATAAAATGGGCTCCTTTAAATTTAGGATAAAACCACTTTAACCAAATAAAAAAAATAGAATATTTTTCAGTTTTTTTTAAGATTTTTTTTATTTTTTGGGGGTGATTAATTTCTTTCATTGTAACTATTTTTACCTTTTGACTTCTTGCAGATTGGAAATTCTACATCATTTTGGATTTGTTCGATTGAATGGATAACTCTCGTGGCCTAATATCTATATGAAAATTTAAAAATTGTTTCACCAAACATTCTATCAGATTAGGAGTAAATATCTCCGCGATATCTATTTTTAGATAATTTGAATTTGCCTTATATGCGGAATCAAAAAAAGTTTCTTTATTTTTTATAATAAGCACGTATTTGTTTTTTATATCGTTGCGCAATAGATTTTCTAAAGGTTTTATCCCAAGTTGCCAGAATGGAACACAATTATGCGCGATAAAACTTTTCATCCTTTTTCTGGAAAAACGATAAAAGGATTCTGCAAACTCTTCAGGTTCGCGTGTGATCTGCACAATACAGACATTTTTACTTTTCACCAATTTTTGTGGGATGATCATGGCTGTCAAGGGATCGGTCGTAATAAAATTCTTCCCGTTCGTATATCTGGAAACAATAAAATTGTATAATTTTTCCTTAATCTTTTCGGATTGCCCAAAATAATACATCAGGTTGCCAACCACATTGGCGAGTCTGGAAAAGGGCATTTGATGGGTTACTGCAAAGTCTTCGGCAGGCAGTTTTTCCTTCAGTATCTCAGCGATTCTTGTAGTTCCGCACCGACCGGGTGAAACAAAAATCAGGACCTTTTTTCCGTCTAAATTATCTGACAATTGCCTTGATACAGTTTGCAACTTGATCCTTCGCCAGTTGAGTGTAATATTCAATATCCGAATCCGTCCATCTTTCCGGGTGAATCTGAAACACGACCTTTCGATAGCAGCCCCTGATAAAACAATCAAGCAAATCCTGCCTGCTTTTGAAATGCGGGGTCAAGGCTGAATCTACCATGTCGCGCCTGTTTGATTTTTCCGCACCCCAGTTGCGGCCGGTATCTGTGATATATGCGATATCAGAATAGTTAATATCAAGATATACTTCGCCGTATATTTCAAGAGAATTCTTTAAATAGGCCTTAGCTTCGTGGTTCGCCCACAGGTTTCTGTTGTCATGTGGGCTCAAGGGGCTGCCGTGCATGGAGATTGTGCGGATGGGGGCGAGTTCCCGCAGTGTTTTCAGATTCTTTTCAAAGTCACGCAATGCGGCCTGATGGTCGCCTTTGGCATCTGAGAGGCTTTCATAATGATATCCGATTTCATGGCCGGCACGTGCAATCCTGGATATGATTTCAGGCACAAATACATGCGGCTTGGTCCGAAAATAATAGGTGCTGCGAATGCCCATATCCTTTTCAAGCATTGCCATTTTAAGGGCGTTTCTGGGTTTTCGGTCAACATCGTGGCGAATGATGATAAAGGCGTCCGGGGGCTCCGCCAAAGTAAAAAAATCTACAAAGCAGAGTGTTTTCGTGTATGACCCTTTGATCGCTTGCAGGTACTGCCTGTATGCGCCTATTGTAAAATCTCTCATGAATCCAGGTGGCCGCAGTCTTTGTTGTGATAATCCGGTTTATGTATCATTTTATTCTATATATCACCTTAAAACTTGGCAGACAAGCCTGATATATTTGTAATGACAGGGTAAGTTATGCTATAATAAAAAGATTCAACGTTTGTGACCCACTGTTTTTAGACGAAAGGGACGAAGGGGATCTTTTCAAACGTAATCGTCATATTACAACCTTTTGCTGCGGGAATGCCATGATATCTTCTAAAAAATTTGCACTGATCGGAGCGGCCGGCTTTGTCGCCCCCAAGCACATGAAAGCCATTTCGGACACCGGAAACCAGCTGGCGGCCGCGCTCGACCCCAATGATTCAGTGGGCATAATAGACAGCTTTTTTCCTGAGGCGGCATTTTTCACTGAGTTTGAAAGATTTGACCGGCATGCGGAAAAGCAGATCCGGAAGGGCGAGGGACTAGATCTCGTCAGCATCTGCTCGCCCAATTACTTGCATGACGCCCATATCCGGTTTGCCCTGCGTATCGGTGCCGATGCTGTTTGCGAAAAACCCCTGGTACTAAACCCGTGGAACCTTGACGGCCTGGCTGAAATCGAGCAGCGGCAGGGAAAGCGCGTCTGGAACATCCTGCAGCTTCGCCTCCACCCGGACATCATGGCACTGAAAGAACGGGTTTCAGGAGAAACCGCAGCAGATCCGGATAAAACCTATGACATTGATCTTACCTATCTCACCTCAAGGGGCAGGTGGTATTTTATCTCCTGGAAAGGCAATGTTGAAAAATCCGGGGGGATTGCAACCAATATCGGAGTTCACTTTTTTGATATGCTGAGTTGGATATTTGGGTCGGTGAAAGAAAATACCGTGCATATTCACAACAGGGATGCAGCCGCCGGCTTTCTGGAACTGGATCATGCCCGGGTGCGCTGGTTTTTGAGCGTAAACCCCGATTTCCTGCCTGAAGAAGCTTTAAAAAAGGGGCAGCGCACATACCGATCAATTTCGGTGGAGGGAGAGGAGATCGAATTTTCCGGCGGTTTTACGGATCTTCACACACGGAGTTACGAGGGAATTCTTGCCGGAAGGGGATTCGGGCTGGAAGAGGCGCGCTCCTCCATTGAAATCGTGCACCATATCCGCAATGCGAAACCAAAGGGGCCGGTGGGCGAATACCATCCTCTGTGCAAAAAAGCCCTGTCCGGTTAAATAATAGAGATACCCGTCATGGAAGATGTTTTCATACATGAATCCGCATACGTGGACGAAGGTTCGGAAATAGGGCAGGGGACGCGAATCTGGCACTTCTGCCATGTCTTTTCAAGCGCCAGGATAGGCGAAGGCTGTATCCTGGGGCAGAACGTCATGATAGGGCCCGGGGTGGCAATCGGGAATGGTTGCAAAATCCAGAATAATGTGTCGGTGTATAAAGGGGTAACTCTTGAGGATCATGTTTTCTGCGGGCCTTCCATGGTTTTTACCAATATATACAATCCAAGGGCGCATATAAGCAGAATGGATGAGGTCCGGCCGACCCTGGTTCGCAAAGGCGCAACCCTGGGGGCCAACTGCACGATTGTCTGCGGGGTGACCATTGGGCAATGGGCGATGGTCGGCGCCGGGACGCTTGTCAACCGAGATGTGGAAGATAATGAACTAGTGGTTGGAAATCCCTGCCGGCGTGTCGGGTGGGTTTGTGAGTGCGGGGGGCGGCTGGGTGAGGATTTTAAATGCGGGGAGTGTGGAAAATTAAAGAAGCAGCTCATTTCTGGCCAGTCCGGGGATTACTAATATTTGCAAAACCAAGTATACATCAAACCAAGGCGTACACGCAATTTTAAGGCGGACACGCTGCGCTTGGTCCGCCCTACGAGAGTTACGGCCTTGCTCAGCCCTTCGTGCTTGGTTTGCCAAGGGAGCAGAGCCAAAAAAAATGTATGCAAACATTAATAAATGTCTCCAGTCCCGGGATGCCGGTGAAGTCCTTGATGTTGTGCGTTGCAAGGGTTAACCCGCCGGCTCGGGCGATTGCGGCGATCTGAGCATCCTCTACGCCTACCACACTGATCCATATCCGAAGCGGGGAGGGACAGCCAGGCAATGACACGCGGCTCAGGCGCGGGTTTCATGGCTTCTGATACAACGG